>JBILMF010000097.1:0-12207 GCA_044375655.1 Steroidobacteraceae bacterium | reverse complement strand
TGCGTGCTGAGCTCCGTGAGCGACAGCAGCTGATCAGGCTGGGCGGGTCCTGCGATCGCGCGGCCGACGGTCGAAATGTCGAAGCGCAGGACGCGGCTGAAGTGCGCGTCCGTCAGGCTGTCCGCCCAGAGGCCCTCGCTTCGCGCGTAGCGCTCCACGGCATCGACATGCGCTGGTCGGCGACCCGTCAGGCGCAGGAACTCGATGGTGCGTTCATCGATCGCGAAGATTGCTGCCGTGGCGCCAAACTCAGGGGCCATGTTCGAAATGGTGGCCCGGTCGGCGAGCGGCAGCGCCGCAGCCCCCTCGCCGCGAAACTCCAGAATCGTATCGACCACGCCCTCGCTTCTCAGGAAGCGAGTCAGCGCAAGGACGAGGTCAGTGGCCTGTACGCCGGAGCGCCGCCGCCCCGTGAGCTCGACCGCGACGATCGAGGGCATGCGCATCCGGATCGGTCGACCGAGCATTACCGATTCCGCTTCGATGCCGCCGACACCCCACCCGAGTACGCCGAGCGCATTGATCATCGGTGTGTGGCTGTCGGTGCCCACCAGAGTGTCCGGGAACGCGAGGTCACCTTGCATGACGACCACGGGCGACAGGTGCTCGAGATTGATCTGATGCAGGATGCCGTGGCCGGGCATCACGACGTGAACGTTGCGAAAAGCCCGTTTTGCCCACGCCAGGAATTCGAAGCGTTCGGCGTTGCGGCTGGATTCGATCCGCATGTTGCGCAGCAGCGCGTCCTCGATGGCGCCGTCGGCGTCGACGTTGAGCGAGTGGTCAACCACCAGATGTGTTGGCACCACCGCGTCGACGCGACGCGGATCCGCGCCGCGCTCGGCGACGGCGTCGCGCAGGCCGGCGAGATCGACCAGCGCCGGAGTGCCGAGCAGGTCCTGGAGCACAACCCGGGCAGGAAAGAACGGAATGTCCGCGTCCCGACGGTTGCCGATGACTTGGTCCAGGGCCGGCTCCCAGATCGCCGGCGGGTTCTTGCGCACGAGATTCTCGGCGAGCACACGGGCCGTGTAGGAGAGGCGTCCGTAAGCACTCGGGAAGCGCGACTCGACGATGGCTCGAGCGGATGAGGCCCGAATCGGGTTCAAGGGGGGGCGAATGGACGGCTCGGTCATCGGTCCGGTAGGGGCTGCTTGCGATATCGGAGAAAGCATAATATCATCAGAAAATGCAATCCTCAATTGCACCGCGCAAGAGCGTCCAGACCGCTCGCACGCATTCTGTCGTCGGGCTCGGCGCGGGCGCCGTCTACAATGCAGGGGGTTCCTCCACGGAGAGCGCGCGTAGTTCCATGCAACTCACCCCGCTTCAGGCGCACGTCGCGCGCGAGATCGTCGCGTACGCTCGCCGCGAGAATCTGAAGGTCGGCGCGCATCTTCGGGAAAGCCTGCTCGCCGAGCAGATTGGCACTTCGCGCACCCCGGTAAACATCGCGCTGCGGCACCTGGCGCGGCTGAAGCTGCTTCGGCACGACGCCAACCGTGGCTACTTCCTGCAGCAGGACGCTGCGAGTTTCGGCGCAGTGGCCGAGAAGTTTGCCGCACTGCCCGATGATCCCCTCTATCTGCGCATCGCCGACGATCGCCTCGCCCGGCGCTTGCCCGCAACGGTCAACGAGGTCGACATGATGCGCACGTACGGGGTCGGCCGCAGCCCCTTGCGTAGGGCGTTGTCGCGGATCCAGCAGGAAGGATGGGTCGAGAAATCCGTGGGCCACGGCTGGGAATTCCAGCCCATGATCGACTCGCCGCAGGCGTACGAGGAGAGCTACGTTTTCCGCTCGGCGATCGAGCCCACGGGAGTTCTGGGCGCAGGGTTCTCGGCGGAGGCTGCGGAACTCGCCGCCCTGCGACATCAGCAGGAGTTCATTGTCGAATCCGGCTGGAAGACGATGACACCAATCGAACTGTTCGCCTCGAACAGCCAGTTCCACGAGACGCTCGCGAAGTGGTCGGGTAACCGATTCATCCTGCAGGCGGTCCGCCGGACCAATCAGCTGCGCAGACTCGTCGAGTATCGGCAGGCCCGCTCACGGTCGCCGCGGCAGTCTCAGGCGCAGGAGCACCTCGACATTCTCGATGCGATCGCCGCGGGGGACCGTCTGAAAGCCGCCACGCTGCTGCGCGCGCACCTCGAAGGCGCGCGCCAGGCGAAGGTGTTCGGCGCAGACGTGTTCGAGCCGCCCGGACGCTGACGCCACTCGATATCGACCATGGAACAGTCACGCCCAAAGGTGCGTTTTTTTGTCAGATAACGCAATATCAGAACCAATCACGCAACTCGCTGAAAGCGGCGGGAGCACGCCGCGCTCTGCAGACACGCGAATCAAGGGGGACCAAAGATGAAGACTCGCCTCAGAATGTTGATGTTGTGCAGCTCTGCTGCGCTGGCCGCCGTTGCCACCTTGCCTGCCGTCCACGCCCAGCAGCGCGAGAGCGACTCTGCCGCGCAAGGGGACGAGGTGTCCCTGGACGAAGTGAAGGTTACTGCCACTCGTCTGACCGCATCGGGCTTCAGCGCGCCGACGCCCACCACAGTCATCGGAGCGGACGATCTGGCATTGGCTGCGAATCCGAACGTGTTCACGACCATCACGCAGATCCCCTCCCTGATGGGCAGCACGGGTATCGCGGTGGCCAACAACGACACGAGTGGCGGTAGAAACGGGCTGAGCGCGTTCAGCATGCGGGGTCTCGGCACCATTCGGACCCTGACACTGCTCGACGGGCAGCGAGTCGGCGGCGCCTTCGTCGCTGGCACGACGGACATCAACCAGTTTCCCCAGTTGCTGATCGAGCGCGTCGATATCGTGACCGGCGGTGCCTCGGCGTCGTACGGTTCCGACGCAATCGGCGGCGTCGTCAACTTCGTCACGAATCGTCGGTTCGAGGGCGTCAAGGTCAACGTCGTGGGTGGGCAGACCACTTACGACGATGGTCGCAACATCACCGCGCAGGTCGCGGGGGGTGTCTCGCTGTTCGGCGGCCGCGGGCACTTCACCGGCAGCCTCGAGTACAACAAGGAAGACATGATCGGGCCCGAGGGGTTTGGCGTGGGACCCGGCCCCAACGGTCGCAACTACTACTTCGCGCCGCAATTCGTGCGCCGGAGCGCCAGTCAGATCGTTCCGGGCGGCCCGCAGATCAATACCATCCTCAACGGTCAGCACATCCAGTACGCGCTCTATGGCCTGATCACTGCGGGTCCGCTGCAAGGGACCGCATTCGGTGCGAACGGTACGCCGTATCAGTTCCAGTACGGTTCGGGAGGAGTCCCGTCGCGGACGGCCGGAGGCGCCGTCATCGGCTGTATCTCGCCGTTCTGCGTCGGCGGCGACAACAGTTCGGCGCCTGGCAATGGAACCAGTCTCACGAGCGAAATCGACCGCCGAATCGCCTTCGGGGCTTTCTCTTACGACTTGACGGAGAACACCGAGTTGTTCGCTACGGTGACGATCGGTCGGGTCGACTCCGCGAACGTGCCGAACCCGGGCGCTCGCTTCAATGCGAATCTGACCATTCGCTGCGAGAACCCGTATGTCCCGGCCGCTACCCGCGCCGCCTGCGCGGCCAACAACATCACCAGCTTCCAGTTCGGGACCTACAACGCCCAGTTCCCGGCCTTCATCACGGTCCGGCCCGAGCGTGAGGTCGTGCGCGTCGTCGTGGGTGCGAAAGGCTCGTTCGACGCACTGGGGGACACCTGGACCTGGGACACCTACTACCAGCGCTCGGACAACGACTCGTTGATTCAAATCAGCGACATGATCCTGCGCCGGCGGTACACCGAGGCGATCGACGCGGTGGTCGGACCGAACGGGCAACCGCAGTGCCGCTCGGCAGTGGCCCGGGCCGCGGGATGCGTACCCATGAATGTCCTCGGCAACATTCCGCCCTCTCCGGAAAGCTGGCGCTACGTGACCAACGGCGTCGGCCCGTCACAGGACTCGCGTCAATCGCAGGACGCGTTCGCGCTGACGTTGAATGGCACGCCGTTCGCGCTTGCTGCCGGACCCGTCGCCGTCGCCGCCGGCCTCGAGTATCGCAAAGAGAAGTACCGTGTCATGGGCGACCCGTACGGCAACGGCTTCACGGCGACGAACACTGCGACGAGCGACTATCCAGCCGACCCGATCCTGAACGCGAATTCCAACTGGTTCGCGGGCAACTTCTTCGACGGGGCCGGCTCGTACGACGTCAAGGAGGCGTTCGTCGAGTTCGGTATCCCCGTGCTCAGCAGTGAGTCGGCGGGCGCGATCGACTTCAACGCGGCATGGCGCACGACGGAGTACAGCACCGCGGGCTCGGTCGATGCGTGGAAGCTGGGCCTGACCTACGACACTCCCATCGATGGCCTGCGGTTTCGCACGGTGCGGTCGCGTGACATACGTGCGCCCAACCTCAGCGAGCTTTTTCCTGCGCCGATCGTCTCCAACTCGACCGTGGTCACGCCCGCCGGCCAGCTCACGATCCTCTCCCGCGTAATCGGCAACACCGAGCTCACGCCAGAGCTGGCCACCAACACGGAGTTTGGCCTGGTCTGGCAGCCGAGCTACGTTCCCGGGCTGCGCACGTCGATCGACTACTACAAGATCAAGATCGACGATGCGATCGCATCGCTGACGGCGCAACAGATCGTGGACCAGTGCCTCGCGTTCAATGACCAAACCTGCCAGGCGGTATTCCTGACGGGCAATGCGGCCAATCCGAACTTCGTCAACGTGCAGCCCTTCAATGTCGCCTCGATATCGACCGAAGGGTTCGACATCGAGCTTGCCTACGGTTTCGGGATGGAAGGCCTGGGACTGCCGGGGCAACTCACGTTGCGCGCACTCGCCACCCATGTGCGCGACTTCACGACGAACGTCGGTACGCCAAACTCCTTTCCGATTCAGTCAGCCGGCGTGAACGCCGGATCGATTCCGAACTGGAAGTTCCTGATGACGCAGAACTGGGCTGTTGGAAAGTGGAATCTCTCGCTCGCCCAGCGATGGTTCTCGGACGGCGTCTACAACGCGGAATACATCGAGTGCCAGACCACTTGCCCGGCACCGACGCTCGCGAGACCGACGATCGACAACAATCAGATGAAGGGCGCGTTCTACCTGGACGCGGGAGTCGCCTACGATGTGACCGATCAGATCAGCATCTACGCCAAGATGGACAACGTCACCGATACGGATCCGGAACCCAACCCGTCTCTGGCACCGAACAACCCTGGCGTGAATCCGCTTCTGTACGACACCGTCGGTCGCCGCTGGCGGCTGGGCGTACGGGCCACGTTCTGAGCACTGCTGATCACGAGGCGCCGTGATGCTCATCGCATGGAGACCACTGATGGCAACAATTGCCCTCGGGCTCGCGTGGGGGGTCGCTGCATCGAGTGACGCCACAAACTACTACTCCTCCCTCGATGCCGTGGCGTTCACTATGGAGACGCGCGCCTTGGTGACGGGGCGGGGGTCGGTGCAGGCGTCACGAGATGGCTCGCGTACGGCGTTTCGTGGGCACTTTGCAGGTCTCGCCGCGCCGGCGACACGAGTCACTGTTCGGCTGGGCAATGGCGTGGGGGTTCCGGGGCGCGAGATTGCAGCGCTCCCGGTTGCCCCATCGCTGCGTGCCGGATCCTTCCAGGGCACTCTCGAACTCTCTGCGGCGCAGCTCGCCGGACTGAGTTCCGGTCATGTCTACGTGCGCATCGACACTGAGACCGCCCCGGAAGGTGCGCTCTGGGGCTGGTTGCTGCCGCATCCAGCCGGGCGTCAAGGCGCCACCTCGCAGCCGCCACAGCTCCACCGCGACGGTGGTCGATGATGACTGCCGCAACTTCCTCGACCTACCGGCGGCACGCGCGCAGCGTTACGGGCGCGCGGCTCGCGCTCGTGGCATGGACGTCGACGCTGGCCGGCTGCTTCACTCTCGTCGCGAGCGGGGCTTGGGCGTTGCCGCCGACGCAGGTCGAGCGCGGGCGCACGGTCTATGCCGAACGTTGCGCGGCCTGTCATCACGAAGAGCTGCTCGGGCGCGGTGATGCGCTACCGCTCACCGGCAAAGCCTTCGAGACCGGCTGGAGCAGGCGAAGCACGCGCGAGTTGTTCGAGGTCATCCGGACAACGATGCCGCTCGCTGCAGGCAACAGCCTGGAAGAGGCAGCGTATCTGGCGGTCACCGCCTACATCTTGGCGTTCAATGGAGCGACGACAGGTGCGGCGCCGCTCGTCTCCACCACGGATCTTCCGATCGGCTCGGTGATCCGCGCCGAACGCCGCACACCGGGCGCGCCCGCCGCGGTCGGCGCGGCCGCCGCGGTCGGCGCGGCCGCTGTCACGCCCCCGGCGGGCGTCGCTCCCGCGGCAAGCGCGTCGGTCGGCGTCGCGACGCCGCCGTCCAAGGCATCCGCCGCCGTCGCACCCGGGTTGACCCTGCGAGGCGACGTGCGGGGCTACGCCGACGTCACGGACGATGTCCTGCGCAATCCGTCGCCGCATGACTGGCTGATGTATCGCGGAAACTATGCAGGCTGGAGCCACAGCGCGCTGGACCAGATCACTACCGAGAACGTCGATCGATTGCAGCTTGTGTGGTCATGGGCCATGCGTGAATCGGGCACGTCGCAGGCCACGCCTCTGGTGCGCGACGGCGTGCTCTTCCTGCTGAATCCCGGCCATGTCGTGCAGGCGCTGAATGCCGCGACGGGCGAGCTGCTGTGGGAGCATCAGCTCGGGCCACCGCCGCGGCGCTCCTTCGGTGCCGGCATGGACGCGAACCGGAGCATGGCGCTGTATGGAAACAAGGTCTTCGTCTCGACACACGAAGCCGGACATTCCGCCAAGCTCATCGCGCTCGACGCGCGCACGGGTTCCAGGGTTTGGGAAGCGGACATCGGCGATCCGACCGTGCCCTTCGGGCGCAATACGGGCGGATTGATCGTCGCGAACGGCAAGGTGCTCTCGGGCCTGACCGACTGCGGGGACCGGCCCGTGAAGCGTCACTGCTACATCAGTGCGTACGACGCCGAGTCGGGTCGCAGGGTGTGGAAGTTCAGGACCATCGCACTCGAAGGGGAGCCGGGCGGCGACACCTGGGGCGGGCTGCCGAACGATCAGCGCGCGGGAGGCGAGACGTGGATCGCCGGCACCTTCGATCCGAAGTCCAACACGACCTTCTGGGGCGTCGCGCAGGCGAAGCCCTGGCGCCGGGATCTGCGCGGCAGTGGCGACGGCGAAACGCTTTACGCGAACACGACGCTCGCGCTCGACGCTGACACCGGCGCGCTGAAGTGGTACTTCAATCACGCTCCGGGCGAAACGCTCGACCTCGACGAGGTGTTCGAGCGCATCCTCATCGACGAGCCTGATCAGGAATTCCTGCTGACCATCGGCAAGCCCGGAATTCTCTGGAAACTCGATCGTCGCAGCGGCCGGTTCATCGCTGCGCAACAGACCGTGCTCAACAACGTCTCGACCGTCGACCCGAAAACGGGTCGCGTGACGCTGCGGGACGACATCCTGACCCAGCAAACCGACCAGTGGCTCTCCTCCTGCCCCGGACCCCAGGGTGGACACAACTGGCACGCGGCCACGCATCATCCTGCGTCGCGTCTGGTCGTGATTCCGTTAGCCCAGTCGTGCGTGCTGATGCTCGGCAATGGCTCGCAAAAGCTTTTCTACGCACCGGGCACCGACGGAAAACTCGGCAGGCTGGCAGCTCACGACGTCCGGTCTCTCGCGCCGGTGTGGACCGTCGAGCAGCGAAGCCCCTTCACCTCCGCTGCGCTATCGACGGCAGGCGACGTGCTTTTCGTCGGCGACTTCGACAGGACTTTCGCGGCGCGGGATGTGCGGACCGGCAAGAAGCTTTGGGAAACGAGGCTGGGCACGACCGTGCAAGGTCATCCGATCACCTTCAGCGTTGGCGGCAGACAGTTCGTCGCAGTCACCACGGGGCTCGGCGGCGGCAGTCCGCAGCAGAAGCCGATGACGCTGCTGCCCGAGGTGCATAGACCTCTCACGGGCAATCAGATCTACGTGTTCGCGTTGCCACCGGTCGAGACCAACTCACCGTGAGCGCGGTGTCGCCGATGGATGCAGCGGACTTCCGCAAGCGCGGCAAGGCCGTGTTCTTCGGATCCATCGGCAATCTGGTCGAGTGGTACGACTTCTACGCGTATGCCGCATTCGCGCTGTATTTCGCACATCAGTTTTTTCCGGGCGACGACCCGGTGGTGCAGCAACTGAACGCGGCGCTGCTGTTTGCGTTCGGTTTTCTGGTGCGTCCCCTGGGCGGACTGCTGTTCGGACACATCGCCGACCGGCATGGGCGGCGCACTGCACTGACGCTGTCGGTCGCCGTGATGTGCTTCGGTTCGTTGATCATTGCGATCGCTCCGACCTACGAGACCGCCGGCGTGCTGGCCCCGCTGATCCTCCTGCTGGCAAGGCTGCTGCAAGGTCTCAGCCTCGGCGGCGAGTACGGGGCGAGCGCCACGTATCTCAGCGAGGTGGCTCACCCTGACCATCGCGGGTTTTTCTCGAGTTTCCAGTACGTCACGCTGATCGGTGGCCAGCTCGCCGCCGTACTGGTTCTGCTCGCGCTCCAGAAGGTTCTGTTGACCAAAGAAGAACTCATGGATTGGGGCTGGCGAATTCCATTCATCATTGGCGCTCTGCTGGCCGTGGTGGCTGCATTCATGCGCCGCAACCTGCAGGAAACGGAGTACTTCGAGAAGTCGCGGGCTGACCGTCCCCGAGAAAGCGCGCTGCGCGCCCTGATGCGTCATCCGCGGGAGATCGCTCTGGTCGTTGGGCTGACCATTGGCGGCACTGCGGCGTTCTACACCTACACGACGTACATGCAGAAGTTTTTGCGGCTGACGGTTGGTCTGAGTGACGACCAGACTACCCTGATTACCGCCGGGTCGCTGATCTTTGCCATGATCCTGCAGCCCGCGTACGGCGCGCTTTCGGACGTGATTGGACGCCGCTGGCTGCTTGTGGGCTTCGGTGTTGCGGGCACTACGTGCACGATTCCGCTGCTGACGTCGCTGCAGACTGCCTCGTCGGCGCTCGAGGCGTTCCTGCTGCTTGCCCTCGCATGGATCATCGTCTCCGGCTACACGTCCATCAACGCTGTCGTGAAGGCCGAGTTGTTCCCCACCAATGTGCGCGCCACCGGAGTCGCGCTTCCTTACGCGCTGACGGTCTCGATCTTTGGTGGCACGGCCGAGTCTATCGCGCTGTGGCTGAAGTCCATTGGTCGCGAGACCTGGTTTTACTACTACCTCACCCTGTGCATCGCTACGTCGCTCGTGGTGTATCTCTTCATGCGCGACACCCGCACGACCTCGACGATGCACCCCCCGCAATAGACAGGAGGCTGATCTCATGGAGAGTTTCAAGCGGATGCTGATCGCTGGTATGGCCGTCTGCATGTTGTCGACGTTCGCGGCAGCGCGCCAAGCGGCTGTTCCGGGACCGGCTCCCGTCACGACGCCGCCCCCGCCGGCGTCCACGGCTCCGCCCGTCATGGGCATGGGCCTCAGGTCCGTGGCCTTCGACCATGGTGGCGTGATTCCCGACAAGTACAGTCAGTCGGTCCCGCAACCCGTTTCGCCGCCGCTTTCCTGGAGTGACGTACCCGCCGGTGTAAAGAGCTTTGCGCTGATCTGCGAGGATCTCGACGCCGCGCCAAACCGCTCGCCGGTGGGCACCTTGCACTGGCTCATGTTCAATATCCCGGGTGAAACGCGGATGCTGAAGGAAGGGCAGCCGGCAGTACCCGTACTTCCGGACGGAACGGTGCAGGGACTCAATCAGGGCAATGTCGTCGGTTGGCGAGGGCCCGGGGCGCGTTGGCCGGGCCCGCATCACAACTATGCGTTCGTGCTCTACGCGCTCGACAAGAAGCTCGATCTCGGTCCGGAGGCCACGCATGCCCAGGTTCTCGAAGCGATGAAGGGCCATGTCCTCGCCAAAGCGGCTACCGTCGGTCGTTTTCACCGGAAGAACTGACGGCTTTGCTCGGGAGAACCTCCATGATCAACAAGCTCGCATTCACGTGCCTCGCGATCCTCGCCAGCACTTCGGTGGTCGTGGCCGGGACCGAAGTGGCAGCAGTACCCGCCACGACCGCAGCTGCGACGCAGTCGGCGGACGCCATGGTCGAGATGCCGAATCCCGAACACATCCGGCTGCTCGCACTCCAGGATGTGCAATGGACCGGTGACGAACGCGTGAAGCGCGCCACGCTGTTTGGCGACCCCAGCAAGCCCGGCATCTACGGCATCCTCTACAAATGGGAGCCGGGGCACTACAGTGATCCGCATTTCCACAACTCCGATCGATTCGCCTTCGTGATCAGCGGGCGTTGGTGGAACAGCAGCAACGACGTCAAGGATGTGGCTGGGGCGTACCCCGTACCCGCGGGAACCTTCGTTCAGCATGTCGCCGGCAAGACGCACTGGGATGGCGCGAAGGACGAACCCGCAATTCTGCTGATGGTCGGCATGGGTCCTGTCGACACCATCCGCGTGCTGCCCAAGCGTCCGTCGCAAGCGGCGCCGCAGCCATGAAGTCCTTTGCCCTGCTCGGTCTGGCGATCGCCACCGCGGCGTCGGCAGTACTGGCACCGTCGAGCGCGGCGCAGGAGCGCATACCCAGCGCAGCGATCGTGACGCCAACGCCCACGCCCGGTCTCAGACCCCCCGACGCGCCGCGTCTGCCGTATGTGCCCGTTCAGGCGCCGGCTGCGCCGCCGGGGTCGCGATTCGGCAACGTCACCGGTGTTGCGCTCACTCCTGCGGGTACGTTGATCGTGCTCAACCGCAACTTCGCGTACATGATGTGCGAGTACGACGCGTCCGGTCGACTTCTGCGCACTTTCAACCCCAACATCGCAGGAAATCCGCACGGTCTGCGCGTAGACCGGCACGGCAATATCTGGCTGACCGACAGCTTCCTGAACCTGGTGTGGAAGCTCGACGATCGCGGGCAGCCACTTCGCGTGCTCGGCACGCGTGGGGAGGTGGGGCCTTGGCGCGAGGAGGGTTGGAACGGGATGTTCAACCAGCCCTTGGATGTCGCGTTCGACGCCGATGACAACGTGTATGTTGTGCAGGGCCACGGCGGGACGGCCGAACC
The DNA here is from genome assembly GCA_044375655.1 of Steroidobacteraceae bacterium. Classification (GTDB taxonomy): domain Bacteria; phylum Pseudomonadota; class Gammaproteobacteria; order Steroidobacterales; family Steroidobacteraceae; genus UBA964. The sequence goes on along the minus strand of JBILMF010000097.1, from coordinate 1,049 downwards.
TGCTGGATGCACATTCTGCGCGACTTATCGCAACACCCGGCCCAGCGTCGAACAGGGCTCCGACGCCCGCATACTGAAGTTCGATCGCGACCTGAATTTCGTATCCAGCCGACCCTTGCGCAGCGATGACGGAACCTATCCGTTCATCCACACCGTCATCGTGACTTCGCAGCAGGAAGTCTGGGTGGGCGATCGGCAGGCAAACCGCATCCTGGTGTTCGATCGCGAGCTGACTCCTAAACGAGTCATCGCGATGCCGAATCGCCCGAGCGGACTATTCATGGATGCCCAAAACACGATCTGGATGTCGAGCGGTATGGACGGCATGATCATGCGGCTGGATTCGTCCGGCCGGATAACCGGATGGTTTGGCGAGGGCGGGCGCACAACCGACCCGGCCTCGACCTTGATCGGCGAAGCCCACTACCTTGCCGTTTCAGCCGATCAGTCCACGATCTTCGTTGCGGATTCGATCAACTCTCGCGTTCACAGGTTTGCGCCCCGATGATCCGCCGGACCCGACCGCCAGTGGTGCTCAGCCCCGTTCGGCGAAGGCTCGGTTGGCGATTCGTCGTCGTTGGCCTCGTGTGTGCGACTCAGGCGTGGTCTGCAGAACCGCTGCGCGAACCGAGCCTGTATCCGCACGACATGACCACGTTCGGCTGCTCGCATCGCGACGAGTCCTCAGTGTGTGATCAGGCGCCGGCACCGCCCCCGGATTCCTACCCGCTCGTCGGCACGTGGGTGCGTTTCACTCTGCTACGCAACGGCTTCAGTATGCAGCCGCCGGATGCGCCGCTTTATCTCACGTTCGCGAAAGACGGCTATTGGAGCATGATGGAGTTCTTCGCCGATCGTCCGCGTATCGGCACCGCGCTCGCAGAGCAGTCGCCTGCGCAGCTTCGCCAGCGCTTCGCGAGGCGAGCGGGCGGCTTCGGCGTATTTCGCAATGATGGGCAGGTGAATTTCCGTCACTTGATCAGCGGTCTGCAGCCTGCAGACAGCGGCTCGGTCCAGGAGCGGACATGGCGCTTCGAGGGCAATGTTCT
>JBILMF010000171.1:0-5773 GCA_044375655.1 Steroidobacteraceae bacterium | reverse complement strand
CCCGCCGTGGGGGTGCGGTGCCAGCCGGTGTTTGCCGCCTTCATCTTCGGCCAGCGGATCAGCAGAGGCGTGCGCAGACCGCCCTCGCGCAGTTCCCGCTTGAAGCCGGAGTGTGGGGCGTTGGAGCACACGGCCGACGCATACTCGGGACAGCCGTTGTCGCTCAGGAAAACCACCATCGTCGGTCGTCGCGACGCCGGATCATCTGCTGCCGCAAGCACCTTGCCGAGTCCGTCGTCGAGAGCAGTGACCATCGCCGCGTAGATCCGGTGCATGGGATCGGCTACGTTTGCGACCCGATCGAGATAGGCTCTCGTTGCCTCGAGTGGGACGTGCGGCGCGTGATGGGCGACGACCAGGAAGTAAGGCTGCTCAGCCGTGCGGTTCTTCTCGATGTAGCGTACGGCCTCGTCGGTGATTACATCCGTCTTGTAGGCATCGATCTCTACGCGACTGCCCTGACGGCTGAATCCTTGGGAGCGCACCTCGCGCTCCCGCTCGCCGTCGACCCGGTAGACGAGGTCGCCGTCGCGCAGGTTGAGGATGTAGTTCCCGCCACTCGCGAAACCGAAGTGGTAATCGAAACCGCGGGTGAGCGGGGCGGACTGCTGCCGGTTATTTTCGAGATGCCACTTGCCGACCAGTGCCGTGCGATAGCCGACCGCCTTCAGCCGCTCGGCGATGGTGCGCTCGGTTTGCGGCAAGGCCATCGCCAGGATGTCGGCCGCGCTGCCCGGATTGAAGTCATGACCGAAACGGGCCTGATGGCGGCCGGTGTGCAGCGCGGCGCGCGACGGGCTGCACACCGCGGCGGTGACGTAGGCCTGCGTGAAGCTGACGCTCTGTGCGGCCAACCGATCGATGTGCGGAGTCTCGAAATAGCCGTCCCGCAGATAGCGTACGTCGCCGACGCCAAGGTCATCGGCAATGAAGAGGATCACGTTGGGCTGCGTCGATGCGGCGCCCCCGGGCGTGGCGGCTGCACCATCCGCGCCCGCGACCTGCGAGGTTACCGCCGACAGGACTGCCGACAGGGCTGCCGCCCACCACAGCAAATCGAACTTCGTGCGCAATCAGCCGCCGCCGCGGCGCTCGCGGATCTTGCGCACGCCCTCGCGGAGTTCGTCCATGTTGAGGTTGCCGTCGGCGTTGGTGTCGAACATCGTGAAGATCTGCTCCGGACGGCCGGCGACGCTCCATTCCTCCTTCGAAATGAGCCCGTTCTTGTCGGTGTCGGCCTCGAGCAGACGGGCGCCGGGTTGGCCACCACCACCACCACGCTCGCCGCGCTGCCGGCGCTCGGCGCGCGGCTCGGCAGCCGCGCTCGCCTCGTCCGCCGAACCCTCGCTGCCTGCTGCCGTCGCTGCGCCCTGTGCGGCCGGTTCGGCGGGTGATGTGGCCGTCGGCGGTGAGGCGGCGGTCTGCTCGGCGCCCGGTGCCGCGCGCAAAGCGGCAGGCACCGCGGAAATGGCAGCCGCCAGAATCAGGGCTGCAGACAGGGGGGACAAACTCTTCATGTCGAAAACCTCCGGCGACCAGCGCCCGACATCTCGCGCCTGACATCGGCGCTGGGTGGATAACGGCAGGCGGTAGTCAATCCGTCGGCATTGGCCTTGTTGGGCATTGGCCTTGTTCGGCATCGGCCTGCGGGCTCAACGGGAGGGCGGTGCGTCGACGCCATCGAAGGCGCGACGGCCGGGACGCAACGCGTCGGCGATGAAGATACGCCGGTCGGGGGGTAGGCCCGCCGCATAGCCGAGGAGCACGCGGTCGATTTCCACCTTGAGCCGTGACTCGGCCTCGCGGACCTGCGCGAGCGCAACGCTCGCCGCGGCGGCGTCCAGATCCGCGGCGGCGAAAATCTCGCGCACCTGACGGCGCGCAGCGCGGGCATCGCGCAGCAGCGGTCCGACCGTGGGCGCGGCGGTACGCAGCGCCTCGCGCAGGCCTTCCCGCTCAGCCGCGGTCAGTCCGGCGTACCCGCGCGAACTGTCGGGCGACCAGCCCGACCAGCCGTCCAGCGTGCGCCAGCCTACGAGGAGGGTGACGCCGAGCGCGCCCAGCAGGAACGCGTTGAACAGCAGCGAAACGAAGAGGCCCGTCCGCAACCGACGCTCGCTGTTCCCGCTCATCGATGCTCCTCGTACGCCGGTTCGGCGAGCATCAGCCCCTCAATGGCCTGCAGTTCGGCGAGCGCCATGACTTCGTACTGCCGCTGAGCGAGTTCGAGGCCGACCGGCAGGGCTGCCGCTGCGCCCACCACGCCGGCGGCGGTCAGACTGCCGACGAGGCGCCAGTCGTGGAAAAGGCCGCGCAGGCCCGGGGTCACCGTGCGCTGCCGCTCCCGCTCCAAGGCCAGACTGACGCGCGCGCGCAGGGCAGGGCTCACGGTCGGGGTCGGCTGCCGTGCCAGCAGCTGGTCGAGGGCTTGCCGCTGCGCTTCGCTGATCGCGGATCGTTCCTCTTGCATCGTCCACCTCAGTCCATAAGGTCGGCGAGCGCTGCCCGCATGGCCCGGCGGGCCCGCGCCAGCACGCTCTCCAGTGCTTCAACGCTGATTCCCATCGAATCCGCCGCTTGAATGTTCGTCAGTTGCTGGAAGTGGCACAGCACGATCGCTACCCGCTGCCGGTCGGGCAGCGCTTCGAGGGCGGCAGCGACGCGGTCCGCGACGGCCATCGACAGCACCCGGCGCTCCGGCGTCGGCCCCTCGTCGGCGACCTCCGGGAGGACGGCGGTCGGGGTGTCCCGCCGTCGTCGCAGCCGGTCGAAGCACAGATTGACCGCGACCCGGTGCATCCAGGCATCGAGGGTCTGTGTGCCCGGGCGCCAGGTCGGGGGCCGGCGCCACACCCGTACCAGAGTCTCCTGCGTCACGTCCTCGGCATCGCCCTGATCGCGCAGGATGCGACGGGCGAGCGCGTAGATGCGCGGCAGTTTTTCGTCGACGAGGAACTGCAGGGCGGCGGCGTCGCCCTCGCGGATCCGCTCAAGGAGCGCGCGTTCCCCGTCTTCACCCATGCCGAGGCTTTCTCGGCAGCGGCGCATGCTCCCAGTGCCGATAGAGCGTGGCCAGGGACTGCCAGGCCCATTCGTAGAACTCCGCGTCGCGCGCCGGATCGCCTTGCTCGATCCACCAGAGGACGGCATCGATGATGAAGCCGGCCACTGCCTGCGCGGCGAGTTGCCGCATGGTCGCATCGACCGCCATGGGTGGGCTCGAGCGCGCGAGCAGCCGGTCGGTCAACTCGACGATGCTGCGGTGCAGTTCGTCGAAGTAGGGCCGCAGTTCCGGATCGCCGGCACAGTGCTTGACGAGCAGGAGCAGTTCGCTGGGATTGTCGCGCGCGAGGGCGATCACCTCGCGCAGGTTGGCGCTCAGCCCGCGCCACGGCCGCGCTTGCAGTTCGCACCAGCGTGTGCGCGCCCGATCGACGATGGTGTGGACCAGCTCGTCCTTGGAGGGAAAGTAGCGATAGAGAACGCTCTTCGGAACGCCGAGGTCCTCGGCGATCAGATCCATTGAGGCTGCGCGGATGCCGCGCGTGGCGAGCACGATGGCTGCCGCCCGCAGCAGCTCGTCGGTCCGCTCCTGCCGGCGCGCTCCGGCCTGCAGTCGCGGCGGTCGCCCCTTGCGCAGATGGCTGACCTTGGCGGACGGCGTACGCGTTGCTCCCGGCACCTCGCATCTCCTTGGGCATGCACCGACGGGCTGTCGGCTTGACTTCATTTCCGATTAAATGATACTCGACAGAACCAATTACGACACCGCCATCGGCAGCCTGCAGCGGTCGATGGCCATTCGCTACGGGGGTTCGGATGTTCAACAGAAACGTCTTTACGGTGGCGGCGGCCGTGGCTGCCGCGGTCGGCGGCCTCATGGCTCCGGCGCATGCACAGTCCACGGGCGCTGGCAGCGGGGCAGTGGCGCTCGAGGAGATCATCGTCACCGCGCGCAAGCGCGCCGAGCGGCTCGAGGACATCCCGGCCTCGATCTCCTATTTCGATGAGCAGTACCTGAAGGACATGAATGTCGGCTCCGGCAAGGACCTTACGCGCATCACGCCGGGCATCTACGTGATCGACAACGGCTCGGGGTTCAATGACGAATTCCTCATCCGCGGCGAAGGTGCGTCACGCCAGAACAATGCCGAGACCGGCTCCGGCCTGTATCGCAACGGACTTTTCATCCCGGGCGGCAACGCCGGCGGCCGCAACTACGTGCCGATCGATTTCTTCGACGTCGGTTCGGTCACCGTGCTGCGCGGCCCGCAGGGTTCGTTCTATGGGCGCAACGCGCTGGGTGGCGCAGTGGACATCCGTTCGCAACGACCGACCGACAAGCTCGAGGGTTCGCTCGAGGCGCAGTACGGCGCCAACAAGAACTGGCGCGGCGAGGCGATATTCAACGCGCCGCTGGGCGAGGGCCTGGGTCTGCGCGTCGGCGGCTTCAAGGGTGAGCAGACCGACGGCTTCTACAAAAGCTCGATCACCGGCAAGGTGCTCGATGTCGAGGACTCGAGCGGCTATCGCGCACAGCTGTCCTGGCAGCCGACGGACAAGGTCGACATCAACCTCCTGCTCGAGAGCGCCGACGAGTTCGGTCCCAATGTCATCGCCTTCAGCCAGATTCTTGCCGAGAACGATCCGCCGGTGAATCCGGCGGGTACGCCCTCCGGGTACTCGGTGGCCCGCTTCCTCAAGCCGGTGGACACAGACAGCTTCTTCGACCGCACCACCGACACGCGACTGCTCGAGGTCAGCTGGGATCTCGGTGGTCTCGCTCTGCAGTCGACCACCGGCCAGCGACTGCGCGATGCGATCAGCAACTCCGAAGTCGATGCTTTCGGCAACAACAAGGTCGCGCGGCTCGTGCCCACGGTCGCGCAGGGGTCCGAGGAGTTCGAGCGTTTCGGCCAGGACCTGCGTCTGCTGTCGAAGAGCGGCGGCGCGGTCGAGTGGCTGATCGGCGTGGAGTACAACAAAGTCGACTCGGTCTTCCGTACCGAGCGCTACGCCGATGCGCTGCAGAACAACCGCTTCGAGGGGCAGTCCGACGTGCCGGCGACGCTGCCCGCGGCTTGCACGGTGGCGCCTACCTGCACGCTCGCTCAGATCCAGACAACGGCGCGCAACGGCTACCGCGTCGAGGATTCCGGAGTGGACGACAAGTCGTACGCCGGCTACGCGGCGCTCAACTGGCGCGTCGGCGAGCGGCTGCAGGCGAGTGTCGATGCGCGCTACACCAAGGACGAGAAGAACTTCCGGCTCGCCAACATCTTCCGCCTCGACAACCCCGCGACGCCGGCGAACGAGCAGTTGCAGCGTGCGGTGGTAGGCGACGAGACCTTCGAGAAATGGACCCCGAGCGCCTCGCTCACCTGGCAGTACGCAGACCGTCAGTACCTGTTCGGGCGCATCGGCACGGGTTTCCGGGCCGGCGGCTTCAACAACGATCTCGGTGAACCCAACGATGGCGTGAGTGGTACGGCGATTCCGCTGGTCTACGGTGCCGAGTTCGTCACCGCGTACGAGGCGGGTCTGCGCGGTCGGCTGGGGGGCACGTTCACCTACGGCATCAATGGCTTCTACAACCGCAAGAAGGACACGCTGGTCAACTATTCGGTGTTTGCCGGTACCGCCGCCACCAACACCATCCGCAATATCGGGGTGCTGGGCAGCGCCGGTGACTCTTTCCAGTACGGTATCGATGGCGAGTTCGGCGCCCGCTTGAGAGTCGCCGCCGGCTCGCTGGCAATGCGCCTCAGCCTCT
>JBILMF010000170.1:0-5833 GCA_044375655.1 Steroidobacteraceae bacterium | reverse complement strand
TTTTCCGCAGAGGAGTGAGGATCAATGAACACGCTGCTGAACCAGAAGGATTTCTTTGCTGCCCTCGAGGCGGCGCGACTGCCGAAGCACGGCGGCGGCCACCCCTTCAGCCGCGCCTGGGCGGCGGGCGAGCTGTCGCGCGCCCAGCTCGGCGAGTGGGCGATACAGCACTTCTACTACATCGACCCGATCCCGCAGCAGTTCGCGGCGCTGTACGCGCGGCTGCCGGACCTCGATGCCCGCCAGCACCTGCTCGAGAACCTGCTCGGCGAGGAGATGCCCGCCTGCCCGGAGAAGCGGCATCCAGACCTGCTGCGCAAGTTCGCCCGCGCCTGCGGAGTCAGCGACGAACGGATCTTCCGTGCCGAGCAGCACGGCGAGGTGTTGCCGACCACGCGGGCCATGCGCGCTTGGATCTGGGAGCTGTCGACGATTCGTCCGCTCGGCGAATCCTGCGCGGGCATCATGGTGGCCCTCGAGGGCCAGTTGCCGACCCTGTACCCGAAGTACGTCGAGGCGATGCGCAAGATGGGCTTCAGCGACGATGACATGGAGTTCTTCATCGTGCACATCGAGAACGACACCGAGCACGCGCATGTCGGCCTCGAGCTGACCGCTCGCTACGCCACCACGGCCGATCTGCAGGAGCGCGCGATCGCCGCCGTGCGGGCCTCGGCCGAGATGCGCTTCTCGATGCTGGATGGCATCCACGCGAAGCTGCTCACGCGCAAGGCGGCCTGAGCCGGCATGGCGGCGGGCGGCGCAGTGGCCCTGGTCACCGGCGCGGCGGGTGGCCTAGGCCGCGCCACGGTGGCGCGGCTGCGGGAGCGTGGTATGCGCGTGGTCGCCACCGACCTCGCGCTTGCCGATATTCCCTGTGGGGCGCCGCTGACGGTGGCGAGCTGCGACGTTACCGACGAGGCTGCCGTGGCCGTGACCGTGGCGCGCGTGCTCGAGAGCCATGGGCGTCTCGATCATGTGGTGCATCTGGCCGGGGCCGCCGGCAGCGGGCCCATCGACACCGTCAGTCGCGCCGAGTGGCAACGGCTGCTCGACGTGAATCTGACTTCGGCGTTTCTGCTCGCCAAGGCGACGCACGCGCCGCTCGCCGCGACCCGCGGCAGCCTCACGCTCACCTCGTCGAGCAACGGCGTCAACGGCGGCAGCGCCCTGTCCGGGCCGGCATACGCGGTGGCCAAGGCGGGCATCATCAACCTGATGCGCTACCTCGCGAAGGAGTGGGCCGCCGAAGGCGTCCGCGTCAACTGCCTTGCGCCGGGGCCGATCGCCACTCCCATGGTCACGGGACGGTTTTCCCCAGAGGTGATGCAGCGACTGCGTGCCGCAGTGCCGCTCGGCGAGATCGGCGAGCCGCTGCATGTCGCCCATGCCGTCGACTACCTAACGAGTCCCGCCGCCGCGTTCGTCACCGGTACGGTGATGAACGTGTCTGGCGGACTGCTGCTCGACTGAGCTCTCATGACTTCCGGCACTGCTGTTCCCCGCGGCCTGCGATCGATTGCCTCGCCGCGCTACCATCAGGTTTACGTCACGATGCGGGCCTGGGTGCGCGACGGCACCTACAAACCCGGCGATCGCATCCCTGCCGAACCGCAGCTGTGCACAATGTTCGACGTTTCACGGATCACCGTGCGCAAGGCGATCGACAATCTTTGCCGCGAGGGCTGGCTGGTGCGCCAGCAGGGGCGCGGCACGTTCGTGCAACTGTCGGCGTCGCGGGCGGCGGCGGCGGCCGACCTCGACCACGCTCGCAGCCAGGTTGTCGGGCTGGCGGCGGCCACGGAGGTCGCCGCGTTGCAGGTCGCGGAGGTCGCACCCGACGACGAGACACGGGCGGCGCTCGCCCTCGGCGAGGAAGATCTTGTGCAACGGGCCGCGCACGTGCGCACCGTACGCGGCGCACCGCTCGGCCTGATCACCACCTTCGTGCCCGTCGATGTCGCACGGCGGGTCGACGCTGCCGACATGGCTCGACAGCCCATGTTCGAGTTACTGCGCAAGGCCGGGATCCAGCTCGCCCGTGCGGACCAGTACATCGGCGCGACGCTTGCCGGCGTCGAGGCCGCACGCGCACTCGAAGTGGAGGTCGGGGCGCCACTCCTGCGGCTCACGCGCACCGTCTTCGACGTCGCCGGACGTCCGGTCGAGCGGCTGGTTGCCCTGTATCGCGCCGATGCTTACCAGTACCACATGCACCTCGAGGCGCGCGGCTGATGCCGCCTGCGTCGTGAGGGGAGGATCGAGCAGATGATCGACCGCAAACCCATCCGTGATCACGTCGTCCCGGGCGCCTGTGCAGCCCTGGTCGCGCTGCTGTGGTCGGCGGCCGCGCCGGCGTCCCCCGCGCCCGGCGGCGTGCTGCGCGACTGTCCGCAGTGTCCCGAACTCGTGGTCGTACCGGCCGGCCGCTTCATGATGGGATCGGACGACGGCGAATCCGGACGTCCGGAGGGCCCGATACATGAAGTGAATCTGCGCCGGCCGTTCGCGCTGGCACGCACCGAGGTGACGGTGGGCGAGTTCCGGCGTTTCGTGGAAGCCACTGGCTATCAGGTTGCAGCCGGCTGCCGCGTCCAGTCCGCGCAGGTCGTCAAAGGCGAGCGTGTCGGCTGGGATGACCGTGCCGACGCGGGCTGGCAGTCGCCGGGCTTCGTCGGTGCGCTGCGCGAAGATATGCCGGTGGTATGTGTCGGCCACGCCGATGCACGCGCTTACGCCGCATGGCTGGCATCGGTCTCCGGCAAGCCCTACCGGCTGCCGAGCGAGGCAGAGTGGGAGTACGCGGCGCGTGCGGGCAGTCGCGGCATCTATCCCTGGGGCAACAACCCGGATCTCGGCTGCGGCAGCGCCAACCTCTATGATCGTAGTGCACGCAGGCTGCTCGACTTCGGCTGGGGCTTCGCCGATTGCGATGACGGTCACCCCGAGCTGGCGCCTGTCGGGCAACTGCGAGCCAACGCTTTCGGCCTGCACGACATGATCGGCAACGTCTGGGAGTGGACCGCCGATTGCTACCGCGAGCCCTATGACCCCGCCAACGGCGATGGTCGTGTGGTCACCGGCGAGGGGCAGTGCCAGCGCTGGACGGTGCGCGGCGGCGGCTGGATGACTCGCCCCAGCCGCCAGCGCCCCACCTTCCGCGGCCGTGATCCCGTCGACGCCCGCTACAGCTACTTTGGTTTCCGCGTGGCGCGCGACCTCGAGTGAGTACGCGATATCGAACGGGCAGGCGGCCCGCGCCGATCGCCGCCCGCGCCCGTAGCGTAGACGTGTGGCGCGGCCGCCCCCCGACGGCCGCCGTCTCTTCTGCATAATCCGATCGAACTTTTCCGACAGGTGCCCCATGGCCGAGAAGCCCAAGAAATACGACCTGCTGATCAAGAACGTCCGCGTCGTGCGACCGCGCAAGAGCACCGTCGAGAAGATGGACATCGCGGTGGCTGACGGCAAGGTGGCCAAGCTGGCGCGCGGCATCCCCGCCGCCGAGGCGAAGGAGGTGGTCGACGGCAAGAACCGGCTCGCCTTCCCGGGACTCGTTGACCCGCACATGCACACGGGCATTTATGGACCGCTGGCGCAGGACGCGCGCAGCGAGAGTCTCGCGGCAGCGCAGGGCGGGGTGACCTCCAGCCTCAACTACATGCGCACCGGCGGCTACTACATGGAGCGCGGCGGTCCCTACGCCGAGGTCTATCCGGAAGTGCTCGCCGCCTCCAAGGACAATTTCTGGGTCGACTACGCCTACCACCTCGCACCGCTCGATCGGACGCACATCGGCGAGATCGACATGCTCATCCACAAGTACGGCGTGACCTCCTTCAAGATCTTCATGTTCTATGGCGGTTACGGTCTGCACGGCGCATCCACGTCGCAGCGCGAGTTCCTGATGATCGGCGAGGACGAGAAGTACGACATCGCGCATTTCGAGTTCGTGATGCGCGGCGTGCACCGCGCCATGCTGCGCAACCCCAAGATCAAGGACTCGATCTCGCTTAGCCTGCACTGCGAGCTCGCCGACATCCTCAACGCGTACACGCGCATGGTGGAGGGCGGCGCGAAGGTGACGGATCTCGACACCTACCTCACCGGCGAGACGCACGATCCCGAATGCATCGACTGCAAGCCGCTGACCGGGCTGCGCGCCTACAGCGCGGCGCGGCCGCCGCATTCGGAGGGGCTCGCGATCAGCATCGCCTCGTACCTCGCGCACGAGACGAACTGCCTGAACATCAACCTGCTGCACCTCACCTCGCGCAAGGCGGTCGAGGCGGCTCTCAAGATGGCCAAGGCGTTTCCGCACGTCAATTTCCGCCGTGAGGTCACGATCGCGCACCTTTGCCTCGACTACGACGCGAAGGTCGGCAACCTCGCCAAGGTCAATCCGCCCATCCGTTCGCGTGCCGACGTCGAGTTCCTCTGGGAATCACTGCTCGACGGCAAAATCGACTGGGTGTGCTCCGACCACGCCTGCTGCCGCATGGAAATGAAGCTCGGCAAGCAGGACAAGAAGAACATCTTCCTGGCCAAGTCCGGGTTCGGCGGCACCGAGTTCCTGCTCACGGCGCTGATCAGCGAAGGCAAGCCGCGCGGGCTCTCCTATAACCGCATGGCCGAGCTCACCTCCTGGAATCCCGCGCGGCGTTTCGGCCTCAAGGGCAAGGGAGACATCGCCCCCGGATTCGATGCCGATATCGTGCTGGTCGACCCTGCCAAGTCCTTCACGGCAGGCAACAAGGTGTCGGAGTCCGAGCAGGGCTACTCGGTGTTCGAGGGCATGGAGATGTCGGCCACGGTCACCAGCACCTACCTGCGTGGCCGCCTCATCTATCAAGACGGCAACGCGGTGGGCAAGCCGACAGGCCAGTATCTGCACCGGCCGTACGGTTGAAGGGGCGATCGGCTAAACTCGCCGCCAGCCAATTCCCAGCCATTTCATTGCACGAGGAGCCATTCCATGACCATCAAGGCCGGTGACAAGATGCCCGCGGGCGTGTTCAAGCACATCACCCCGGAGGGCCCGAAGGAACTCACGGCTGACACGCTGTTCGGCGGCAAGACGGTGGTGCTGTTCTCGGTTCCCGGTGCTTTCACGCCGACCTGCGATGCGCGTCATCTGCCGGGCTACGTGCAGCATGCCGCGGCCTTCAAGGCCAAGGGCGTCGATACGGTCGCCTGTATGGCGGTCAACGACATGTTCGTCATGAACGCCTGGGGCAAGGCGAGTCAGGTTGGCGACACGGTCCTGATGCTCGCTGACGGCAACGGCGACTACTCGCGGGCGCTCGGGCTCGAACTCGACGGGCGCGGCTTCGGCATGGGCATGCGCGGACAGCGCTTCGCGATCATCGTCAAAGACGGGGTCGCAACCCACGTGAATATCGAGGCCCCGGGCAAGTTCGAGGTCTCCGCTGCCGAGTACGTGCTCGGCCAGCTCTGAGCGATCCTGGCCACCTGCGCAGTCCGACCCCGAGTCGGGCCGTGCCGTCCATGGAAGGCCGCAACCAGCGCATCACCTTCGCGCGCAGTCCCCGGGGACTTCCGGTCCCCGAGGACTTCGGCGCCGATGACACGCCCATCCCGTCGCCGGCAGCGGGACAGTTCCTCTCGCGCACCCTCTATCTCTCGCTCGACCCGTACTACCGCAATGTCATGAAGAACAGCCAGATCTACCAGGATCGGCTGGCCCCCGGAGACGTGATGGTGGGTGAGACGGTCGCCGAGATCCTCGAGTCGCAGCATGCAGATTTCAGGGTGGGCGAGCTGGTCGCGGTGCGCAACGGCTGGCAGCAGTACGCACTCAGTGACGGCCGAG
>JBILMF010000041.1:0-21609 GCA_044375655.1 Steroidobacteraceae bacterium | reverse complement strand
CCGTGCTCCGCCCGGGTCTGGTTGTAGCGAAAGACCGCGTCGTAGGTCGGCAGGATGGCGCCGCCGGAATAGCCGAAGATGGTCGTTGTGCCCTCGTCCGCGAGCACCTGCACGATGATCTCCGCACCGCTCAAGGTGGCGCCGGCGCGCGGGTGGCGGACGGGTGCATCGCTGCGGGTCACGGCAGGCTGGGACATGGCGGAAACCACTGAAAAACGGGCGGCGGGCCGATCAGACTACCAGTTCGGACGTCCCGTGCAATATGCTTCAGACCGCATGCGCCACATCATCGCCATCCACCTGCAGAACGAGGCAGGAGCCCTTACCCGAGTCGCCGGGCTGTTCTCTACCCGCGGCTACAACATCGAGTCGCTGTCGGTGGCTGCCACCGAGGACCCCACCGTCTCGCGCATCACGCTCGTCACGCAGGGATCCGACGCCGTGATCCAGCAGATCGTCAGTCAGCTCAACAAGCTGATCGACGTGGTGTCGGTGGAGGACATGACTCAGGGCGAGCACATCGAGCGCGAACTCGTGCTCCTCAAGCTGAAGGTGCGGCCCGAACAGTCGGACGCCGTACGCGGCTACGTGGTGCGCTCCGGCGGCCGTGTGCTCGATCCGGCGAGCGAGGGCTTCGTCGTCGAGCTCACCGCCAGCGAAGCAGACGTCGACAAGTTCGTCGCCGATCTCGCGCGGGGCGCCCAGCTGCTGGAAGTGGTGCGTAGCGGTGCTCTCGGCATCAGCCGTCTCGAGCGCGCTGCCCGCTCGCGGCGCGACTGATCCGCGGCAGCATCTGCACCAGGGTGGCATCGCGCAGTCTGAAGTGATGCCATAGCGCGGCGGCCGCGTGCAGCCCGACCAGCGCGAGAAGACCCCACGCGGCCCAGATGTGTGCGGGCTGCAGGATGTTCGCCCATTGCGGATTCTTCGGCAGCCATACCGGCAGCTCGAACAGACCGAAGAAATGCGTGCGGCCGCCGTAGGTCATCGAGGCAGACCAGCCCAGCAGCGGCACCACCAGCATGCCGAGGTAGATGATGCCGTGCGTCGCGCGTGCCGTGCGCCGCTGTAACGCCGACATGGTTGTCGACATCGGTGGTCGGCTGCGCCAGCGGTTCCACACATAGCGGAACGCCACCAGAAACAGCACGAGCAGACCCACCGACTTGTGGTGCTTGAGCCAGTAGGCGTACTGCGCGCGTACCGCGGGATCTTCGAAGTCGCCGAAGTTGACGATGAAGTACATCAGCGCGCTAGTGCCGAGCACGCAAAGCGCCATCACCCAGTGCAGCCACTTGGAGAGACCACTCCATGGCCGCTCCTCGGGACGCCGCGCCGGCGGCACGCGCAGCAGCGTCGACAGCAGGATCCAGGCCGCAGCGATGCTCGCCGGCCAAGCGAACAACAGTGTCAACCAGAGCTGCTGCAGGCCGGAAAACAGGTCCATCGACCAGGCGACAGCGGCAACCAGCGGTGCGGCGAGCAGGCTGGCCGCGACGACAAGGGCTTTCTTCATGCAGTCCCCGCATCGTAATCGTATAGCTTGCGCAGTTCAGCCATGCCGGCGGCAAGCGCCGCGACTTGCTGCTGCGGATCGTCGTCGAAGTACAGGGCGGCCCGCGACCGCGACATGGCAAGCGCCGCCTCCACCCGCGCACGCCGTGCACGTTCGTAGTGCCGCAGCGCCCCGTCGGGGTCTGCTGCCCCGGCCGCCGCGCGGCCCAGCACGGCCGCGTCCTCAAGTGCCATCACCGCACCCTGTCCCGTAAATGGGGGCATGGCGTGCGCGGCATCGCCCAGCAGGGTTGCACGAGCACGTGTCCACGCGGGTAGCGGATCGCGGTCGAACAATCCCCACTTGAACAGGCGGTCGGGTGGCGTCAGCTCCAGCAAACGCAGGCTGTGCGCCTCGAAGTCGGCGAATTCTTCGAGCAGCTCGGCCGACGTGGAGCGCACCGACCAGCCCTCCTCCATCCACGCGTCGCGACGCGCGATGGCGACGAAGTTGACCAGCGCACCGCGGCGCAACGGATAGCGCATCAACAGACGGCGCGGGCCCACCGTCATGCAGAGCGGCGGCTGCAGCAGCGCGGACGGCACAAGCCTCCCGGGGATCAATCCGCGCCAGGCGACATAGCCGGTGAAGCGAGGTTGATCGGCGCCGAATAGCGCAGCGCGCGTGACCGAGTGGATACCATCGGCGCCCACCAGCCAGTCGGCCTCCAGCCGCCGGCCATCTGCAAGCGCGACGACCACCCCGGCAGCCGTCGTCGCGACCTCGCGCACGGCCGCCGCGGTCAGTACGCAGTCCGCGTCGTATGCGCGGACGGCGGCCAGCAACGTCGCGTGCAGATCGGCGCGATGCACGTGGTAGAGCGGCATGCCGTAGCGCTCGCGGCTATCGTCCTGCGGCAGCTGCACAAGCGTGGCACCGGTGGCGTAGTGGCGGATGCAGCCGGCGGGTGGGGTGCTGCCGATGCGGGCGAGTTCTTCAGCAAGTCCGAGGTAGCGCAGAGCCTTGCCGGCGTTGGGCGTGATGCTGAGTCCGGCGCCCACCTCGGCGAGCACCTCGGCCTGCTCGAGTACGCGAACGCGCTGCCCGGCCCGCCACAGCGCGAGGGCTGCCGCGAGTCCGCCGATGCCGGCACCAACAACGACGACCGACGACCTCACGGGGCGACGCGGCGCACCGGCAGCGGAACGCTGCAGAGGTCGATCCGCCCTGCAGGCACCTTGTACCAGTCGTCACGGCGATTGCGCCGCGCCTCGACCACCGCGGCAAACGTCGCCGAATCGGTGCGCAGCACCTCGAGATCGGTGCGCTCGACAGCTGGAAGGTCGGCCGCGAAGCGCAGGCGGCGGATCGGCGTGCGCTCGGCCGGGGTCGCGTAGAAGCCGAGCGCCGCCGTGCCGCGCGGCAGTGCGGCGAGCAGTTCGATGCCAGTCAGCGCGCGACCGAGCACCGTGATGTTGCGATCGAGCTGGCGCGGCGCGTGGCCGATGACGGCGAACAACTCTGCGGCGTTGCCGGAGTCGCTGGCGAGATCACGGCCGACACCGAGTGTTCCGTAGCAGTGTGCCATCCAGATGCGCCCTGCACGGCGATCGCCGGCGACCGGGAAGTCGTCGACAAATCCCGCATCAGGCGCGAACACATCACCGTCGGGCAGTGGTGTGTAGCGGAGTTCCGCAGTCCAGCCGCGCTCGAACTCCGGCGCGAGACGCGTGGCCGCACCGATGATCGGCCTGCCGCCGTCGGCGTCGCCCCACTGGGCGACGAAGTTGTCCTGTACGCGATTGATGCTGAGACCGTCGAACCAGCCGCTGCGGGCTAGCACACGCAGGTTGGCGACGTGCGCCGGCGCGAACACCGGCGAGAGTTCGAATACCACCCGCCCGGCGTCGAGATCGAGATACAGGGTGCGCTCTGGATCCGGTCGGCGCCACTCGCTGGCCGCAGCGACCGCCAGGACTTCAGCGACCGTGGCCGGCCGTCGCGCGACCGTCAGCAGACCGCGCGGCGGAAACAACGGCTGGCCGCTGGCGTCGTACAGCGCTTCCTCGATGCCGAAGGCGTCGCGCGTCACGCGGTAGGTCAGTTCGGCGGCGATCGGCTGCGCGAAGGCGCGGCTCTCATAGCGACAAGCCTCGCGCCGCACGCGGCCGACGAAGGCGCCATCCGGCTCGCGGCTCCAGACGATATCGCAGGCTGGCGGGAACCCCTCGAAGCCCCCAGCGGCCGGCGATGAGAGCGCGGCGACTCGCTCAAGCCGCGGCGGATCGGCCTCGAAATTGGCGAGTCCGGCGGCCGGCGGGACGACGAAGGCACGCATGCTGTTGCGCGGCCGTGCCGGATCGCGGTCGAAGACGTAGAGCTTCTGCTGCCAGGGTTGCGCGGAGTCGGGCGCGTCACGCGAGATCTGGTGGAAGTAGACGTGCTCGCCGAAGTTCGGCAGTTCGACGCGAACGATCTTGTGGTGCAGCCCGGTGCGCCGCTGCGCAGCTGGATCTGCAGGATCAGCAGTCTCTCCCGAGTAGCGTCCCGCCAGCAGACCGACAAGTTCGCGGAACTCGCTCTCTGCATCGGCTGCAGTCGCGGGAGCTTCCGCGATGACAAAGGACGGGGGCAGGCAGCCGAGGCAGATTGCCCAAAGGATTGCGCGGTAGCACGGCTTCCTCATGGCGGCATTCTAGCCGCTCGCCGCTTGTCCTAGACTCCGCCCCATGAACATCGATGCGAAGCGCAAGGCGCTGGCCGGCGGGCTGGTCGCACCCCTGAAGGGCGGCGGCAAGGATGCAGTCGTACGGGTCGGCCGCGAGACTCAGGGCCGCGGCGGCAAGGGCGTGACCGTGATCAGCGGCCTGCCGCTGGCGCCCTCGGCCCTCGAGGATCTCGCCAAACAGTTCAAGAAGCGCTGCGGTTGCGGCGGGACGGTTCGAAACGGCGTGATCGAGATCCAGGGCGACCACCGCGACCTGCTCGTGGCGGAGTTGCTGCGGCTCGGTTGGCCGGCGAAACGCTCGGGCGGCTGACTTCGGCGGCAATCTCGAAGACCGGCGTCGGCAGCACCGGCACCGGCTGGCGCATCGTGCGCTCGATGTCGCGTAGCAGACCCGACTCGTCGGCGGCGACCAGACTCACGGCACGACCCGTGGCACCCGCGCGCGCGGTGCGCCCGATGCGATGCACGTAGTCCTCGGGCACGTTCGGCAACTCGTAGTTGACCACCTGCGGCAATTCTTTGATATCTATGCCACGCGAAGCGACCTCGGTGGCTACCAGCGCCGCGACGCGACCTGCCTTGAAGTCCTCCAGGGCGCGGACACGTGCTCCCTGACTCTTGTTGCCGTGGATCGCCGCCGCGCGGATGCCGGCTGCCTCGAGCTGGCTGGCCAAACGATTGGCGCCGTGCTTGGTGCGCGTGAACACCAGTGCCTGAAACCAGGGGCCTTCGTCGGTTGCACCGTTGCGGAACAGGTGCACGAGCAGGTGACGCTTGTTTTCCTTCGGCACACGGAACGCAACCTGTGCTACGCGCTCGGCGGTCGTATTGCGCGCCGCGACCTCGATCTCCACGGGGTCGCGCAGCATGCGCGCTGCGAGTTCGCGGATGGCGTCCGGGTAGGTCGCCGAGAACATCAGGTTCTGCCGCGTCGCCGGCAGCATGCCGAGAATGCGGCGAATGGCATGGATGAATCCCATGTCGAGCATCCGGTCCGCCTCGTCGAGCACGAGATGCCGCACTGCCGAGAGGTCAAGCGCACGCTGTCCGACGAGATCGAGCAGCCTTCCGGGCGTCGCCACGAGCAGATCGCAGCCCTGACGCAGCGCGTCGATCTGCGGCCGCTCGCTTACACCGCCGAAGATCACCACCGTGCGCAGATTGGTGTACCGGCCGTAGGCACGCGCGTTCTCCGCGATCTGTGCGGCGAGCTCGCGTGTCGGGCTCAGCACCAGCACCCGCGGCAGGCGACCGCTGGCCGCGCCGAGTTGCTGCAGCAGCGGCAGGACGAAGCCGGCGGTCTTGCCGGTACCGGTCTGGGCGCCAGCGAGCACATCGCGACCCGCGAGGACGGGGGGAATGGCCTTGGCCTGGATGGGAGTGGGCGTGTCGTAGCCCTTTTCGGCGACGGCGCGCAGCAAAGCGGGCGCGAGCCCGAGATCGGAAAATTGCATGAAGCGGGGGGGATTTGGACTCGACGCCGCGAAGCGGGCGCACCTTATACCACGGATCCCGGATGGCGGCCGGGCAAATGCGGACCGCTGTCGAGGCGGCGCGCCTGCAGCGACTCGGCGCACGACAGCCCGCAGCGGCGCGCGGTGGCGCGCGGCGATCACTCAGCGACGCGACTCGAGTTGCTGCCAGCGCTCGTAAGCCGCCTCGATCTGCTCGCCGAGCGCCTGCAGCCGGGAGAGGGTCTCGCGCACCTCGCCATGAGACCGCGAGTAGAACGTCGTCCCGGCCACCAGCGCTTCGAGTTCGGTCTTGCGCAGCTCGAGTTCCTCGATGCGCGCAGGCAGCCCGTCAAACTCGCGCTGCTCGTTGAAGCTGAGTCGCCGCCGACCGCCGGCCCGCGTCGCCGGCTCACCTGCATCAGGCACGTCGCGTGCATCGCGCGTGCCACGAGCATCGCGGGTCTCGCTTGCATCGTGCGCGCGGCGTACACCCTTCAGTTGCTGCTCGTCGCGCGCAGCACGCCATGCGCGCCAGTCGCTCCAGCCACCGATGAACTCGCGGACACGGCCGTCCCCCTCAAGCACCAACAGACTGGTCACCACTCGATCGAGGAAGGCGCGATCATGGCTGACCAGCAGCAACGTGCCCTCGAACGCGGCCACCCGTTCCTCCAGCAGTTCCAGCGTGTCGATGTCGAGATCGTTGGTCGGCTCGTCCATGACCAGCAGGTTTGCCGCTCGGGCGAACAGCCGCGCGAGCAGCAGGCGATTGCGCTCTCCGCCCGACAGCGCCTTCGCCGGCGTGAGCAGCTGGTCCGGACGGAACAGAAAGTCGCGCAGGTAACCCGATACATGGCGGTTCTCGCCATTAACCGGTACGTAGGCGTTGCCGCCGTTGACGTTGTCGGCGACCGAGGCCTCGAGCTGCAGTTGCTCGCGCTGCTGATCGTAGTACGCAACCTCGAGTCGCGAGCCACGCGTCACCCGCCCGCTTGTCGGCGCGAGCTCGCCGAGCAGCAGCCTGAGCAGGGTGCTCTTGCCGGCGCCGTTGGGACCGACGATGCCGATGCGATCGCCACGCATCACGCGCGTGCTGAAGTCGCGGATGACCTGCCGATCGCCGAAACAAACCGAAGCCGCCTCGACCTCGAAGACCCGGTTGCCGGACTCGCCGGCCTCGGCAACCGTGAACTCGGCGGTGCCCGTACGCTCGCGCCGCGCCCGGCGCTCGCGGCGCATTGCCTGCAAGGCCCGCACCCGACCCTCGTTGCGGGTGCGGCGCGCCTCGACACCCTTGCGTATCCAGACCTCCTCCTGCGCCAGCTTGCGGTCGAACTGCGCGTTGGCTTTGGCCTCGTTCTCGAGCTGCAGTGACTTGCGGGCAAGATAGTCAGCATAGTTCCCGGGCCATGAGCTCAGCCGACCGCGGTCGAGCTCGACGATGCGCGTGGCGAGGCGATCGATGAAGGCCCGATCGTGGCTGACGAAGAGCAGCGCCCCGCGAAAGGCGAGCATGATCTGCTCGAGCCACTCGATCGCCTCGATATCGAGGTGGTTGGTCGGCTCGTCGAGCAGCAGCACGTCCGGCTCGGCAACCAGCGCACGCCCAAGCAGGACGCGCCGCCGCCAACCACCGGACAGCGTCGTCATGCGCGCATCCCGGTCGAGACCGAGGCGCGAACAGACGGTATCGATCCGATGACCCGTTTCCCAGCTCTCGAGACCCGCAGGCAGACCCTCGCGGACCAGTTCGAGCACGGTGGCATCCCCGGCCTCATCGAGATCCTGGACGAGCAGCGCGACCCGCGCGCCCGGCCTCACCCAGACCTCGCCGTCATCAGCAGGAGTGCTGCCGGCCAGCAGACGCAACAGCGAAGATTTGCCCTCGCCGTTGCGGCCGATCAGGCAGACGCGCTCGCCGTCCCCGACCTGCAGCTCAGCATGGTCGAGCAGCGGCCGCGAGCCGAAAGCGAGCGAAACTCCGTCGAGCCGCAGCAGCACCCGGATGGATCCGTCATGCAGGCCGGCTCAGCCTGCAGTCTCCGTCAGCGCGAGACCGTGGCGCACAAACCAGTCGATGGCGCTGCGGAATGCGGGCTCGGCGTCTTCGCGACGATAGGCGGCGCGGTAGTCTGCGTAGAAGCCGTGCTGGGCCTCGGGATAGACGGTGATGGCAGAGGCCCTCGCTGCTGCGGAGGCCGGGGCGGCGGCGAGCGCCGCGCGCATCCTCTCCACGCCGTCGAGCGGGATGCCGCCATCGCGCCCCGCATAGAGACCAAGCACCGGCGCGCGCAACTCTGCCGCGACATCGAGAGGGTGCCGAGGCTGCATCTCGCCCGCTTGACCAACCAGACGACCGTACCAGGCGACCCCCGCGGCAAGCTCGGCGGAGTGGGCAGCATAGAGCCAGGTGATACGACCGCCCCAGCAGAAGCCGGTGATGCCGACCTTGCCGGTACCGCGCTCGCCGCGCGCCCACTTCACGGTCGCATCGAGGTCGGCCATGACCTGACTGTCCGGCACCTTGGCGACGATGTCGCGCATCAAGGACTGGATGTCGGCAACGGCTGCCGGATTGCCCTGGCGCGCGAACAGCTCGGGCGCCACAGCGAGAGCACCGAGCTTTGCAAAGCGCCGGCAGACGTCGCGGATGTGCTCATGAACGCCAAAGATTTCCTGCACCACGACCACCACCGGCAGCATTCTCGTGCCCGCGGGACGCGCAAAGTAGGCGGGCAGCGTGCCGTCGGCGACCGGAATCACCGTCTCGCCGGCCTCCAACCCCTCGGCACCGGTGATGATCGTCGAGGCACTCACCGGCAGCGCGGCGGCGGCAAAACCACCGACCAGTGCAGTGGTGACAAATCCGCGCCGATCCAGTGAAGCCAGCGGACGCAGGCTCAGCACTTGTTCGTTCATCGAAGGTTTCTCCCGGCGTCGGTTGGCTGGAGCCGCTGCAGCCGACAGGCTACTGCTGGCTGGTCGGCGCCGCGAGCGGTATCAGCACCTCGTTGCGGCGCATGAACCACGGGATGAAGGGCGCGTCGTAGCGGGCGATGATCGCGCTGTCTCCGGGCAGCGGACGCAACCCCTTGCGGGCGAGCAGTGCACGCAGGTCACGCTCGTGCTCCCGGAAATTCTCCTCGGTCCAGCGGCCCGAGTACTTCCAGACCGCAACCGTGCGCGCCGGCACCTCACGGATGCCGACGCGTGGATCGGTGGGCTGCGGTACCGTGTCGCGGTTGAACTTGCGCGGCACCACGAAACCGACACGGTAGCTGCCGTCGACGTTTGCCTGCTCCACCGGCGCAGTCATCGCGATCTTTTCGCCCCGCGGGCGGCTCGCCTGCTCTACCGGTGCCGTCATCGCGATCTCGGTACGGCTCTGGTTGGCCCCGCTGATGTAGCGGAACAGCCGTCCGAAAGCCACGTTGCCGGCACTCATGAAGCCCGCGTCCACCTCGGTCTCCGCGATGAGATACGGCGCATACTCGCGCAGCTCGTAGGCACCCTCGCTCTCGAGCACGCGATAGTCCGGGATCTCGATCGCCATGGCAGGTCGGGTCGCGAGGGTGATGAGCAGCGCGGCGAGCAGGGTCGCCAGCAGGCGGCGCATCAGACCACCTCGAACAGGCCCGCCGCGCCGATGCCGCCGGCGACGCACATGGTCGCCACCACATACTTCACTCCGAGCCGCTTGCCGGCGAGCAGCGCGTGACCGACGAGGCGCTGGCCGCTCATGCCATACGGATGACCGATGGCGATCGCACCGCCGTCGATGTTCAGCCGCTCGTCGGGGATCCCGAGCTTTTCGCGGCAGTAGAGCACCTGCACGGCAAAAGCCTCGTTGAGTTCCCAGAGGCCGACGTCCTCGATATTGACGCCACAACGCCGCAGCAGCTTCGGCACCGCGAACACCGGGCCGATGCCCATCTCGTCGGGCTCGCATCCGGCCACCGCGAAACCGCGGAAGATGCCGAGCGGCTGCACGCCCGCACGTGCAGCCTCGGCACTGCTCATCACCACGCAGGCGCCTGCACCGTCGGAGAACTGGCTGGCGTTCCCGGCGGCGACCGAGCCGCCAGGCATTGCGGGCTTGATCTTGGCGATCGCCTCGACCGTAGTGCCTTCGCGCAGGCCCTCGTCCTGCGCGAGCGTGACCTCGCGGGTGTAGAGGCGGCCACCAGCCGATTGGTCGACGCCGGCCATGCGCACGGTGATAGGCGCAATCTCCGCATCGAAATGGCCGGCGGCGCGCGCGGCGCAGGCACGCTGCTGGCTGCGGGCGCCGTACTCGTCCTGCCGCTCGCGCGAAATCCCGTAGCGCGTAGCCACGGTCTCCGCCGTCTGCAGCATGCTGTGGTAAACCGACGGCTTGTTCTTCAACAGCCACGAGTCGGTCTGCATGTGCCGGTTGGCCTCGCCTTGCACGCAGGAAATCGACTCGAGGCCGCCGGCCACGAAGACGTCACCTTCATCGGCGAGCACGCGCTGCGCGGCGATCGCGATCGCCTGCAGACCCGACGAGCAGAAGCGGGCCACGGTCAGCCCGGGCACGGTCACCGGCAACCCGGCACGCAATGCGGCCTGGCGCGCGATATTGAGACCTGTCGCACCCTCGGGGTTGCCGCAGCCCATGACCACGTCGTCGATCGATGCCGGGTCGATTCCGGCACGCTCCACGGCAGCCTTGATGACGTGTGCACCCATGGTGGCGCCATGGGTCATGTTGAGCGCGCCCTTCCAGCTCTTGGCGAGCGGCGTGCGCGCGGTGGAAACGATGACGGCCTCGCGGCCCGCAGCGGCGCGGCTCATGCTGCACCTCCAGTGAAAGAACGGCCCTCGGCGGCGAGACGCTCGATGAGCGACGCCGGCTTCCAGAACTCCGCGTTTGCCCCCGGCAAGGCGGCGAAACCGCGCATGCGGCGCGCGACCTCGTACAGGGTTTGCGATTCGGCATAGTGCATGGGACCACCGCGCCACACCGGGAAGCCGTAGCCCATCAGGTAGACGACGTCGATATCCGAGGCGCGCTGGGCGATCTTTTCTTCGAGGATGCGTGCGCCCTCGTTCACCAGCGCGTACACGAGCCGATCGACGATCTCGCGCTCGTCGAGCTTGCGCAGCTGCCGCCCGGCGGCCTTGCGCTCGTCCTCGATGAGCTGGGCCACGACCGGTGACGGATAGGCGGTCCGGTCGCCCTTGCGGTAGTCATACCAGCCTGCGCCGGTCTTCTGGCCGAAGCGTCCGAGCTCGCACAGCTTGTCGGCGATGACCTGCCGGGCCATCTGCGGATGCTCGATGTACTGGCGCTTGCGGATCAGCCAGCCGATGTCGGTGCCGGCGAGGTCGCCCATGCGAAATGGACCCATCGCGAAGCCGAACTTCTCGATGGCCTTGTCGATCTGCTCGGGACTCGCGCCCTCGTCGACCATCTGCATGGCCTGCGCCGAGTACTCGTGGATCATACGATTGCCGATGAAGCCGTCGCAAACCCCGGCGACCACGGCGGTCTTCTTGATTTTTTTGGAGAGCGCCATCGCCGTGGCGAGCACGTCCGGCGCGGTCTTCGCGCCGCGCACCACCTCGAGCAGGCGCATGACGTTGGCCGGGCTGAAGAAGTGCAGGCCGATCACGTCCTCCGGCCTCGCGGTGAATCCGGCGATGCGGTTGACGTCCAGTGTCGAGGTATTGGTGGCGAGGATGGCGCCCTGCCGGACAGTCGCGTCCAGCGTACGGAAAACCTTTTCCTTGACCGCCATGTCCTCGAACACCGCTTCGATGACCAGATCGACGTCGGCGATCGCGGGATACTCAAGCACTGGCTCGAGCAGTGCCATGCGCGCCTGCAGTTTGGCGGCGTCGAGCTTCCCCTTCTTCACTTGCCCTTCGTAGACCTCGCGGATCCGGCCTACGCCACGCTCCAGCGCTTCCTTGCCGACTTCCAGCAGGCGTACGCCGATGCCTGCATTGAGGAAGTTGATGGCGATCCCGGTACCCATGGTGCCGGCACCGATGATCGCCACGCGCCGCACGTCCCGCGGCCTTGTGTCGGCGGGCAGGTCGTCGATACGCGCCGCGGCCCGCTCGGCAAAAAACATGTGGCGAAGCGCCGCCGAGACCGGGCCATCCATCAGTTGTTTGAAGAGCCTCGCCTCCTCGGCCAGCCCCGCATCGAAAGACTTCTCGGCTCCGGCCTGCGCCGCGTCGATGATGGCGAGCGGCGCCGGATATTCCTTGAACGCGGTCTTCGCCGTATTGCGGGCGAACTGGCATAGCGCCTGCAGGTCGGGCTCACGGACCTTGAGGTCCCGCGCACGCGGCAATGGCTTACCGGTCCTGACTGCGGCGACCGAGGCTGTCGCGACAGCCAGCGCCGCACCGAGGAGATCGGTCTCGACGACCTGATCGAAAAGCGGCGACTTGGCAAAGAGGCTTGCGGGCATCGGTTCGCCCGAAAGCATGACGTTGATGGCACCCTCGATGCCGATCAGTCGTGGCAGGCGCTGCGTGCCGCCCGCCCCCGGCAAGAGGCCGAGCTTGACCTCGGGCAGACCGATCTTGGCGCTGGCGAGCGCCACCCGATGGTTGCAACTCATGGCGAGTTCCAACCCGCCGCCGAGGGCCACACCCTCGATGGCGGCAACCACCGGCTTCGTCATGCCGTCCAGGTAGGTGGTCAGCGTCCACAACGACGGCCCTCGCCTTACATTTGTGCCACCGAACTCGCGGATGTCGGCGCCGGCGCTGAAGGTACCGTTCGATCCCGTAAGCACGACGGCGTCTACGTCGACATCGCCGGCTGCCCTCTCGAGGGCGGCCAGCAGATCGCGACGCAGCGCGAACCCCAGGCTGTTCACCGGTGGAGACTGGAAGGCGACGACCGCAACGCGGTCGCGGATCGAGTAGTCAACCTGAGTCATGAACGATTCACCTCACTTGTTCTGCAGTCCGCCCGTCAGCACGATGCGCATCGCTGCCTCGACCGAAAGGTTGGTAGGCGTGATGCGCTCGCGCGGCAGGTAGAGGGTATATCCGCCGATCTGGTAACTCATGGGCAGATAAACGGCGACCAGCGCCTCATCCGTTCCGAACCCGGGCAGGCTGGCATTCTCCTGGGTGACGAAGCCGAGCAGGCGACCCGGGCCGAAATCGACCATCACTACCCGCTGCAACTCGCCACCCGCCTCGCCCACACGCATCAGGCCGGTCAGGTCGCGCAGGGCGGAGAACACCGTCTTGACGAAGGGTACGCGCAGCAGCAGCGACTCACCGAACTCGAGCACCCGACGCACGATGTAGGCGTTGACCAGCAGGCCGATGACGATCAGCAACAGGAACCCGGCGATCAACCCCATCCCGGGCCAGTACAGGTCGGGAGGCAGCAACCATTTGAGGGGGCCGGAGAGCACGGACTCGGCGGTGACGCCGAGCCAGTAAATGAAATAGAGGGTCAGCCCGATCGGCAGGATCGTCAGCAAGCCCTTGAGCACGATGCGGCCGAGCGTTTTCATGGAATGGGGCAGGAATCTCCTGCGCGCAGTATACGTTGACGCGCCCCTGCGCTGCGCTTGAAGACTCCGCGTATAGCATCTATGCTATGTCCATGAGTCGGCAGAAGGAAGATCCTGTCTACAATCGAGTGGAGGAGTTGCGCAGCGCACGCGGCCTCACCCGGCAGGAGCTGGCCGATGCCGTCGGCGTGCACTACCAGACCATCGGCTACCTGGAACGCGGCGAGTACAGTCCAAGCCTGCTGCTGGCATTGAAGATCGCCAAGGCTCTCGACGCGGAGATTCCCGAACTGTTCTCGATCAAGCCGTTCAAGAAGGGAGCCTGAGGTGTCCGAGCCCAAGCGAAAGAAGTTCTACTGGATCCATCTGGTTACCCGCAAACAGGTGGAGTCAGCGCTAGGCGATGAGCGTCCGAGCCGGTTGCGCAGCCAGCCAGTGCGGCGCCTGCTGGTGGCGGCGCTCTCTCTGTCGATCGTTCTCGCCTCGGTTAGTGAGCTGGTCTTTGGCGACGGCAAGCTGGGTACGTACGTCGAAGGCCTCGGACTATTCGCGACCGTCGTCATCTATCTCGTGCTGCGGCGTTCGGTGCGCCTGCTCGCCGATGCGCCCACGGAGCTGCTGGACGAGCGAACCGTTGCCATCCGTGATCGCGCCTACACCACGGCCTACTGGGTGTTGTGTTTCGTCGCCGGCATCCTCGCCGGAATCCTCATCGCCAATGACCTCTCGGTCGATCCGATGCAGGGCAGTGCGATGCTGTTCGTCTTCTTCCTGACCATGGGCTGCCTGCCCTGTATGGTGCTGGGATGGACGCTGCCATCGGAATCGACCGGCAATTGACAGGCATTCGCGCAGACCGCACGTGTACAAGCCCGCCATCTTCGCCGAAACCGATAGCGCAACCCTCGCCACGTTCCTCGACGCACATCCGCTTGCCACGCTGGTGCTGGTGGCCGACGGGCGTGCCCACGTGGACCACACGCCCTTCATGTGTCTCGGCGCGATCACGCCGGGCGAGCAGCTGATCGCGCATGTCTCGAAGTCCAATCCCACCTGGAAACTGGTCGGCGACAGCATCGAGGCGGTTCTCGTCTTCAGTGGTGCTTCGGCGTATGTGTCACCGTCGCTGTACCCCAGCAAACAAGCCACGCACGAAGTGGTCCCCACCTGGAACTACGCGAGCGTACACCTGCGCGGGACGCTGCAGACCGTGCAGGATCGCGACGGCAGGCACGACATCGTCGACCGGCTGACCCGCAAGATGGAGGCCGCACGCGCGCAGCCCTGGGCAGTCAGCGACGCGCCGGACGCCTACATCGAGAAAATGCTGACGGGTATCGTCGGCCTGCGCTTCACGCTCGACAGCATCGAAGCCAAGTTCAAGGCCAGCCAGAACCGACTGCTCGAGGACCGCAAGGGCGTGGTCAGCGGCTTAGCGGCCGACCCCGCGACGGCCGAGGCTGCGGCGATGGTGGCCAGCCGCCTGCCCTGACGCCGCGCAGATAAAGACAGAACGTGGATCTTTCCCCGCTGCTCGAAGCGTCGCGGCCGTGGCCTACGCTCACGCCGCGTGCTGTGGCTTGTCGATGTAGTAGTAGGCCATCGAGACGCCGTTCCACGCGGGGTCGTTCATGATCTCGCGGTCGAACTTCGCGCCAATGGCGCCGATCGCCTTGCGCGAACGCTGGTTGTTGACCCCGATATGGAACCAGACGCGATCGACGTAGCGGAAAGCGTGCTCGAGCATCAGCCGCTTCATCTCGTGGTTGAACCCGCTGCCCCAGCATCGCCGCACCAGAAAGGTGAAGCCGATCGAGACTTGCCGCTCCGCCGGATTCCAGCCGTAGTAGCGAGACGCGCCGATGATCTCCCCGCTCGAGAGCTCCCGCACCGTGACGCCGCCGCCCGAGGCCAGCTGCCCCTCGAAGACCTTCTCGTAGACCTCGCGCTTCCAGCGGTCGCGCGCGGGATGCTGCTCCCAGATCAGCGGATCGCTCGCGGCCGCGCACAGGCCCTCGAGATCACCCGCACGGGTCGGATCGATACGCAGCAGGCTGCCGACCAGAGTCGGTTGCCTCAGGCCTGTTTCACTGTTGCTCATGCACGCATTATGTCGAATATCAGGATCCGCCCGCGACCTGCGCCGCGGATTGGGAATAGCCTGTCAGCCGGGATCCTCTTCGCCGCGATCACGCCAGGCAAGGACGGTAGCCGGCATGATGAGCGAGGAGATCAACGCCACGCGCATGTAGTCTGCGACCAGTTCACCGCTCATCATCAGGCCGCCGAACACCTTGCCGAGCAAGTCGCTGCAGATATATCCGACCAGCAGCATCAGGGCCGCGTACTGATAGGCGCGGAAGTAGGCTGCATTGCGCTCCTGAAGCTCGCGCTCGTCGATATCCCGCGGCGGCGCATTGGCCACGAAGCTGACGGTGCAGACGGCGAGGAAGATCGCGCTGCCATAGCCCGCCAGCGCGACCAGCAGTGCAAGCATGGCGAATGTCGTGCTGGCATCGTCCGTCAGCACCTCGAGCAGGAACGACAGGTACATGCCAATGAGCGCGACGCCGGACACGAGCCGCGCGAGCCGCGGGCTGATGGCCAGGTACCTCGACCGGTCCTTTAGGGGTTTTCGGGGCTCATTCATCGCGGGACTCCTTGGGCGGTGCGCCCGCGCTCGTGAGCTGGGTCGCAAGCGCCGGGAAAGGTTGCAGGGAGAACAGGGCTTCGACCGGCACGTCAAACACGGCGGCCAGCCGCAGGGCGAGTTCCACGCTCGGACTGTAGGAGCCGCGCTCAAGGAACCCAATCGTCTGGGGGTTCACCCCCACGGCGGCCGCAAGGTCCTTGCGGCTCAGGCCGCGGTCGGTACGGTAAAGAGCAATGCGGTTCGATACCATTGCCTTAATATACAGAAATATTGTGTTATCACAACATATAGTTGTGCAGGACCACAGAAAGGTCAGCCAGTCGGCGTCAGTCCTTGAAAAAAGGCTCGACGACGCCTTTGCGCTGGATGGTCAGCGGCTTGCCTCGACGGTCGAGGGCCTTGCCGATAGTCACGCGAATCCAGCCCCCGGAAATGCAGTACTCCTCGACGTTGGTGTACTCGACGCCATTCAGGCGGATGCCGATGCTGCGCTCGAGCAGCGTGGCGTGATGGTGCGGGCTCTGGGGATCGACGCTCAGCCGATCAGGGAATTCCGTGGTCACGCTGCGAGGATGCCACGCAGCGCAGGCGTGGTCACGCGGCCGGAGCGGTTGCGTCGCCTTCCGGCGACGGTGTGTTGCAGGTCACAGCGGCTCCAGACGCAGCGCGATCCGCCGGATGTAGATGCGGCTGAAACTCTCAAACCCCGAGTCCATGCCCGCGAGGAACCACGCCTCGCCGCGCTCATCCGCCCGCATCGTCAATGTCGCGTTGGCGGGGATCGACAAAGTCTTCGCTTCCCAACGAGGAGCCCCGCAGTTCGGTACCGAGTTGGCGATATTGCCGAGCACGATGCCCTCGCGCCCGCCCTGCGACTGGTTGCCACGGTCGATGTTCAATCGGTATTCGCTACCGTTGAACAGGGTTTGCGGCTCGCTGGTCGAAGCGCCGACGATGATCCACACCGACTCGCCGGGCGGTCCGCCGACGCCGACGCACCCCGCCGGGACATCGGTCAGGAACTCGACCGTAGCCCGAACCCGATAGGCCGTGCCGGCAACGAGTCCGCTGATCCTGGTCTTCACGTAGATGAGCAGATCGTCGCTGCGGTTGGTTCCCGAGACCTGCAAACCGGAACCCGTGAACGGAGCCGGCAGCCCGCGGATCTCCGTCAACACATCACGGGGCGCGGTGTCCATGGTGTAGTCGGCATGGCCACCGAGCCAGCCGCCGTTGCCCTGCGCGAAGTCGAAGGTCCGCTCGACGATCGGGGGCGCTGCTGCCGGCGGCGGGGCGGGACTGCCGCCGCCGGATCCGCCGCAGCCCGCCAGCGCCAGCAGAACGACAGCGACGGCGGCAGCCCAGAGGCCGACGCTGGAAGCCGAATCCGCGCAGTCGGCGATGCGGGCGGTCATGCCTCGTCCGTCGTGGCGCTTCGCGACCAGCAGTTGCGCGGGATACCAACAAGCTCCCAACGACCAATGCCATCCCCGCCAGGTCATCTTGAAGTCGGACATCTTGACCCTCAACTGCACGCCTCGTTCTACCTCAGGGGTCCATGGCCCACGTTTGCATGGATGCATGCGTGAGGCACCGTTCTACCACTACAAGCCCCTGGACACATATGTCGTGACCCGTTACCGGGACATCATGGCGATAAGCCCCAGAGCCGAAGTGTTCAGCAACGCACGGGGTATTTTCCTCAACGAGATCAAATACCGGGAGGTCGCTGGGGCCGACACCACCCGTGCCCTACTGCTCGGACTGCCGTAGTACTTCGCCAAGAATCCGGATCAGTGGAGCAGGGGCAGTGCGTTTATCTGATGTACATGGCCGCGAACCGCGATCCGGAGATGTTCGAGAACCCCCACGACTTCGATGTGGGTCGCAGGAATGCCTCCCGTCATCTCGCCTTCGGTGCGGGGCCGCATCTGTGCCTAGGGGCCGGGATGGCCCGGATAGCCCGGATTTAGGGCATCGAAGTTCTCAATGCGATGCTGGACAGGTTCGATCGGGTGGAGCTCGCCGGGGAACCCGTCGCCGTACGCAATCACCTGATCCGCAACAGCTGGGAGACGATGCCGCTGCGGCTGTTCCGCGGCGAGCGGCGAGGTGACCGACAGAGCACGCGCAACTCGGCGAGCGGCCTCCGGCGAAGAGTGCGGACTGCGGTAAAGTCACCACGCATCAAAGGTTGCCGGACCGTCAGCCTCCGAGGGGTAGATGTGGCGTTTCTTTTTTGGTCAGCCACCGAGAGTTTTTGGGTCTCCGCAACGCGACCCCTTGCCGCACGCCTGAGGCAGCGACAGGTTGGGCTGCAGGCGTCGCCTTGCGGCTAGCCGGGCTCCCGTCGTCCCACCGTCGCGCTCACCGACATCGGCCAGCCATCATGGAAACGAAACCAGACCGTGCATCCCACTCCGCCAGCAAGAACCGCGGGGACGGGCTTGTCGTCGGCGTGCTCATCGGGGTGCTTATAGGCGGTCTACTGGTGTGGGCCGCAAAGTCGCTCGTCGCATCGGGACTCCAGGAGAACCGGGTGATCCAGCAACTCGTCGCGGCCGACGCGATCCTTACGGCCTGGGACCTCTTGGCGCTCCCCGTCCTGATCCTGATCGTGCTGGGCGCGCATGAACTCGGTCACTTGCTCGGCGGCATCTCGCAGGGGATGCGCTTTCTGTTGCTGATCGTTGGACCGTTCGGTTGGCATGCCTCGGTGTCGGGCACGCGATTCGAGTGGAACACCAATGTCGCACTCATGGGCGGCCTCGCCGCCACGGTGCCGACGAAAGTCGGCGCCGCCCTCAAGAGGCAGTTGCTGGTGCTGATCGCTGGCGGTCCGCTGGCGAGTCTGCTGCTGACGATTTTGGCGGTTTTGCTCGCCGCCGTAGCCGAGCCGAGGGTCGCGGCGTATTGCGTCTTCATCGCCGCCACCTCGCTCGGGATTTTCGTGGTTACGCTGATCCCGGTCCGCTCGGGCGGGTTCATGAGCGACGGCATGCAGCTCATCGATATCCTGCGCGGCGGCAGCGCGGTCGTTGAACGCGGCGCACTCCTGCAGATCTTCGCGCAGAGTCTGGACGGCGTTCGTCCCCGTGATTGGGATCCCGCGGCGATTGCCGAGCTCGCAAGAGCGGACTCCGCAGATCCGCTCCGGCGCACCGGCGGCTGGCTGTATCTGCTCAGCCATGCGCTCGATTGCCGCAACGAGCCCGACATCTCGCGGTATCGCCAGCTTCTGCAGGACAGCGTCGACGAGTACCCGGCCGGTTTCAGACAGTCGATCCATATCGAACTCGCCATCTGTGCGTGGCTCGCCGGAGACGTTGACGCGCTCCGCCGGCATCTGGAGGCCGGCAAGGGCGGGATCGTCGAAAAGTCCCGCCGACTGCTCGCCCAGGCGGCTTTGGCCCGGCTGGAGGGGCGCAGTGAAGACTGCGAGCGGGATCGCCTGCTCGCGACCAAGGCCCTCACCAAGGCCGCCGACGCCGGGCAGGCACGACTCACCCGAGACCAGCTCGCGCTGCTGTAGTCAGGTTCCCGCAGGTCTTGGACTCAGTAATTGACATACGTTATGTCTCGTTAGGATTTTTCGGATGTAAATGTCTTGGTCGGCGCGCTGGCCATCGAGCATGGCTGCGAGGTGTTCAGCGACGACGCGGACTTCGCACGACTGCCTGGCGTGCGCTGGCGGCGACCTTGAAACAGGCGTCGACCGCGAATCGACGCCTGCGGAGCAAGCGGCCTTTCAGCGTGACACGGTGTTGAATCGAAGCGCCGCGCCGTCCAGCAACGTCATCCAATCGCCCTCGTTCGAGAACTTGAGATCCGACCAGAACCTCACGGACTGGGCCTTGCCCGGCACGAGACGAAGCACGTAGGTCGGCTTGGTAGTGGAGCGGCGATGGGTATCGAATCCGGGCAGCGGCGTGGGAGGGGTAAAATGCTGTCTTCATCTTGATTGGCAAGCCTGGCTTACGTCTCGGCAAGGCGTAAAAGATGTTTAACATTTCTCCCGACGGCGTTATTATGTCCAACATCTTTTACACTTTATGGCTTGGCACATGAGCGCGCATGAGAAACGCACCTGGTGTGAACTGGCTCTCTGGAGCTTTGTGCTTTTTTTCATCTGGATGCGACTGACCGACGGCGTAACGGTCTTGGGCCAATCCTTCGGTCTGTCGATCATCGATCAAGACGCCGTGACGCTCTTGCGGACGTACGGTTCGATTGGCGTCATTGCAGCGCTCGGACAACTCATCATCCGTAGCGTTCTTTTCCCCCGAAGTCCCTCCGAGGTGGAATCGGACGAGAGAGATGTCTTCATCGAGCGCAGATCGGATCAGATCGGCTACTGGGCGGGCGTCGCGGGAATCAACGTGTTGATCGTCCATGTCTTGCTGACAGAACGCTTTCGATTCCGGGAGGATATGCCGCTTGATTTTGTCTCCCCAGCCGGCATTTTTCTCGGTTTAATCACGGTTTTCATGGCGCAGGAGATCGCTCGCGGCATAGCCATTCTGGTTTTGTACCGCCGCTCATGAGCAAAGCGGCTGGCAGGGTTCGGAACAGGATCCGCGAGCTTCGTCTCGACCGCGGAGCGTCTCAGCAGGAACTGGCGGATGAAGTGGGCGCGAGTCGCCAGACGATCAACGCCATCGAACAGGAAAAATATTCGCCGTCGCTCGAACTCGCCTTCCGGATCGCGAGGTACTTCAAGCGCGATTTCGAAGAGGTCTTTCGGTACACGAAAGACGTTTGAAGACATCAACGCGGATCGGACTCCCTCCTGCGACCCATGTACTCGACGTAGGCGAGCCAGATCAGCAGACTGACAGCCAAGCCGGCAATGCCGATCGCCCTGGCGTCGGCGTTACTCACCTGCGGAAACAACAGCATCATTGCCGTGTTGTTGGTGGCGTGGGCGCCCATCGCAAACGATATTGCGCCGGCTCTTGATATTGATATGGAAAACAGCAACGAGAACAACGCAACGCCGATGGTTCCGTAAATTCCGGACTGCGGGTGTCCAACCGTGAGCACGGCGGTCGCTACAACAACCGCAGTGATAACACTCATCTTCGAAGCAAGAACGGGGAGCAAGTAGCCTCGGAAAACCACCTCCTCTGCCGAGGCTTGTATCCCTACTGTGATGAGCGCGATGACGACCAACAAGATCCAGGCGCTCGGCGGGTACTCGGCGATGCGCTCAACAATCGGCTGAGTACCATCAACGATTACTGCTGATCTCAAGACGAGCATCAAAAAAACAGCGCTCCGGACACCACCACCAATCAGTCGGAACGAAGTTCCATTGGGCTTTCCAAGCCTTGAAGCTGTAGTGCTGAATTTCGACGTTCATTTGATGTCCTTGGCAGGAGCAAAATGTAGTGATATAGTGAACTACATCACTATAGGATTAGCGAGAGAACTTTATGAAACAGCGTACGCGCGCGATGAAGTGGCTCGTCTGCTTTGCTCTAGCGCTTGGATTTGCTGGGTTCGCCAGCGCGGACACGGCGCCTCAAGGTGAACCCAAGGAGTCGCGGCTTTGTTGGTCGCTTTTTTGGGGGGCGTACACACGCCCGGGCTGCTCTCAACCGGCAAACGATACGAAGATTGAGGAGCCCGTCACCGAGGTAAGCGCAGAGGTGTTGGGGCGAATTGAACCAAAGAAATCAGACGCCCTGTCGAAATCGGAGGAGACGAAGAGTATTTTGTTCGGCGTCATTCAGTGGACAAAAACTAAGCAATCGAAAGTTGAT
>JBILMF010000169.1:0-5916 GCA_044375655.1 Steroidobacteraceae bacterium | reverse complement strand
CTGGCGAGGGTCATGGCAAGCGCGCGGCCGATGCCGGAGCCGGCCCCGGTGATGAACGCGACCTTGTTGTTCCAGTGTTCCATGGGCTGGAGAGCCTAAAGCATCTCAGGCCGCCGTGGGGCCCGAGTAGTGCTACATGCCGGTCACCTCGAACCGGACCTTCGCTCCCTCAGCGCCATGCGTCGACATGCTCCCGCACGAAAGTCTCCGAAGCGGCGCGGCGGGTGACCCATCCCGGTCATCGAGTCCACCGCGGCCTATTCGGGCACGTCGATGTAGACGACCTCGCGACCGATCGCCCGACCGATCTCGGCGGCCATCTGCGCATCGGTCAAGGGTTCGGCACCTGTGAGGGTGTAGATCGCGCCCTCATGCGCTCCCGGCGCGGTAAGGACGACCGCCGCCGCTTCAGCGATGTCCCGGACATCGATGACGCTGGTGGCGCCGCAGCAAAGTCGAGGCGATGCCGCTGTGGACGATCAAGTCGTCGATTTCGCCATGCAATCGGGCGATGGACGCGGGACTGTGGGCATCGGCGCCCGCGCCCGAAGAACGCGCGATGTGACGGACCCCGGCCAACTGCGCCGCAACCACGGCATTGCGCGCCATGTCGGGCATTCCCGGCACCAGCGGAAACAGCAGGAACAGTGTATCAATGCCGGTAAACGCTCCCGCGAGGCTCGCCGGCTGCGTGAAGTCGCCGTATACCTCCCGCGCGCTGCTCGCCGCCTTGCCGGGCTTGCTCGACATGATCGCGAAGTCGGCACCACGCGCCTGCAGCTGCTTGACCAGTTCTCGACCGATGTTGCCGGTGCCGCCGGTGACCAGGATTCTATTCGTCATCTTCGGACTCCTTTGGTGCTGGGTAGTGACCGGCCCAATGTAGGCGAGGACAGAAAGGAAAAATCTGTATGAGATTTCAATACCGCCGCTGCCGCGAAACTCGATCTCACGCCCGCGGCCATCAGCAAGAACATCGCGCGACTCGAGCGGGAGCTCGGCGTGCGCCTGTTCAACCGCTCGACCCGGCGAATGCGCCTGACCGCCGAGGGCGCGGCGTTCCGGGCGCGTGCGGCAACCGCGCTGCGTGAACTGGACGAGGCGATGGCGGAAGTCGGCCACGCGCGCGACGCCGCGGTCGGCCGGGTGCGCATTTCAGTGGGCGTGTCCTTCGGCCGCCGCTACCTGCTGCCGCTGCTGCCTGCGCTGGCCGCCCGCCATCCGCAGCTACAACTCGAGGTGAGCCTCGACAATCGAGCGCTCGATCTGCTGGCGGAAGGCTCAAGGCGGTGCTCACCGAGTGGCACGACGCTGGTGATCGGCAAATCGTGCTGCACTACCCGCATCGACAGTATCTGGCGCCGCGTGTGCGCGTCACCGTCGATGCGCTGCTGGAAGGACTCACGAGAAACGAGGATCTGCATGCCTCGCGCGACGCGCTGCCCGATTCGTGCACGGCCTGAGGAAAGCCCGCAGACCAGAGCGGGAATCCGGCACTTCGGATACATTCGCCTCGCGTGACTCGCATTATCCCTGAGTGTTTCCTTGCACCCGGCGGCCCGCGCCGCCGCGCTGCTCCCACTCGACGCCCTGTCGGTCGTCAATCGGCCGTCTGGGTGGCAAGCCTGCTGTTGGCGGCCACCACGAGCATTACGCCGGCCACGGCGACCCCCGCGTGGCGCGTACCGGGTACCGCACAGGAGGGCTGCTTCTCCAATGACGCCCGCATCGCCTGTCCGGCGCAGGGCGCCCCGTTTTCTGGTCAGGACGGGCAACACCCCGGTCCGCAGCAGTCCTTCGATACCTCAGGTGATGGCATGGCCACCGACCGGGTGACCGGGCTAACGTGGACGCGGGCCCTGGTCGAACCACTGTCCTTGGAGGAGGCACGCGTTGCAGCAGTAACGCTGCGCACCGGCGGCCACACGGACTGGCGACTACCCACGATCAAAGAGTTGTATACGCTGATCGACTTCCGCGGCTGGTTTGCACCGACGGCCGGGCAGTCCCGACCCTTCATCGACACGGCGGTATTCGAGTTTTCCTACGAGTCGGGGAGCCGGTTTTTTGATGTTCAACTGTGGTCATCGACCGTGTACGCCGCCACCACGATGGACGACGACGCCACCGTGTTCGGTGTCAACTTCGCAGACGGCCGTATCAAGGGGTACCCGCGGTACCGACCGGGAAGCCGCGGTAGCGTGCCGCAGCGCATGCGGGCACGCTTCGTACGCGGCCCGCCGTACGGCATCAACGATTACCGTGACAACGGCGACGGGACGGTGACCGACCGCGGCTCCGGTCTGATCTGGCAGAAGGCCGACGACGGCATGCC
Source organism: Steroidobacteraceae bacterium (assembly GCA_044375655.1). Classification (GTDB taxonomy): domain Bacteria; phylum Pseudomonadota; class Gammaproteobacteria; order Steroidobacterales; family Steroidobacteraceae; genus UBA964. The sequence goes on along the minus strand of JBILMF010000169.1, from coordinate 3,581 downwards.
GCGAAACTGGCAGGACGCGCTGAGCTATTGCTCGACCCTGAAGCTTGCTGGCGAGACGGACTGGCGCCTTCCCGATGCGAAAGAATTACACAGCATCGTCGACTACACGCGTGCACCGGCGATCACGCACAGCGCGGCGGTGTCACCGCCGCTGCGGGCCAGCACAGTGGAATCGTACTACTGGACGGGAACCACGGTGCTCGACGGTCCGGTAGACGCAATGTATACGCGCGCTGCCTATGTCGCTTTCGGTCGTGCATTCGGCTGGATGGAACTGCCGCCCGGAAGCGGCCACCGTCGACTGATTGACGTACACGGGGCGGGCAGCCAGCGCGCCGACCCCAAGAGCGGCAATCCCGCAGCATATCCGCGGGGTTTCGGACCACAGGGCGACGAGGTGCGCATCCTGAACCTCGTGCGCTGCGTCCGCGGTCAGCGCCCGTCTGTCCGCCGTTGACTCGCCGTGCTCGCCCGGATGCTGCCGGCAGTCGAATCGACTCGGTCGATTAACCGGCAGGCAGAGGCTTTCTTTGTCGCGAGGCTCGCAGCGCGGTTGGCGTCACGCCGTAACGATCGCGGAAGGACGAAGATTTCCTCGCGGGCCGATACGTCTTCGCCGGCGGGAGCTCCGCGTCGGTCGACAACGCGGGCCGGATCCGCACCAGCGAGGGCGGACTCACCGCGCTGATCGCGGCGCGTATCGTCAACGACGGGGAACTCGCCTCACCGGGCGGACGGGTAGCGCTAGGTGCCGGAGATCGGGTGACCCTCGACCTCGGCGGATCCACCCTGCTTCAGGTGCAGAACTCGACGCTAGATACCCTGATCGAGAATGGCGGGGTGATCCGGGCGGGCGGCGGCAGGATACTCATCACTTAGACCGCTGCCAATACGCTGCAGCAGAGTGTCACCAATCACCGCGGCGTGATCGAGACAGAGTCTCTCGGCGTCGGCGCAGATGGATCCGTTGTGCTGTATGCGACGGGCGGCACGCTCAACAATTCCGGCAGCATCAAGGCGCAAGGCGGATTCGTCGAGACTTCCGGCAAGCAGTACAACAATCTGGCGGGTGCGACGGTCGAGGCTGCCGAGTGGCTGATCGACCCCGTGAACATCGAGAGCAACGCCACCATGGCGGCGTCCATACAGACGGCTCTCGGCAGCGGCAACGTGACGGTGACCACCGCGGGCGCCGGATCGTGTACACCGGCCAGTTGCACGGGCGCCGGTACTGAGGGCGACATCACGGTGAGTGCCGCGATCAGCTGGACGGCCAATCGACTCGCCCTGCGGGCCGACAGGAATATCCAGGTCAACGCGGCGCTGACCGCATCGGGTTCGGGTTCGCTGTCTCTGCTCGTGGGCCAAGCGACCGCGACTGGCTCCTCGGGTACCTGGAACATGTCGAGCACCGGATCGATGATCGTGCCGACGCCGACGGCCTTCACTTGGCGGAAAGGAGGCAGCGGCACGCTGAACAACCTCATCTTCACCAATGGCTCAATGCGTTTCGGCGATGGGACGGAAGCGGCTTTTACCGATGACGGACTTCTGAAGCAACCGTCCATCTGTCTCACGTCATCCTGCGCTGCCTCCGGTTGGTTGAAGATGACCTATAGCGACTACCCGATGAATTTTGCGATCGGCGCCGGGGGCTCCGGGACGGGGTGGAACACTTCGGGAATGGGCTTCCCCCGAGATTCCAGACACCGAGATAAGGTGTAAAGATGATCTCGGAGGTGTGGGATGGGTACTCGAAGGATGTTCACTCGGGAGTTCAAGCTTGAGGCTGTGAAGCTGGTTAGCGAGCGGGGCGTGAGGGTTGCACAGGCCGCTCGGGATTTGGGTATCGGAGAAAACGTACTTGGCCGCTGGGTTCGCGAAGCAGCCTCCGGCAAGGGGAGTGCTTTTCCTGGACGCGGGGTGATGGAGGCTGAAGATGCCGAACTCGCCCAGCTTCGTAAGGAGCTTGCTCGCACCAAAGCGGAGCGCGACATTTTAAAATAGCCATCGCCTTCTTTGCCAAGGATCCGCCGTGAGGTTTGCGTTCATCGCTAAGCATCGCGGAATCTGGCAGACGCAGCTGATGTGTCGAACGCTCGGTGTCTCGCGAGCAGGGTTCTACGAGTGGCCGGGCAGACCCGAGAGTGATCGGGCCAAAGCCAACCGTGAACTGCTGGTACTCATTCGCGATAGCTTCGAGCAGAGCGATCGCACGTACGGCAGTCCGCGCGTCTGGCGCGATCTGATCGCCTGGGGCTATCGATGCAGCGAGAACCGCGTGGCCCGCTTGATGCTTGCGGCGGGCCTGCAGGCCCGCCGCAAGCGACGCCGGCTGCCAGAGGACCTTGGAATGCGACCTGAGCATTGCATTGCCCCGAACTTGCTCGATCGGCAGTTTGAAGCCACGGCACCGAACCAACGCTGGGTCGCCGACTTCACGTATATCTGGACGGACGAAGGCTGGCTGTATTTTGCCGTGGTCCTTGATCTCTTCTCCCGTCGCATTGTCGGCTGGTCGATGAGTCAGGAGATGACGGCGCAGCTGGTTACCGATGCGCTGGTCATGGCGGTCTGGCGAAGAGGCAAGCCTCGTGAGTTGCTGCATCACTCGGATCAGGGAAGCCAATACACGAGTGAACGCTTCCAGACGCTGCTGTCGGAATTTGGTATCACCTGCAGCATGAGTCGTCGTGGTGATGTCTGGGACAACTCGGCGATGGAGAGTTTCTTCTCGAGTTTGAAAACCGAGCGAACGACTCGGACGCAGTATCACTCGCGCAACCAATGCCGGGCTGATTTGTTCGACTACGTCGAACGGTTCTACAATATTCGTCGTCGGCACTCGACGATCGGCTACGTCAGCCCAGCAGAGTTCGAAATACTGGCGACGAAAGCCTAAGGGTGGTGTCCGGGAAATCGGGGGAAGCCCAGTCGTCTCGGTGTACCTCGGGGATCGGCGCGGGTTGATCGCCCTGATCGCGCAGGGGTACGCGACGGTCGTGTGGATCATTCTGTGCTGACCGTCGTGCCCTTGGCAGCAGTGACCATCGGCGGTTTGTGGAAAAGGCGCAGGGTCGCTCGGGGCGGATGAGGCGCCCAGTCGCGCTCGCGCGCCGAGGGAGTCGCGCTGCGTCGGCACTAAAAAACTAAACGGTCGGAAAGCCACCATCGACCGCGAGCGTCGCCCCAGTGATATACGAGGCGAGCGGCGAAGCGAGGAACACCACAGCGGCCGCCACCTCAGCGGGTTGAGCCCGTCGTCCCATGGGAATGCGAGCGATGATCGCCTCGACCCGCGGGTCGCCCGCGGTCAGGCTTGTCTCCACCTCGCCCGGAGCCACGGCGTTCACACGCACACCCTCGGCGGCAAGTTCCGCGGCGAGGGCGATCGTGAGCATCCTCAGACCTGCCTTCCCAATGGAATAGGCCGAGGCGTCCCGAGTGCATCGCTCTGTGGAGTTGCCCCCATCAGACCGGACAGTTGGCTGCCGGTTGATGGACGCTGCGGATGAACTCACGGGGTGACTTCATTCGCAGGGCTTTGTGCGGATGGTTCTCGCTGTAATCCTCGAACCACC
>JBILMF010000040.1:0-21729 GCA_044375655.1 Steroidobacteraceae bacterium | reverse complement strand
GTTCCCGCGCCTCCCGCTTATTGAGGCCAAGCTGGTCGAACAGCGCCTCCGCCATCTCCGCCTTCGTCAACGCCATGTCGAACAATCCTGCTGAAACGTTCTTGGAGTTTTTTGAAACCGACGGCCCTTCCGCGATGACGGCAGCGTCACTCGCGAAACTGGGCGCCGAGTTCCCGTGCGAGCGCCGCCCTCACCGAGGCCACCAGCCGGTCGACCTCATCGTCGATGAGGGTGCGTTCTTTATCCTGCAAAATCAAGCCCAAAGCGACACTTTTTCTTCCGGATTCGATTCCTGCGCCCCGGTAGACGTCGAACAGCACGATCTCGCGCAGGAGGCTTGAGGCAGCGGCGTTGACGCGCTCGCGGATGGTGTCGTAGCCAACTTCCTCGTCGACTACGAAGGCGAGATCGCGACGGACCTGCGGGAACCGGGACGCCTCGACGAACTCAGCATACTCCACGCGCAAGGCGGTGCTGATCTCGATTTCAAACAGCACCGGACTGGCGACGAAACCGAGCTCACGCACCAAGCGCGGATGCAGTTCGCCGATCCAGCCCACCGGGGCGCCACCGCGGAGCACCCGGGCGCTGCGGCCGGGGTGCAGCGACGGATGCTCGGCTGCCGCGAAGCCGAACTGGTTCGCCGGTCCGGCCATCGACAGCACAGCCTCGAGGTCGGCCCTCAGGTCGTGGAAATCGACTCCATCGCGTCCCCCGCCCCACTGTTCCGGCCAGCGCGGACCGACGGCGAGCGCCGCGAACCGATCGCTCTCGGTAGCGCCCACCGGAAACACCACTCCGTGCTCCATGAGTCGGACCCGCAACTGCTGCCGGCGCTGGTTTTCGAGAGCCGCCCGCAGTAGACCGGGCCACAGCGACAGGCGCATAACCGCCAGATCGCTGGCGATCGGGTTAGCGAGTCGATGCGCGGGCTCGCCAGGCAGCAGCGTCTCCTGCAGCGCAGGGTCGACGAACGCGAAATGCACCGCTTCGTGGTACCCGCGCGCAGACATCACGTCGAGCATCCGCTGTTCCTCGAGGCGACTGCTCGGCTGCGGATGGATGATCTGACCCGCCTGTGCTGCCCTCGTCGGGATGGTTTCGTAGCCGGCGAGCCGTGCGATTTCTTCGATGAGATCGCGCTCGATGGCGATATCGAAGCGGTGTGACGCCGGCTGCACCTGGAGCTGCGTGCCGTCGGTGGACGACAACACGTGCATACCCAGACGCTCCAGGCGCGAAACGATCTCCGGCATCGGCCAGGAGGTGCCGAGCAGGCGCTCGACCTGGCCCAACCGCAGCGTCACCGGCGGAACGACACGCAGGGCGTCGGGCCGCTCGCTCAAGCGCACCGGGCCAGGCAGGCCGCCGGTGACCGCCAGCAGCAGCGCGGTTGCCCGCTCGATGGCCGCAGCGCCGAGCTCAGGATCGACGCCGCGCTCGAAGCGCTGGCTGGCATCGGTTACGAGACCGTAGCGACGACCCCGCCCGGCGATCGCCGCCGGGGCGAACCACGCGACCTCGAAGAGTACCCGGCGGGTTTCCGCTGATACGGCGGTGCGTGAGCCACCCATCACCCCCGCCATCGCCACCGGCCCGAGTTCGTCCGCGATCACCAGCACATCGTCGGTAAGCTCGACCGTACGTCCGTCGAGCAGTGCGCAGGGCTCGCCGGGACGGGCGTGTCGCACCTGCAGTGCGCCCGCGAGCTTGTCCAGGTCGTAGGCATGCATCGGCTGCCCGAGTTCGAGCAGGATGTAGTTCGTGATATCGACGACAGGACTGATGCTGCGCTGCCCCACCCGGCGCAGGCGCTCGCGCAACCATGGCGGCGAGGCTCGACTGTTGTCGACGTCCACGATGACCCGTGCATGGAACCGCGGGCAGGCCTGCGGCGCCTCAAGCGCGACGCACGCCCGCGCGGCAAGTGCCTCATCGAGCGCTGTAGGCGGTACCGCGCGGCAGTCCGCCGCTGTCGGGGCTGCGCCGACCAGCGCGGACACTTCGCGGGCGATGCCACGCACCGACATCGCATCTCCACGGTTCGGCGTGATCGCCAGTTCGAGCACCTCGTCGTCGAGCCCGAGGTAATCGCGCAACGCGACACCGAGTGGGGCATCGCACGGCAACTCGATGATGCCGTCGGAAGCTTCCGCGAGACCCAACTCCTTCGCCGAACAGAGCATGCCGCTCGACTCGACACCCCGCAGTTTCGCCGCCTTGATGGTGAGCCCGCCCGGCAGCTGCGCACCGACCAGCGCGAGTGCCGTGCGCAGACCGACCCGTGCGTTTGCGGCTCCGCAGACGATCTGCAGCGCCGCCGCCCGAGACGCGTCGTCGTCGCCGAGCGCAACCTTGCACACCTGCAGCTTGTCCGCCTGCGGGTGGCGGGTGGCCTCGATGATCTGCGCGACCATCACGCCGTTGAACGGGGGTGCGGCCATCGCGATCGACTCGAGCTCGAAGCCCGCCATGGTCAGCCGATCGCCGAGTTCGCGCCCGCCGAGGTCGCATCGTACCCACTCGCGCAGCCACGAGAGCGCGATCTTCATGCCGCACCGAACTGGCTGAGGAAGCGCAGGTCGCTCTCAAAGAAAAGACGCAGGTCGTTGACGCCGTAGCGCAGCATCGCGAGTCGCTCGATACCCATGCCGAACGCGTACCCCGTCCAGCGCTCCGCGTCGACTCCCGCTGCGGCGAACACGTTCGGATGCACCATCCCGCAGCCGGCGATTTCCAGCCAGCCCGTATGCTTGCAGACACGACAGCCCGCCCCTTCGCAGAACACGCAGGACATGTCGACTTCCGCCGAGGGCTCGGTGAACGGGAAGTAGGACGGCCGCAATCGCATGCGCAGGTCCTTTTCAAAGAACGCCTGCAGGAATCCCTGCAACGTCGCCTTCAGGTTGGCGAAACTCACGTTCTCGTCGACTACGAGACCCTCGACCTGATGGAACATCGGCGAGTGCGTCATGTCGTAGTCGCAGCGGTACACGCGCCCCGGCATGATCATGGCAAGCGGTAGACGCCCCTTGCGCAGCTCGCGAATCTGCACCGGCGACGTGTGTGTACGCAGCAAGCGCCCGTCCGGAAAATAGAACGTGTCGTGCATCGCACGGGCCGGATGGTCGGCAGGGATGTTCAGCGCTTCGAAGTTGTGGAAATCGTCCTCGATTTCCGGTCCCGAGGCCACCTCGAAACCCGAGTTGCGGAACAAGCTCTCGATGCGCAGCCGGGCGCGCGTCACCGGATGCACCGCGCCGCGCCCCTCGCCCCGGCCGGGCTGCGTGACGTCGATGCGTCCCGCAGCGAGTTCAGCGGCGATGGCTGCGGCCGACAGGCGCGCGACGGCGGCGTCAACTGCTGCTTGCAATTGCTGCTTCGCTTCGTTGATGCGCGCACCCGCCGCCGGCCGTTCGGTCGGCGGCAGTGCGCCAAGTGACTTCAGCTGCTCGGTGAGCAGCCCCTTCTTGCCAAGCCAGCGCACCCGCACCTCGTCGAGGGCGGCGAGCGAGCTGCTCGCCGCCACTTCATCGAGAGCCTGGCCGAGAAGGGTCGCGAGATCGCCCACGACCGGATCTCAGGCGATGCCGAGGGCTGCCTTGACCTTGGTGGCGAGCGCGCCGAACGCTGCCTGATCGTGTACGGCGATGTCGGCGAGCATCTTGCGGTCGATCTCGATGTTCGCGAGCTTGAGGCCGTTCATCATGCGGCTGTAGGACAGCCCGAACTGCCTCGCGGCCGCGTTGATGCGCTGGATCCAGAGCGCGCGGAAATCGCGCTTCTTGAGCCGACGGCCCTCATACGCGTACTGCCCGGCCTTGATCACCGCCTGCTTGGCGGCGCGATAAACCTTACGACGGGCGTTGTAGTAGCCCTTCGCCTTGCCGAGAACCTTTTTGTGGCGGCGACCGGCGGTCACGCCACGCTTCACTCTTGCCATGTTCGTCTACCTCGGTGGATTACTTAGGCGTGCGGCAGCAACTGGTCGAGACGACCGACATCGCTCTCATGCACGAGACTCGAGCCGCCCGAGCGCAACTGGCGCTTGGTCTTGCGCGGCTTGTGGCCGAGGTTGTGGCGGCGGCCGGCGGAATAGGACTTGTAGCCCTTCGCCGTCTTGCGAAAACGCTTCGCTGCCGCCCGGTTGGTCTTCAACTTGGGCATTGTCATCACTCCTTTCGTTGTAGCTGCGCTCACAAGGCCCTCGCGGGCCCGCTTGCGTGCGGACACACCTGCCGCGGACGCCCCGACATGCGGGACGGACGCTTTCAGCGCATCACTTCTTCTTCGGCGCAAACACCATGACCATCTGCCGACCTTCCATCAGCGGGTTCTGTTCGACATTCGCCGCGAGGGCGAGGTCCTGAACCAGCCGATCGAGGAGTCGACGTCCGATCTCCTGATGCGCCATCTCACGGCCACGGAACCTGAGGGTCACCTTGGCCTTGTCGCCTTCGGTCAGGAAGCGGGTGAGATTACGCAGTTTGACCTGGTAGTCCGCCTCTTCCGTACCGGGACGAAATTTTACTTCCTTGACCTGCTGCTGCTTCTGCTTCTTTTGCGCCGAGTGGGTTTTCTTCTTCTGTTCGAAGAGGAACTTCCCGAAATCCATGATGCGTACCACCGGCGGCTCTGCCATCGGCGACACTTCGACGAGATCGAGATCACTGCTTTGCGCGAGCTGCAGGGCTTCGAACCGCGTCATGATTCCAGCCTGCGCTCCGTCGGCTGCGATCACCCGCACCTGCGGCGCCGTGATTTCCTCATTGCGCCGGATGCGCTTCGTTGTCGATGAGATACGTCAATCCTCCAAAGTTCGGCGCCCACGGCTATCGAGCTCGAGACGCAACCGCTCGACGAATGTCTGCGGTGACATCTGGCCCAGATCCTTGCCGCTGCGGGTACGCACGGACAGAAGCTGCGCTGCCACTTCCTTGTCGCCTGCCACCAATAGGTAGGGCACGCGCTGCAGCGTGTGTTCGCGAATCTTAAAGCCGATCTTTTCGTTGCGCAAGTCGGTTTCGACGCGAACCCCCTGATTTGTAAGGAAATCGGCAATCTCCTTCAAGTAGGGGGCCTGACGTTCGGTGATGTTCATGAGCACCGCCTGCGTCGGCGCCAGCCACGCGGGCAGGCGGCCCGCATGATGTTCGAGCAGGATACCGAGGAAACGCTCCAGCGAGCCGAAGATCGCCCGATGCAGCATCACCGGCGTCTGCTTCTGGCTGTGTTCGTCAATGTAGTGGGCGCCGAGCCGCCCGGGCAGGTTCAGATCGACCTGCAGCGTGCCGCACTGCCAGTCGCGCCCGATGGCGTCGCGCAGCACGAACTCGAGCTTGGGGCCGTAGAAGGCACCCTCCCCCGGATTGAGGGTGTAGTCGATGCCGGCAGCCCGCGCGGCCTGCTGCAGGGCGGCCTCCGCCCGGTCCCAGATGTCGTCCGCGCCGACACGCTTCGGCGGCCGGTCCGAGAACTTGATGCGCACGTCGTCGAAACCGAAGTCGCGGTAAATGTCGAGGATCAGCCGGGTGACGGCAACCGATTCGTCGGTGATCTGCTCTGGGCTGACGAAGATATGCGCGTCGTCTTGCGTGAACGCGCGCACCCGCATGAGTCCGTGCAGGGCGCCGGAGGGCTCGTACCGGTGAACCTTGCCGAACTCCGCGAAGCGGATCGGCAGGTCGCGGTAGCTGCGCAGGCCCTGGCGGAAGATCTGTACATGGCCCGGGCAGTTCATCGGCTTGATGGCATAGACCCGCTCGTCCGGCGTGCGGGTGGTGAACATGTTCTCGCCGAACTTCTCCCAGTGCCCGGAGGCCTCCCAAAGGCTGCGATCCATCAGCTCGGGGCCGTTGACCTCCTGGAAACCCGCCGCCTTCTGCTTGTCGCGCATGTAGCCGATCAGCGACTGGAACACGCTCCAGCCTTTCGGGTGCCAGAACACCGCGCCGGGCGCCTCCTCCTGCATGTGGAACAGGTCGAGTTCGCGACCGATGCGCCGATGATCGCGCTTCTCGGCTTCCTCGAGCCGGGTGAGGTAGTCCTTCAGATCTTTGTCGTGCAGCCATGCGGTGCCGTAGATGCGTTGCAGCATCTCGTTGCGCGAGTCGCCGCGCCAGTAGGCGCCAGCGACCTTCATCAGCTTGAACACCCGCAGTTTCCCGGTGGAGGGGACATGCGGCCCGCGGCACAGGTCCACCCAGCCACCCTGCCCGTAGAGGCTGATGGCCTCGTTCGCAGGGATGCTGGCGATGATCTCGGCTTTGTAGTGCTCGCCCAGCCCCTTGAAGAACTCTACCGCCTCGTCCCGCGGCATCTCGCGACGCTGCACGGGAAGATCCGCCTGCGCGAGCTCCTGCATCTTCGCCTCTATGGCGACCAGGTCCTCCGGGGTGAACGGGCGCTTGTAGGCGAAATCGTAGTAGAACCCGTCGTCGATCACCGGTCCGATGGTCACCTGCGCATCGGGAAACAGGGCCTGGACCGCCTGTGCCAGAAGGTGCGCGGTCGAGTGGCGGATGACCTCAAGGGCATCGGGGTGTCGATCGGTGACGATTTCGAGAGGAGTGTCGTCGACAATCGCGAAAGAGGTGTCCACGAGATTGCCGGCCACCTTGCCGGCGAGTGCGGCGCGCGCAAGACCGGCACCGATGCTTGTGGCCACCTCGGCGACGGTAACGGGCTGCTGGAAGGTACGCTGGCTGCCATCGGGCAGCGTGATCACGGGCATCTGGGCCGCTCTCCGTCTCGGTCAGGCGCCTCTGCCGCGCCATGGCAAAAGGGGCGCTTCCGCGATGCGAAAACGCCCCTCTTGGGGTTGGTAGGCGCGAGTGGGATCGAACCACCGACCACCACCATGTCAAGGTGATGCTCTACCACTGAGCTACGCGCCTGCAGAAAGGCCGCGAACGATACCCTAGGCACCGATCAGCGGCAACCGCCGGTAGCGGCGCCCCGTCAGCGCCGCGAGTGCGTTGGCGACCGCGGGGGCGACGGGCGGCACCCCGGGTTCACCCACCCCACCCGGCGGCGCTTCGCTGCGGGTCATCCAGGTCTCGATCTGTGGCGTCTCGGCCATACGCAACTGCGGCTGGCGGTCGAAATTGCGCTCGTTGACGCCGCCCTCCGCGCTGAAGGTCACCTGCCCGTAGAGCGCAGCCGAAAGCCCATAGATGACGGAACTGTCCATTTGCTGCGCCACCAGATTCGGATTGACCACCACCCCGCAGTCGATTGCCACCACTACCCGGTGGACCCGCGGCCGGCCGCTCGCGTCCTGCGAGACCTCGACCACCATACCAACGATGCTGCCGAAAGATTCGTGCAGGGCGAGCCCGCGGGCAAGCGGCCGGCCGTCCGGCGCGGAGCGGGCTGGCGCATCGCGCCAGCCGGATTTTTGCGCGAGCAGTTCGAGTACCGTCTGGTGCCGGGTGCTGTGTGCGAGGTGGTTAAGGCGGAAAGTCAGCGGATCGACCCGCGACCACGTCGCCAACTCGTCGATGAAGGATTCGTTGAAGAACGCCTGCTGCGAGTGTCCCACCGAGCGCCAGTAGCCGACCGGTACCGGCAACTCGACGTGCGTATGCAGTACGGCGTGCGCGCCGAAGCGATACGGCTGGTTGAACGAGCCGTCGACATTGCTGCGGTCGGTCGATCCGGCGGGCAGGCCGAGCTGTCGGGGCAGTGCCTGCAGGCCTACAGACTGGCCCGACGAATGGGCGATCAGGGCACGCACCATGCCCGGATTCGGGTCAACGACGGCTTCGAGGCGCGCACGCACGGCCGGCCGGTAATAGTCGTTGCGCATATCCGCCTCACGGCTCCAGGCAACCTGTACCAGCCGACCCGGAACGGTACGCGCAACGGTTGCCGCCACGGCCACGAAGTCCGACTCGAGGCGGCGTCCGAAGCCGCCACCGATCAGCGTTGGCACCAGCGTTACCTGCTCGGGGTCGAGACCGAGGGTCTCCGCCGCGGTCTTGCGGGCGACGTCGGGGACCTGGGACCCGGCCCACAGTGTCGCCTTGTCGCCTTCGTGCTTGACTGCGCAGCACAACGGCTCCATCGCCGCGTGCGGCAGGTAGGGTACCGAGTACTCTGCCCGCAGCAGGGTCATCGAGTTGTCGAGAATGCGCCGCGGCGCGCCGTCCTCGAGGTAGACATCCGCCAGCGCGGGATCGATCAGTCCATCCGCGAGCGCCTTGTCGATGGTCGCCTGTTCCAGCTTGCCAAGCGGTCCCGCCACCCACTGCACATCGAGCGTTTCCAGCGCTTTACGCGCGTGCCAGCGGCTACCGGCGAGCACCGCCACCATTGGCGGTGCTCCGCGCGTCGGGCTGATGGAGAGCACCGACTGCACTCCGGGCAGGGCGCGGACCTCCGGCACGTTGGAGAGGATGTCGACGCCGTCGGGATGGGGCGAGACCGCAACCTCCGCGTACAGCATGCCTGGCTCGTGGACGTCGCCCGCGAACTGTGCGGCTCCCGTGACCTTGGCGCGCGCCTCGAGCCGTCGTGCGCCGGTGCCGATGAGCGTCCACTGCGCCGGTGTCTTCAGCGACACCTCGGTGACCGGCCGCAGTCGCGACGGTCCAAGGGCGACGATCTGCCCGTACTCCAGCGCCTGCCCATCGGCCCGCCGGATGCGTCCATCCGCTGCAATGCACTCGGCGAGCGGCACGTCCCAGTGGGACGCAGCCGCCGCGCGCAGCGTTTCCCGTGCGATCGCCCCCGCTTCGCGCAGCACGACCCACAGATCGCGGATGCTGGTCGATCCGCCCGTGACCATGAAGCCGAATTCGCGGACGAGCTTCACGGAAAAATGCTCGGCAACCCGCTTGCCGACACTCGTGTCGTCCTCGCGGAATGGCAAGCCTGCGGAGGCTACAGCGAGGTTGTTGTAGACGCTGGCGATGGGTGCCGGCGCGATCGTGATCGCCTGCAGCGGGCAGGCAAGTTCCTCGGCGAGCAACATCGCGAGGCCCGTGTGCACGCCCTGCCCCATCTCGGCCCGCGGCATGAAAAGCGTGATCGTTCCGACCGGAGCGATCCGCACCCATGCATTGGGGGTGAAGCTCTCCGGCACGTCCTCGAGGTCTGCCCCTCCCGTGTGTCGTTGACGCGGCGGCACCACCGCAAAGCCCACAGCCAGCGCGCCGGCGGCCCCAAGCCCCATCCATAGCACGGTCCTGCGCTTCATCCGGCCTTTACCCCTGGCAGGCCGAAGCCCGCACGCCTCAGTTGTTCGATTTCGTCACGCAGTCGAGCCGCTTCCTCGAACTCGAGATTGCGCGCACACCGAAACATCTCCGTCTCCAGCTGCTTCATGCGGCGCAGCGCCTGCTCGGGCCGCAGGGCAACCGCGCTGCCGGCGCGCTCCGCCGCCGCGCCCGGGGCACCCCGAGTGATGCCGCGCCGAGAACCCGCTCCGACTGTGCCGCGCGCGTTCGTCGCGCTGCGAGCCTGGCCGGCCAGAGAGCCGTCCGCGCGCGCGCCCTCCATCACGTCGACTACTTGCTTGACGATGCCGCGCGGCACGATCCCGTGCAGGGCGTTGAACTCGAGCTGCTTGCGCCGCCGGCGGGCGGTCTCATCCATCGCGCGCTGCATCGAGCCGGTGACGCGGTCGGCGTAGAGGATCGCCCTGCCATGCACGTTGCGCGCTGCGCGACCGATGGTCTGAATCAGCGAATTGTCCGAACGCAGAAAACCCTCCTTGTCGGCGTCGAGCACGGCGACCAGGGCCACCTCGGGCATATCAAGCCCCTCGCGCAGCAGGTTGATGCCCACCACCACGTCGAACACGCCTAGCCGCAGGTCGCGGATGATTTCGCTGCGCTCCACGGTCTCGATGTCGGCGTGCAGGTAGCGCACCTTCACGCCATGCTCGCCGAGATACTCCGTCAGGTCCTCCGCCATGCGCTTGGTCAGCGTCGTGATGAGCACCCGCTCCTTGCGTTCGACACAGCGCACGATCTCGGAGAGCACGTCGTCCACCTGCGTACGCACCGGCCGCACTTCGACCTGCGGATCTATGAGGCCGGTCGGCCGGACCACCTGTTCGACGACTTGCGCGGCATGGCGTGCCTCGTAGGGTCCGGGTGTGGCGGACACAAAAATCATCTGCGGCGCGATGCGCTCCCATTCCTCGAAGCGCAGCGGGCGGTTATCGAGCGCCGATGGCAGGCGGAAACCGTACTCGACGAGCGTTTCCTTGCGTGATCGGTCACCCTTGTACATCGCACCGAGCTGCGGCAGCGTCTGGTGACTCTCGTCGACGACCAGCAGGGCGTTCGGCGGCAGGTAGTCGTAGAGGCACGGCGGCGGCTCGCCGGGTTCCCGCCCCGAGAGGTAGCGCGAGTAATTCTCGATTCCTGCGCAGTAGCCGACCTCTTTCATCATTTCCATGTCGAACATCGTTCGCTGCTCGAGGCGTTGCGCCTCCACGAGCTTGTCGGCCGTCCGCAGCTCGGCGAGGCGGCCATGCAGCTCCTCGCGGATCTGGTCGATCGCACCGATCAGCCGCTCCTTGGGAGTCACGAAATGTGTGCCGGGGTACACGGTGTATCGCGGCACCCGACGCAGTGTCTCGCCGGTCAGCGGATCGAAGACGGACAGCGATTCGATCACCTCGTCGAACAACTCGACGCGCAGCGCTTCGCGGCTCGACTCCGCCGGGAATATGTCGACGATGTCGCCGCGCACGCGGAACGTACCTTGCGAGAAATCGATCTCGTTGCGCGTGTACTGCATGTCGGCGAGACGCCGCAGCAGCTTGCGCTGATCGAGGATCTCGCCGCGCACGAGGTGCAGCACCATCGAGAGGTAGGCCTGCGGATCGCCGAGGCCGTAGATCGACGACACGGTGGCTACGATGATCGCGTCTGGCCGTTCGAGCAGTGCCTTGGTCGCCGACAGGCGCATCTGCTCGATGTGCTCGTTGATCGACGCATCTTTTTCAATGTACGTGTCGCTCGAGGGCACGTAGGCCTCGGGCTGGTAGTAGTCGTAGTACGACACGAAGTACTCGACGGCGTTGTCTGGAAAGAACTCGCGGAATTCGCCGTAGAGCTGCGCTGCGAGGGTCTTGTTGTGGGCCAGTACGAGCGTCGGTCGTTGCACCGCTGCGATGACGTTGGCGATGGTAAAGGTCTTCCCGCTGCCGGTGACACCCAGCAGCGTCTGGTGCGCGAGACCGCTCTGCAGGCCATCGAGCAGCCCGGCGATGGCGGCAGGTTGGTCGCCGGCCGGCTGGTACGCTGAATGCAGTCGAAAGGCGGCCATTTGCGCCTACTATAGCCGCATATGCCCCAGCCTGTTTCGCGGCGCGTCCAGCGCGTCAAACCCTCCCCCACCATGGCCGCGACCGCGCGTGCCGCCGCACTCCGGGCCGAGGGCCGGGACATCATCAGCCTGACGGCGGGCGAGCCGGACTTCGATACCCCTGAGCACGTCGCGGCCGCCGGCATCCGAGCGATCCGCGATGGGCACACCCGATACACGGACGTTGGCGGGACTGCGGCGCTCAAGGACGCCGTGCGCGCGAAGTTCGCGCGCGACAACCACCTGCATTACGACCGCCGGCAGATCCTTGTCTCGTGCGGCGCCAAGCAAACGCTGTTCAACCTCTGCCTCGCCGTTCTCGATCCCGGTGATGAGGCCTTGATCCCGGCGCCGTACTGGGTTTCCTATCCGGATATGGTCCGGCTCGCCGACGCCGAGCCGGTGTTTCTCGAGACTGGCCCAGCGCAGGGCTACAGGATCACCGCCGCGCAACTGCAGGCGGCGATCACGCCGCGCAGCAGGCTGTTGCTGCTGAACTCGCCATCCAACCCGACCGGCGCCGCATACACGCGACGGGAGTGGCTGGAGATCGGCGAGGTGCTGCGCGGGCATCCGCGCGTGCTGATCGGGACCGATGACATGTACGAGACTATCTGGTGGGCCGATGAGCCCTTCAGCACGCTCGCCGAGGTCGTTCCCGAGCTCTACGAGCGGACCGTGACCATCAACGGCGTCTCGAAGAGCCACGCCATGACCGGTTGGCGGATTGGCTACTGCGGCGGACCCGCGGAGATCATTGCGGCGATGGCCACCATTCAGGGCCAGAGCACCTCCAACCCCTCCAGCATCTCGCAGCAGGCGGCGCTCGAGGCCCTGTCCGGCGATCAGAGTTCCATCGTCGCCATGGCGCGTGAGTACCGTTCGCGTCACGACTACCTGATCCCCGCACTGAACAGCCTACCCGGCGTCGCCTGCACGCCGGCATCTGGTGCGTTCTATGCGTTTGCGGACATCAGCGTGGCCATGCAGCGGTGCGGGCATGACACCGACACCGGGTTCTGTGACGCGCTGCTGGAGCACACGGGCGTTGCCGTGGTTCCGGGCAGCGCCTTCGGTGGTCCGGGCCACATGCGGCTCTCCTTCGCCACCAGCCTCAGCCTGCTCGAGGATGCTGTCGGGCGCCTCGGGCGATTCATCGCCGCCCCGCCACCACACCTTCGGCGCACTTGACGCCCCGAGGCGCTTTCCAGAGAATGCGCGCCACTTTGCGCCTACCCGTTCCCCGGTAGCTCAGTCGGTAGAGCGTCGGACTGTTAATCCGCAGGTCGCTGGTTCGAGTCCAGCCCGGGGAGCCAGCCGCTGGTGCGGCATGAAGTTTCGAGGCGCTGCAGTCCGGCTGGCAGCGGCTTGTCAGTAGTTCATCTTGTCGGGCGAGGCCTTGAAGCGCTCGACGGCATCCAGAATGATCGAGCGCGCCTGCTGCGCATCGCCCCATCCACTGATTTTCACCCACTTGCCGGGCTCGAGATCCTTGTAGTGCTGGAAAAAGTGCCCGATGCGCTCCAGCCAGTGCTTGGAGACGTGGCTGATGTCATGCACGTGTACGTAGCCGTTGAACACCTTGTCGACCGGTACTGCAAGCAGCTTTTCGTCGGAGCCGGCCTCGTCCTGCATCATCATCACGCCCACCGGACGGCAGCGGATCACTGACCCCGGGACGAGCGGCAGAGGCAGGATCACCAGCACGTCCGCCGGATCCCCGTCACCGCAAAGCGTATGCGGGATATAGCCGTAGTTGCAGGGATAGCGCATCGGCGTGGAGAGGATGCGGTCGACGAAAATCGCCCCCGTGGATTTGTCGACCTCGTACTTCACCGGGTCGGCATCCTTGGGGATCTCGATGATCACGTTGACGTCGTGCGGCACATCCTTGCCGGTCGGGACGAGATCGAGTGCCATGCTGCGCTGCTCCTTGGCGTTCGGGTGAGTGGCGAGGTCACTGCTTCGGTGGGCGGCGTCCGCCGCGCTTCGGCCGTACGCCCGCAGGCGCGACGGCGCGTCGCAGGTAGTTCCTGAAGTCGCTGCCGAGCGCCGGATGCGCCAGCGCGTAGGCGACCGTCGCCTGCAGGTAACCAAGCTTGC
Organism: Steroidobacteraceae bacterium; assembly: GCA_044375655.1. Lineage (GTDB taxonomy): Bacteria > Pseudomonadota > Gammaproteobacteria > Steroidobacterales > Steroidobacteraceae > UBA964. The sequence goes on along the minus strand of JBILMF010000040.1, from coordinate 8,301 downwards.
TGCCGCAGTCGTAGCGGGTTCCACGGAATCGGTAGGCGTAGACCGCCTCCTCCTGCAGCAGGCGACTGATGCCGTCGGTGAGCTGGATTTCGCCGCCAGCGCCGGAGCCGATGCGCTCGAGATGATCGAAGATGGCCGGCGAGAGCAGATACCGTCCGACCACGCCAAGGGTGGAGGGCGCGGCGGCGGGCCGCGGCTTCTCGACGATACTGCGGACGCGCGCCGTCTGTCCGGGGGCCTCCACAGCCAGAATGCCGTACTTGTCGGTGTCCCGGCGCGGCACCGTCTCGCAGCCGATGACACTCGCGCCCTTGGCAGCGTAGACCTCCGCCATTTGTGCGAGCACCGGCTGTTCGGCAGCGATCAGGTCGTCGGCGAGATGCACGAAGAACGGTTCGTTGCCCACGGCAGGACGCGCGCAGAGGACTGCGTGGCCGAGCCCGAGCGGCGCCGGCTGGCGGATGTAGATGCACGTGGCGTAGCTTGGCAGCACGCTGTGCAGCTGTCTGACGAGGTCGGACTTGCCCTGGGACTTCAGCAGGTTCTCAAGCTCCTGGTCGGAGTCGAAATGGTCTTCGATCGCGCGCTTGGCGGCACCCGTGATGAACACGAGTCGCCGCGCTCCGGCGGCCAGCGCCTCCTCGACGGCGTACTGGATGAGCGGCTTGTCCACCACCGGCAGCATCTCCTTGGGGCTTGCCTTGGTGGCCGGCAGAAACCGCGTGCCGCGACCGGCGACGGGGAACACCGCTGTCTCGATCAGGGGACGCCTGGCCATCCACCCCTCCGCGTGGCAGAAAGGCGGAATGGTAAACCAGACGCCCCCCGGGCCGTGAACTCGATCAGGGTTTGACGGGTGTGCGCGACGTCCTGCCGTTGCCCTCGACGGCCGCACTGTCGCCGCGAGGCCGTGTGCCCTTTGCGGGTGCCGCCCCGCCGATCGTAAGCCGGGGACGATTGGCCTCCACGGTCTTGCTGCCCACGCCCTTCACGAGCGCCAGTTCGTCGACGGACCGGAAAGCGCCATTGCGCTGCCTGTGCTCGACGATAGCCTTGGCTTTGGCCTCGCCGATACCGTCCATCTCGCGCGCGAGGGTGGCTGCATCGGCGGTGTTGAGGTTGATGACCGTGACGGTTGCACGCGGCGTGCGCGACGGCGCGTTGGCACCGCCGGAGGCAGCCGATTGGACGGCCGCCAGCATCGGCAGCAGACAGCAGAGGGCGAGAAGCGGGAGTCGGGACATCATGGGGATTCCTCCTAGGCGTTGTGGATCGCCGACGGAATGTCGACGCGGAGGAAGGCTAGCGCCGCCCTGCGACGTCGCCGCAGGGGGAAATCGGCGCGGATCTTCGAGATAGGAAGGTCGGCGGACCCGGCGGCGCGAGGCGCCACACCCGTCGCTCAGTCGCGGATTGGCTGGGAGATGCTGTCGTTGACCCGCTCGCGCAGGTCCTTGCCCGGCTTGAAATGCGGCACGTGTTTGCCGGCGAGCGCCACAGTCTCGCCGGTCTTCGGGTTGCGTCCCTGGCGCGGCGGCCGGAAATGCAGCGAAAAGCTGCCGAAACCACGGATCTCGATGCGCTCGCCGGAGGCGAGCGCGTCGCTCATGATCTCGAGGATCTGCTTGAGCGCAAGTTCGATGTCCTTCGCCGGCAGATGCTTCTGCTTGGCGGTGATGATTTCGATGAGTTCCGACTTCGTCATGCGAGCCCCGTGACGTCGTCAGGAGGACTGCAGCGGCGCAATCGCCGCCGCAGTCCACCCCATTGCCGTACGCGGCTCAGCCGCGGTCTTTGTCCGAGTTGATCTGCGCCTTGAGCAGCTCGCCGAGGCTGGTGCCAGCGGTGGGACCGCCCTGCTCCGACCGGTAGCTCTGCATGGCCTCGGCCTCCTCGTGAGCCTCCTTGGCCTTGACCGACAGCGAGATCGTGCGCGTCTTGCGATCGACGCCCATGAACTTGGCCTCGATCTCGTCGCCGACCTTGAGGAACTGGCGGGCATCCTCGACACGGTCGCGACCGAGTTCGGAGGCGCGCAGCTGCCCGTCGATGCCGTTGCCGAGGTCGATGACGGCGCCGCGCGCGTCCACTTCCTTGACGACACCGCGCACGATACTGCCCTTCGGGTTGTCGGCGATGTAGCCGGCGAACGGGTCCTTGGCGAGTTGCTTGACCCCGAGGCTGATGCGCTCGCGCTCCGGGTCGATGGCGAGCACCATCGCCTCGACCGTCTGACCCTTCTGGAAGTTGCGCACGGCTTCCTCGCCAGGCACGTCCCAGGAGATGTCGGAGAGATGCACAAGGCCGTCGATGTTGCCCGACAGGCCGATGAAGATGCCGAAGTCGGTGATGGACTTGATCTGCCCCGAAACCTTGTCGCCGCGGTTGTAGTTCTCGGCGAACTCGCGCCACGGGTTCGGTGCGCACTGCTTGAGGCCGAGGCTGATACGCCGCCGCTCCTCGTCACAGTCGAGGACCATGACCTCGACTTCCTGCCCCGTCTGCACCACCTTCGAGGGGTTGACGTTCTTGTTGGTCCAGTCCATCTCCGAAACGTGGACCAGGCCTTCGACGCCGTCTTCGATCTCGACGAACGCGCCGTAGTCGGCAATGTTCGTGACCTTGCCGAACACGCGGGTGTTGGGCGGATAACGGCGAGCGATGTTCTCCCAAGGATCAGCGCCGAGCTGCTTCAGGCCGAGGCTGACCCGCGAGCGCTCGCGGTCGAACTTGAGGATGCGGACCTCGACCTCGTCGCCGACCTTGACAACCTCGGACGGATGCTTGACCCGCTTCCACGCCATGTCGGTGATGTGCAGCAGACCGTCGATGCCACCGAGGTCGACGAACGCGCCGTAGTCGGTGAGGTTCTTGACGGAGCCCCGTACGACCGCGCCTTCCTGCAGGTTGTCCATGAGCGCACTGCGCTCTGCGGAGAATTCCTGCTCGACAACCGCGCGGCGGGAAACGACCACGTTGTTGCGCTTCTGGTCGAGCTTGATGACCTTGAACTCGAGCGGCTTGTTCTCGAGGTAGGTGGTGTCGCGCACCGGCCGCACGTCGACGAGCGAGCCGGGCAAAAAGGCCCGCACGTGCTCGATTTCGACGGTGAAACCGCCCTTGACCCGACCGGTGATGATCCCGGTGACGATCTCGGCCTTGGTGAAGGCCTCTTCGAGCCGCGTCCATGTCCGGGCACGCTTGGCTTTCTCGCGCGAGAGGCGCGTTTCGCCGGTGCCGTCCTCAACGGAGTCGAGGGCTACCTCGACCATGTCGCCGGCGACGACTTCGATTTCGCCGCGCTCGTTCTTGAACTGCTCGACGGGAATAACGGCCTCGGACTTCAGGCCGACGTTGACGATGACCATGTCGTCACCGACGTTGACCACGAGACCGGAGAGGATCTGGCCCGGGCGGATACGCTGGCTGGCCAGGCTCTGCTCGAACAGTTGCGCAAAACTTTCAGTCATTTGGTGTTCACTCGTGCGATGCGAAAGGGCACCGCGCCTGTTGTCCCGCTCGCCACTTGCGGTGGACGCAACGGGGGTTGATGACAACGACCGTGCGCTATCCGCACGGCCACCCGAAAACCCGATCGACTTCGACGGAGGGTCAGCGCCACAGCGCGCGCGCACGTCCGAGTTCGATCACCCGTTCGACCACCGTCTCGACCGGCACCCCGGTGGAGTCGATAACGAACGCGTCGGACGCAGGCCTGAGCGGCGCCACGCTGCGGGTTGAGTCCCGCAGGTCGCGCTCGGCGATCTCCCGCGAAAGGGCGGCGAGACTAACACCCGATTCCTTGTCTTTCAACTGGTTATAACGCCTCAGCGCCCGTTCGTCGGCGCTCGCCGTGAGGAAGATTTTGAGGGGCGCAGCGGGAAAGACCACCGTGCCCATGTCGCGACCGTCGGCGATCAGGCCCGGGACTTCGGCGAAGGCTCGCTGACGGTCCATCAGCGCTGCGCGCACGGCGGGCCATGCCGCGACCCGCGAGGCGCCCTGCCCGGTCTCCTCCGCGCGTACCGCTGCAGTAACTTCGCGGCCGTCGAGAAGGATGCGCTCGCCACCGTCATCGGCCACGGAAAACACGGCCTGCATCCGCCGCGCGAGTCCGGCATGCCCGGACACGTCGTCGGTTGCGAGTCCCGCCAATCGCCCGGAAAGCGCGACCAGCCGGTACAAGGCGCCGCTGTCGAGGAGGTGCCAGCCCGCCCGTTGCGCGAGCCGGCGGCAAACCGTCCCCTTGCCCGAGCCCGATGGGCCGTCCACGGCCACCACCGGTGCGGCGGCCGCCGGCGAGTCCGCTGACGCCACGACTCCCTCCACCGGGCTCGGCGCGCTCCCTCGACTCACGCTGGCGCAGCCCCCGGCAGCTCTCGCAGCCGCAAGCCGCAGCCGCGGGCGAGCCCTGCAAACCCCGGAAATGACGTGGCCACATTCGCGGTGTCCACGACTTCGATTTCGGCTGACGCCTGCAGGGAGGCGACCGCAAAGGCCATGGCGATGCGGTGATCGCCGTGGCTGTCGATGCGGCCACCGGCGAACACCGGGCCGGGACCCGCGCGGCCTGCGAGGCGCATGCCGTCGGCCAGCAGTCGATGATCGACGCCGAGCGCACCAAGGCCCGCAGCCATCACCGCCAGCCGATCACTCTCCTTGACCCGAAGTTCTTCGGCGCCGCGCAGCAAGGAGGGGCCCTCCGCGCAGGCAGCCGCGATGAAGAACACCGGGAACTCGTCGATGGCGAGCGGCACGAGTTCGAGCGGTACCTCGATGCCGCGCAGCCTTGAAGGACGGATGAGCAGGTCGGCCACCGGTTCGGGGCCCCGCGTAGCTAGACCGTGAACGGTGATATCCGCGCCCATGGCGCGCAGGATCTCGAGCAGCCCGGTCCGGGTGGGATTCATGCCTACGCCGCGCAGGCAGAGCGAGCCCTCGGCCGCGATGCACCCGGCGACCATGAAGAAGGCCGCAGAGGAAAAATCTGCCGGGACATCAACGTGCGTGCCGCGCAGAATCTGCCGACCCGGCAGTTCCACGGTCGCGCCCGCGCGGCGGATTTCCACACCAAAGCCCGCAAGCATGCGTTCCGTGTGGTCGCGGGTGGCCGCAGGTTCGGTAACCCGCGTTGTCCCGGTCGCGGCCAGTGCGGCGAGCAACACGGCCGACTTCACCTGGGCGCTGGCGACCGGCATGTCGAAATCGATGGCCCGCAGGTCGGGTGTGCCGTGGATCACGACCGGGGGGCGGCCCTCCCGCGTGGCGATGCGCGCACCCATCATCCGCAGCGGCGCAGCCGCGCGCTCCATCGGCCGACGCATCAGCGAACTGTCGCCCACCAGCGTCGAGTCGAAGCGCTGGCCGGCGAGCAAACCCATGAAAAGGCGCATCGCCGTCCCGGCGTTGCCCATATCGAGGGGCTGATCGACGCCGTGCAGTCCCGCAGCGCCGACCCCGCGAATGCGCAGTCGCGATGTTGCCGGTCGTTCGATAGTGACTCCGAGACTGCGCAGCGCCTTGAGCGTCGCCAGACAGTCCTCGCTGTCGAGAAACCCGTCGACCGTGGTTTCGCCCTCGGCGATACCGCCCAGCATCAGCGCACGGTGAGACACGGACTTGTCACCCGGCACCCGCAACTCGCCGCCTACGGCGCCGCCGGGCGCGAGCACCCAGCGCTCCACGTCCCCCGCGCTCACAACACCGCGCGGGGGTAGGAGCCGAGTACGCGGAACAACGAGGCGCGCGTCTTCAGTCGCGCGAGCGCGCGCTTGACCGGCGGGTCGTCGACGTGTCCCTCGAGGTCCATGAAGAACACGTAGTCCCATTTGCGTCGCTGCGACGGCCGAGACTCGATACGGGTCAGGCTGATGCGGTTGCGCGCGAGCGGCTCGAGCAACCGATAGAGAGCGCCGGGCGCCTCGGTGTGCCCGGTCGACACCAGCAGCGTGGTGCGGTCCTTGCCGCTGCGTCCGAAAGTGCGCCGTCCGATGACCAGGAAGCGGGTGGTGTTGTCGGGCCTATCCTCGATGTCCGCGACCAGGATGCCGAGTCCGTAGACCTCCGCGGCCGTTTCACCGGCGATCGCCGCCGTACCTTTTTCGTCACGCGCGCGCCGGGCAGCTTCGGCGTTGCTGGACTCGCTGAGCAGCTCGGCCTCCGGCAAGTGCTCCCGCAACCACTGCCGGCACTGGGCGAGCGACTGCGGGTGACTGCAGACCCGCTTGATGTCGCGCAGACTGCGCATGTTTCCCATCAGGTTCTGGCGGATGCGCAGTTCGACCTCGCCGCAAATGTGCAGCGGAGACGTCAAAAACCGGTCGAGGGTATGGTTGACGCTGCCTTCCGTCGAGTTCTCGATCGGCACCACGCCGAAATCGGCGTGACCCGCCTCGACCTCGTGGAACACCTCGTCGATGGTCGATAGCGACAAGGCGCGGGCCGAGTGGCCGAAATGCTTGTACACGGCCGCCTGCGAGAACGTGCCCTCGGGACCGAGGAAGCCGATCTTCAGCGGCTCCTCCTGCGCGAGGCAGGCCGACATGATCTCGCGAAACAGGCGTACCACTTCCTCGTCGCGCAAAGCACCGCCGGCGCGCGCCGCGGCGTTGCGCTCCAGGGCGAGCCGCAGGACCTCGGCTTCGCGCTCAGGCCGATAGAAGTCGACCATCCGTCCCTGCTTGCCCTTGGATACGCCCACCGCCCGGGCAAGGCGCGCCCGCTCGTTGAGCAGTTCGTGCAGGCGACGATCAACGGTGTCGATGCGACCGCGCAGTCCCTCGATTTCGGCAGCGCCGGATTTCTTCGTCGCCTTGGCCATCGATCACCCTGTTCAGTGCAAAAGACGCGCCGAGAGTACGCCGCCGATCGCGCGGATGCGAGCGAGCAGATCTTCATCAACGGCCCCCTCGGCGTCGATCAGCGTGTAGGCCAGTTCGCCCCGCGACTTGTTGAGCAGCTCCGCGATGTTGATGCCGGCGGCGGCCAGTAGCGTCGAAACCTGACCGACCATGTTCGGCACGTTGCTGTTGGCGACCGCGATCCGGGTGGTACCCGGCGCGCGCGGCATGCTGGCGTCAGGAAAATTCACGCAGTGGCGCAGATTGCCGCTCTCGAGGAAGTCGCGCAGCGTCTCGGCGACCATAACCGCGCAGTTCTCCTCGGCCTCCAGCGTCGAGGCGCCGAGGTGCGGCAGCGCGACGACCCGCGGATGCCCGCGGAAGGCGTTCTTCGGGAAGTCGCAGACGTACGCGTGCAGATGGCCGGCGTCGAGCGCGGCGACCACCGCTCCGTCGTCAACAATCGGTGCCCGCGAGAAATTCAGGATCACGCCACCGGCGGGCATGAGCCGAATGCGTGCGGCATTCACGAGACCGCGTGTGGACTCGCCAAGCGGCACGTGCACGGAGACGAACTGGCTGCGCGCGAACAGCTCGTCCAGTGATACCGCCTGCTCGATGCTCGAGGACAGCTGCCAGGCCCGTTTCACCGTGATCTGCGGATCGTGGCCGATGACCCGCATACCAAGACGTTCGGCTGCGTTCGCGACCTCAACCCCGATGGCACCGAGACCAATCACCCCGAGGGTACGGCCGGGAAGCTCGAATCCGGCAAACTGCTTCTTGCCGCGTTCAGTGGCCTCGTCGATCGCCGCGTCGTCGCCCTGCAAGGCGCGCGCGAAGTCCCAGGCCTGGACGATGTTGCGTGCCGCCAGAAACAGGGATGCCACCACGAGTTCCTTGACCGCATTGGCGTTGGCGCCCGGGGCGTTGAACACGGGTACCCCGCGACGCGACAGCGCAGTCACCGGGACGTTGTTGGTTCCCGCGCCGGCCCGCGCCACCGCCAGCACACTGCCTGGGATGTCGATCGCGTGCATGTCGGCGGAGCGCACCAGAATCGCGTGCGGATCGGCCAGTGCCGACGCCACCTCGTAGCGATCCCGCGGCAGCCGCTCCAGCCCGCGCAGGCTGATGTTGTTCAGGGTCTGAATACGGAAAACCATAAGCCGCCTCAGCCGTGCCGCCGCTGGAATTCGCTCATGAAGGCAAGCAACGCGTCCACGCCTGCCACCGGCATCGCGTTGTAGATCGACGCGCGCATGCCGCCGACGCTGCGATGACCCTCGAGATTGGCGAGCCCCGCCGCAGCGGCCTCCGCGCAGAATTTTTTCTCGAGCTCCGGGTTGGGAATGGTGAAAGGCACGTTCATCCAGGAACGGCAATTCGCGGCGACGGGGCTGCGGTAGTAGCCCGAGGCGTCGATCGCCGCGTAAAGCCGGCTCGCCTTGAGACGATTGCG
>JBILMF010000168.1:0-5957 GCA_044375655.1 Steroidobacteraceae bacterium | reverse complement strand
GCGCGACGCCTCGCTCGTGCCGGTCCCGGTGAGTGGACTGGCGAGCGTGACGCAGATCGCTGCGGGCAGCACCCATGCGCTCGCCCTGCGCGCGGACGGTACCGTGGCCGCCTGGGGTGCCAACGCGTCAGGACAACTCGGCGACGGCACGTTCAAGCCGAGCCGCGTGCCGGTGGCCACCGGGCTCGCGCAGATCGCGAGGGTCCGCGCCGGCGGCGACGTCTCCATCGCCGTCAGCCGGCGCCGCGCCCTCTACCTCTGGGGCGAGAACGGTGACGGCCAGCTTGGGCTTGGCACTGCCGCCAGCACCGATGTGGGTGTGGCCACGTCGATAGCCCGCGATGTGGTCGATGCAGCGGCCGGCGAGCGCGGCACCATGGTGCTCGGCAGCAACGGGCTGCTGCGTGCGACCGGTGCCAACGATGCCGGTTCGCTCGGTGACGGCGGCACTACGGCGCGCAACACGCTGGCGCCGGTGAGTGTCGTCAGTCAGGCCATTGCGGTGGACATCGGCGGCCTGTCGTTCGCTGCGGCCATCGGTGCCGATGGCACGACCTGGACTTGGGGCGACAACACCTCCAAGCAGCTCGGCAACACCAGCATTACCGGGGCGAGCACCCCCACGCCCACCGTGGTGCCCTCGTTCGACGCGATTCCCTGAGCGGCCCCCGCGGCCGCTTCGCTCGCGTCGCCCACGCCCGGTCAGTCGGGCCGGTCGGGTCAGTCGGGCCGGTAGGCCCGCCAAACGCCGTCGGCGCCGCGCAGCTGCCAGCCGTCTGGCCGGTTCATCACCTCGAGCAGCGCAGCGGTCTGCGCGTCCGGCGTGCCGTCGTAGCGCTGCGGCCGGTAGCGCATCTGGAAGTTGGCGATTACCCGACGGGTTGCCTCGTCCGCCTCGCCGTGCCGCGGTACTTCGTAGCCGAGGGCGTCGAGACCCTGCTGGAACCAGGCCACCGGCGGTAGCGCGAGTTCATGCGCGCTCTGCGCGGCGGCCACCGCCTCCAGGTCGGGCCATGGCACGAGACCCTCCTCGGCGAGTCGCCGCCACGGAAACTTCGGCCCGGGATCGGTCTTGCGCTGCGGCGCGATGTCGCTGTGACCGAGGATGCGGTGGGGCGCGATGCCGTGTCGGCTGACGACGTCCCTCACCAGTGACACCACGGCGTCGATCTGCGCTGGCGGGTAATCGGCGAAGTTCACGCCGGCGGCCGCGTCATCGCCCATGTTGACGATCTCGATGCCGATGGAACTGGCGTTGAGTGCGGTATCGCCGCGCCAGTAGCTCTGGCCTGCATGCCAGGCTCTACGCTCCTCCTCGACCAGTCGGTAGATGGTGGGCGGATCCTCGCCGACCAGATAATGGCTGCTCACGCGCCGCGGCCCCTCGCCTCGGGTGAGGGCACGGACCGAGCGTTCGAAGTCGAGTTGCGTGAAATGGATGACGAGGTAGCGGATCCGGCTGTCGTGGTTGGGGCTGCGGTAGCGCGTGTCGATGGGGCGGCCGTCGGGGGTCATCGTCGAGCAGGCTCCTAGCGCGAGCAGCGATGTGAGTATGATGGCGGTTAAACACCGCGGTCGGCCGCGCCCCGAGGTAGACATATGGATCGCACCGTCCTGCCGCTGCTCGCCACGCTGATGGTACTCATCGTCAACGCGGCGGCCAACATCCTTCCCATCAACGGCCTGAACACCGGCCAGTTGTCCGACATGTACCCGACGGGCTTCACGCCGCCGGGCTATGTGTTTTCGATCTGGTCGCTGATCTACCTCGGCCTGCTCGCTTTCGGCTTCGCGGCCTGGCGCGGCTCTTCGCGCATCCGCGCCCGCATCGCGCCGATCACCGGGGTGTACTTCCTCAACGCCGCGGGCAATGCGGCCTGGATCTTCGCCTGGCATTACCGGCTGGTGGCGCTGAGCGTCGCCATCATGCTGCTGATCCTCGGCACGCTGCTCGTGATCTTCCTGCGCCTGCGACGCCTCGCCGCACCCACGGCGGCGGAGTTCCTCTGCGTCGATGGCGTGTTCGCCGTCTACTTCGGCTGGATCACCACCGCCACGCTGGTGAATCTGGCGACGCTGTTCTTTGACCTCGGCTGGTATCCCTTCGGCCTCGGCATGGACGAGTGGGCGCTCGCCACCGTGTGTGCCGCCACGGCCATCTATGTCTGGATGGGCGCGGTGACCCGCAACGCCGCCTACTGCGCGGTGTTTGTCTGGGCGGCCGTGGGCGTATTCCTCGGCGAGGAGCAGGTGACCGAGCCGGTGCGCATCGCTGCGCTCTGCGGTGCCGTGACCGTTTCCGCCTGCCTCGTCTGGGCGCTCTTCAATCCGCAGCAGCGAGCGCTGTTTCGAGGCTCCTGAGTGCGCTGTCGTCGGGCTCGTTGAAGATTTCGTGATACATCGCGGCGAAGCATTGCGCGCGTACCACTGAGGGCGGCGCTGTCGCCGCGAACTGCCGACTTCCGCAAGGGTCGACCGCCAGGTCATCGCCCGCGTAGAGCAGCAGGGTCGGCGTTCGCCAGTGCGCTGCGGCGGCTCGCACAGCCTGTCCCTCGCTGAATACGAAGCCGCCGAGACGCGCGCAGATGCGATCGTGCACCAGTGGATCGGCAAGGTACGCCTCGACGACCTGCCGGTCGTGCGACAGGATCTTCGGATCTAGCCCGTTGCCGAGCGTCAGCGACGGCAGCAGCCGCGGCAGGATGCCCACTGCAGCCCGTTGCCAGGCTGCCATGCGCACGGCGAGGGCGGGCGAGGACATCACCAGCAGTGCCGGTTGCAGCAGCCCGCGCATCACCGCCGAGGCCACGACGAGTCCGCCGAGGCTGTGACCGAGCAGCACGAGCCGGCGGTCGCGGTGCTGGGGCAGGGCCATGGTGGCGGTGGCGACTTCCGCCAGATGTTCGACGAGTTGCAGGTCGCGCGCGAGGCCGCCGCGCCGGCCGCTTGAATGACCATGCCCGTAGTGGTCATAGGCGCGCACCGGATATCCCGCCGCTGCCAGCTGCGCGGCAAGCCGCTGATAGCGGCCGGCGTGTTCGCCGAGGCCGTGGACAACGAGCACCAGCGGCTTGCCGCCGGCGGCTGAGTCCGGCCAGTCGCTGACCACGAGCCGCGAGCCGTCGGTAGCGATTAACTCATGACGCTGCATGGCCTTCCTGCCGATCATGCCCGAACGCGCAGCCCCGCGGAGAAGAAGCCGTGGCTGCGATGCTCACGCAGCTACCGAGGGCAAACTAAAAAAACGAAGGGCGGTCGTGACGAGCACAACCGCCCTTCCTTTGAACATCACGGGGCGGCGTCATCCGTGGGGGGACGCCGCGGCCCGATCAACGGCCGCCGAAGTTGCGGCGCACCGTGAAGCCGTAGGTGCGCGGCTCGTTGGGATAGCCCGAGAAGCTGCCGGTCTGCGCCACCGACGGGAAACCCTGGATCAGGTAGTCGTCGTTGGTGAGGTTGCGGCCCCAGAGCAGGAAGTCCCAGCCGTCGCGCGAAAAGCCGAGGCTGGCGTTGAAGGTGTTCACCTGCCGCGAAGCGATCTGCGGACAGATGTTCTCCACCGTCTGCACGCTGCTCTGGTACTGGTAGTCGGCGCGCAGGAACGCCTCGGTCTCACCGACCGTGAAGCCCTGTGTGAACCCCGCTGACACGTTGTGCTTGGAGATACCCGCCACCGTCCTGCCGGAAAGGTCCGTGCGCCCGGCTGCCGAGGTCGGTGTACCGCCGCAGGTGGCGATCGCGACCGCCTCCGCCGTGGTGAACGAGTCGTACTTCGGGTCGAGGTAGGTGTAGGAGATCGCGAGCTGCAGCGTGTTGGTCACCTTGCTCTGGGTTTCGATCTCGAGACCGCGCGTGGTTTGCTTGCCCGCGTTGCCGAGCACGAAACCGGTGCCGAGGAACAGGTTCGACTGGAAGTTCTTGATCGACTGGTCGAACACCGCCACGTTGGCGGCGAAGCGGCTCCACTGACCCTTGACGCCGAGCTCGGTGACCGTGGACTCCTCCGGCCGCGCGAAGCGCGTACCGTAGCGCGGGTAGAACGGGTTGACCGCGCCACCGAGCGGCGAGCGCGCGGCGGTTGCCGGCGCGAACGGCTTGCTGTCGCGCGACAGGTTCCAGGAGGTCGCCTTGTAGCCGGTCGAGACGCCGAAGTAGCTGTTCAGGTTGTCGTTGATGTCGTAGGCGAGCCGCACCGTGTACGTGGTCTTGCTGTCATCCGAGCTGTCGGTGAACGGCACCGGCGCGTGCAGGAACTGCAGCGGGTACAGCCCGAGCAGCGAGTTACACAGCGGTCCCGCCGGGAACGCCGGCTGCCCCGGGACGCAGGGACGAACGCTCGCCGCGTCAGCCAAACCCGCCTGCGCCGAGAAGGCCGCGAAGTTGGCGGGAGTTGGCGCACGGCCTCCGGTGAGGGCGCCGAAGATCTGTGCAAAGCCGATATCCACGAAGTTGAGCGCGGAGAAGGCTTCGTTCGACACCTGTTTGAAATCGACGTCCTTCTGCGTGTTCGTGTAGGCGACACCGCCGGTCAGCGTGAGCCGGTCGGTGAGGTCGAAGTCGAGCTGCCCGAACAGCGTGTAGGCGTTGGTGTCCTGCACGGTGTCGATCTTGTTGCCGGTGTTGGCGGCGAACAAAGAACCTCGCGGCAGGCCGATCGCCGCTTCGAGGCTGGGGAAGGTCTGCAGCGCCGCCGCGGGGTTCGCGGGGTTGGTCAGCAGGCTGGCGTAGGTGCGGAAGCCCGCACCAATCTGGATGTCGTTGCTGTAGTTGACCTGCTCGTCGAAGTAGTAGGCGCCGAGCAGGCCGCGCACCTTGCCGCCGGCATCGAACGCGAGCCGCAGTTCCTGCGTGATCGTACTGATGTCGCCGACGTTGCGGTTGACGGTGCCGAGCAGGGCGCTGGTGAAGTCGAAGTCGTAGTCGAAGTCGTAGTCCTGCTGCCGCGACGCGGTGATCGAGGTGACGGTGAAGTCGCCGAGATCCCAGTCGAGGTGCAGCGAGACGCCGGAGTTCTCGAGCGTGTTGACCGGCGCCCTGTTGGCGAAGTACGCGCGGTCGAACGGCCGGCCGACCGCGTTGGGTACACCCGGGTAGATCTGGCCGCCCGCGAACACCACTGCGCCGCCGGTCGGTCCGTTGAACAGGTTGGAGACGCCGCAGCAGACCTCGTCGATTTCGCTGGCGTCGGCGATGACGCGCATCTCGAGGGCGTCGGAAATCTTCCACAGCAACTGGCCGCGCACGTCCCAGCGGTCGCGGTCGTTGGTCTTGCTGCCGTCGGTGAGGTTGCGGAAGTAGCCGTCGCGCTGGTTGAGGCCGGCGACCAGACTGGCGCCCACGTTGTCGCTGATCGGCCCGCCGATCTTGGCCTTGACGACCCGTTCGTTGTAGTTGCCGAGCGTCAGCTCGACCATTCCGGTCGTCTCCTCGAGCGACGGCTTCTGCGTGACGATGCTGATGACGCCGGCCGACGCGTTCTGCCCGAACAGCGTGCTCTGCGGACCGCGCAGCACTTCAACGCGCTCGACGTCGACGAAGTCGCCGATCGCGCCTGCGGACCGCGAGCGGTAGACACCGTCGATGAAAACGCCGACCGAGGACTCGATGCCCGGATTGTTGGCGCCGTTGCCGAAGCCGCGGATGATGAAGTTCGTCTGCGTCGATGTCTGCAGCTGCGACACGCGCAGCGACGGGACGATCGACTGCAGGTCGCTGATGGTGCGGATCTGCGCGCGCTCCAGCGTTTCGACCGGCGTCACGGTGACCGCGACCGGAACGTCCTGCAGGGTCTGTTCGCGCTTGGTGGCGGTGACCACGATTTCTTCGAGGCTCTCGCTTTCCTGCGCGACGGCATTGCCGGCGAGCAAGGTCAGCGACACCGCTAGACCGACGGCTGAAACTGTCTTCATTGACAAAGCCCCTCTGTAATTATCCCTGCGGCCGCCAGGGCGTTCCGC
>JBILMF010000039.1:0-21921 GCA_044375655.1 Steroidobacteraceae bacterium | reverse complement strand
CCGTGATGCCACCCGGTGCCGTGGCAGCGTTGGTCGACCGACCGGCACCGCAGGGGTCGCCGTCGATGTCGAACAGATTGAAGCCCTGGGCGGTGAACAACTCGATGATGTTCGCCGCGCGCACCGCACGCTGGAAGCTGCCGCGCACCTTGAACGCCTCGACCGGCGACCAGTCGAGTCCGATCTTGTAGGTGTCGGTGTTGATGTCGCCGTAGTCGGAGTAGCGATAGGCGAGGTCGGCGACGAGGTTGTCGGCGAACGCCGCGCCCTGCACGAGCGGCACGCGGGCCTCGGCGAAGAAGTCCGAGACCTTGGTCGACCCGGTGATGCCGATGGTGGCGCCGCCGGTGCCGGAGAGCCGTGCCGTGGCCAGCAGGGCGTCGGTCTCGCGAACCAGTTTGTCGCGACGGTACTCGACACCGAACGCCGTCTGCACGGTCTCCTCGGCGGACGGGAACTTGAGCCCCGTGTCACCCGAGACCGTGGCCAGCGCCACGTCCTGATCGATGGTGCCGACCGAGATGCCGGGGGCCTGCAGGAAGTCGAGTGCACCCTGCGTCACGCCACCCGGCTGGAACGGGTTGTAGGGCACGCAGCCCGCAGCGCGGGCGCCCGCATCGCGGCAACCGATCTGGCCGCCGGGGAGGCGTACGGCATCGAGCGCCTGGTTGATGCGATCGATGACGAAGTAGTTGAGCGTCTGCTCGTTGGCTTTGACCGTCGAGCGCTGGAAGGACACGTCGTAGTCCCAGTTCTCGACGAGCGAGCCGCGGGCACCGACGACCGCCCTGAAGGACGTGTTGGAGAAGCTTTGCTGGCGACCACCACCCTCGGTGTTGCGACGGCCGATGTACATGGTGGTACGTCCGCCCGAGGCAACCAGCGCCGGGGTACAACCGATGGCAGCCAGCCGGCTCGCCGGCAGGAAGGGGTTGTCGCAGTTGATGGTGGAGGAGTCGAAGAAGATGCCGCCGGGGGCGATCTGCGCGATCGAGCGGTAGTCGGTGAACATCAGCTGGGTATACACGTCCACCCGGTCGCTGAGTTCGTAGTGGCCGCTGGCGCCGACGTTGTAGCGACTGGCCGGACGCAGGTAGTGGTTCGTCGGACCGAAGTTGTACTGGTCCGTCGAGCCATTCCAGTTGCGCCAGTTGGCGCCGTCCGCCGTGAAGTCGTAGGTGGCGAAGTCCGTAAGGCGCGCCGGCGAGGCGGTTCCGGATCCACCGCAGGAGAACGACACCGTCGGACCCGCGTTCAGCGCGCAGGCCGAGAAGTCGCGGTCGCGTTGCAGGACTTCGTCGTTTTCCATCCAGCCCGCGTAGGCGGTGAAGTTGCCGCGGCCATCGTCGGTGCTGACGCCAACGAGGATCGCCGCCTCGCGGCCGAAGCCGTCCGTGACGTTGTCGTCTGGCAGCTGGAACTGCGCCGGATTGGTTGTGGCGCGACCCGCGATGACATCGCGCAACTTGACGGCGCCCGGGCCGCCGAAGTCGTTCTTGTGCTGATAGAAGTTGTACTGGCCGGTGACCTCGACGCCCTCGAAGTCCTTCTTAGTGATGAAGTTGACGACACCCGCCACCGCATCGGAACCGTACACGGCCGAGGCGCCGCCGGTGAGTACTTCCACGCGCTCGATCAGCTGCGAGGGAATCTGGTTGAGGTCGGCGGCCGAGTTGGTCACACCGCCGTAGGGCATGCGACGACCATCGACCAGCACCAGGGTGCGTGCGGAGCCGAGGCCGCGCAGGTTGACGGTCGCGGTGCCGGTGGAACCGTTGGAAACGTTGGCGTTCTGCGCAGCGAAGGCCTGCGGCAGCTGGTTGATGAGATCCTCGACGCGGGTCACGCCCTGCGCGTCGATGTCGGCCGCGGTGACTTGCGTGACCGGGCTGCTGGAGTCGACGTTGGTCGAGCGGATGCGCGATCCGGTGACGACCACCGTGTCGAGTTCACTGGCCGCGTCCTGCGCCTGTACCTGTGGTACCGCTGCCGAGGCCGAGATGGCACCGAGCAGGAGCACGCGGCGAACGGCGACGGACACCTGATTGTTGAGACCCATAGTTGAACACTCCCTGGCTGACGAATCCGCACAACCCGCACCACTCGATGAGCGACGTGGCGACCTAGGGTCGCGGACCAAGAATGACTCAGAGTGCCGCCGAGGGCGGCGCACGAATCCCCGAACAGGCACAATGTTACTCAATCGTTGCAGTTCCAACAATGATTGTTGTAACTTTACAACATCATCCCTTGGGGAGGACCTGTTGTCGCAGGCTCCGAAGTCCAGCCAGATGCCAGTCACCGCATTCCGCGAGACCATCGACAGGGGGTTGGTGGCGCATCGCGCCGGCCGCCTCGAAGACGCCATCGTCGCCTATCGGGCCGCACTGTCGCTGCAGGCTGACGATGCGGAGGCTACGAGTCTGCTCGGGCTCGCCATAGCCCAGTGCGGCCGGGGCGCCGAGGGCGTGGAACTGCTGCGCCGCGCCGCCCTGCGCGGGCAGGATCAGGCTGGACTGCTCTTCAACCTCGCCGAGGGCCTCACCCTCGCCGGCCAACCCGACGATGCGCTGAGTACGCTGCGACAGGTCATGGAACTGCAACCCGACTCGGCGGCTGCATGGTCGCGCTCGGCTGAGATCCATGCGCAGCGTGGCCAACTGAGCGAGGCAACGCACTGCTGGGCCGAGGCCATGGAAATCGACCCGCGGGCGATCCGGCCGATCGTCAAGCTGGCGGAGCTCGCCCTGCAGCACGGGGATCCCGACAAGGCGATCGCCCTGCTCGAGATCGGCCTCTCCCAGCATCCCGCTCAGGAGGAGATGCTCGGGGTGCTCTGCGAGGCACTCGCCGCGCGGCGCGACTGGTCGCGCCTCGCGGCCACCGCACGCGCTTGGGCAGATGCGCGGCCGCAGCGCCCGGAGCCCTGGAAACACCTCTCCCGCGCCGCCTTCGAGTTCGGTCGCCACGCGGACGCCGTGCAGGCGTACTCGAACTTCCTGCTGCACGGCAGGCATGACACCAGTGATCTTGCCACCTACGCCGGGCTTTGCCTCCACGCGCACGATTTCGCCGCGGCCGAAGCGGCGCTCACCGCCGCGGAGGAAGTCGATGCCAACCACCCCGAGGTACTTGCCCGGCGTGCGCTGCTGCACATGTACCGCGGTCGCTTCGCAGCGGCGCTCGAGGCGGCGCAACGCTGCCTCGAGCGTCAACCAGGCGACGTGTACGTGCTGTCCACCGTCAGCCGTCTGCAGCAGGGCACGCTCGATGCAGCACAGCTCGCGCGGCTCTCGGTGATCGCGGAGCGCACGGACGCGCCACTCGACCTGCGTATCCCGGCTGCCTTCGCGATCGCCCATGCACAGGATGCCGCCTCACGATTCGAGGAAGCCTTCGCCGCCTACGCACGCGCGCATGCGCTCTCGACCGCCAGGGACGAGACCGAGAACCGGCGGTATGACCGTGCCGGTCAGGAGGAGAGAACCCGACGCCTGCGCGAACTTTTCGCGACGGCGGAGCCCGCGGCGAGCGCGCCGCGGCAGCCCGGCGGCACTGCCCGCCGCCCCGTATTCATCGTCGGCTTGCCGCGCACCGGATCGACGCTGGTGGAAAGCGTGCTCGGTGCGCATCCGCGCGTTCATGCCTGCGGCGAGCGGGGCGCCATGCAGCGGCTGCTTGGCGAGTACCTCGCGCGCGCCGCCGAGAGTCAGGGACCCGGCGAACTCGTGCTCGGCAAATGGGCGGAGGCCTATCTTGCGGAACCGGCAGCCGCCGCGGCCTGCGACTTCGTCACTGACAAACAGCCGCTCAACTTCTTCGCCATCGGTCTGATCATGCGGCTGTTCCCCGATGCGCTCGTGCTGCACCTGCGCCGGGATCCTCTGGAGACGCTGTTTTCGATATGGCGACAGGAGTTCGCCAAGTCGTGGGCCTTCACGCATCGCTTCGAGGATCTCGCACACTACTACGTCGAGTACATGCGGCTCATGGCGCATTGGGAACAGTTGTTCCCCGGCCGGCTGATCAGCCTGCGCTACGAACAGATCGTTGCTGACTTCCCGCAATCGGCGCAGCAATTGCTCGCAGCCTGCGGCCTCGACTGGAGCGCTGAGGTTCTGGACTACGCGCGCAGCGAGCGGCCGATCGCGACCTTCAGCACGGTGTCGGTTCGCGATCCCGTGAGCTTGCGCAACGGACGGGTCGCGCGCTACGGCGACCTGCTGCAACCGCTCGTCGATGCGCTGCGACAGGCAGGCGTCGATCCGCAGTCCGGCGAACTGCTGCCCGGCGGGGTGGTGCCCGGCGGGGTGCTGCCCGGCGGGCTGCCGTAGAGACACACGGCGCGCTGACGCACAGCCGGGTCAGCCGTCGACCGACAGACCTGCGCGCGAGAAAAACTCGCGCAGTGGCTCGAGATGGCGCGCGTAGTTCCGCCAGCGCCCTGAGGACTCGCGGTACAGCGGGCGCCTCGCCTGCCAGACGCTCGCAGTGCGCAACGGACCCGCATGGTTGCCAGGATCGAGGCAGCGCTCGTCCCAATCGAGGCCGCAGTGGGCCAGCAACCTTTGTATCTCGCCGCGGGGCTCGCGCACCAAGCTGTCGTAGTCGACCGAATGCAACGCTTCGCCGAGCAGTGTCCGCCAATGGACCAGCAGCCGCTCTTGCTGCAGGTAGTGATGACCGATATCCATCAGGTCCGTTGCGTACGCCATGTCGTGCTCGAGGTGCAGAAACCAGACCGACAAACAGTTGTCGAGCGGATGACGCCGGGTGTGCACGAACCGCGTACCGGGCAGCATCGCGCGTATGAGGCCGAGATGGAGGAAGTTGTCCGGGCGCTTGTCGGTGAGCACCCGCGCCGCGGGAAAGACGGACGCCCGCCGCTCCAGATAGCGCACCGCCAACGCAGCACAGCGTGTCGCCTCGAGAGCACCGAGTGATGCCGGAAAAGGCTCGAGCGCCTCGCGGACGATGGCGGGCATCCAGTCGAGCTCGCCGCCCGCGGTCACCTGCGGATGGGCAGCAAGCAGGCTCTCCACCAGCGTCGAGCCCGAACGAAACATGCCGCTGATCATGACGAGTGCGGGATCGGCCGCGGCCGCTGCCAGCCCGTCGCGTCCCACCCGCTCGAGGAAGGCTGCGTCACAGCAATCGATCAGCTGACCGATCCGACGCTCCTCCGCGACCCGATCGTAGCGGCGCTGCACGACGGACGCGCTGACGCGGCTCGCCGCATTGGCCTGCCTGCAGGCTTCCCAGGCCTCGTCATATGCGCCCGCCGCGTCGAGCGCGCGGGCCAGCGCGAAGCCAAGGCTCGCGCGCTCGGCTGGCGTACGTCCCGGCAAGCCGATCGCATGGCGCAAACGTGCCACGAGCGGCTCGTCGGGAGCGCTGATCACGGAGCAGTTCGCGAGGCGTGCCAGCGCCTCCGCGTGAGTCGCATCGCCGGCGAGGATGCGCTCGTAGAGTTCCTGGGCATCCCGACGCCGGCCCGCGTCTTCGCGCAGGTTGGCGAGGTTGAGCAATGCAGGCAGGTAGTCGGGTGAGCGCTGCAGGGCCAGCTGGTACTCGCGCTCGGCGGCATCCG
The DNA here is from genome assembly GCA_044375655.1 of Steroidobacteraceae bacterium. Taxonomy (GTDB): domain Bacteria; phylum Pseudomonadota; class Gammaproteobacteria; order Steroidobacterales; family Steroidobacteraceae; genus UBA964. The sequence continues at coordinate 16,331 of JBILMF010000039.1, read as the reverse complement.
GCTGCAGCAGGTCGTCGGCGTAGATGACGCCGCGGTTCAGGTGAATCTCTTCGGGCTGCGCGGCGCCGAGTTCCAGCGCCCGGCCATAGGCTGCGAGCGCCGCATGGGGGCGGCCGAGGCTGCGCCGGCGCAGCCCGAGGTTGTACCAGGTGTCGGCGAGCAACGGCCAGTCGCCAAGGACCCTCTCGATGATGACCACAGACTCGGCGAGACGACCGGATGCAGCGAGGTGATCGGCCTGCTGTAGCAGGCGTTCGGCGAGCCGTTGCTGTTCCCGGTTGCCCACAGCCTTGCCGATGACGCGCGCCGTGGACGCGCGTCAGTGAGGACGGATTGTCAGCCGCACCCCGTCGGCAACGGCGGCCGTCGGGAACAGCACCACGCGCTCGCCCGGTTGCAGGTTGGCACTGATCGCGCGGTGCCGCTCATCCTGGGGTCCGGCACTCACGGTGCGCAGCCGGGCGCGGTCTCCCTCGACGACGAATACGGCCCAGGATTCGCCCGCGCGGAACATGGCGCCGAGCGGCACGCGTACCGTGTCCGGCAGTTCGCGCGTGACGATGCGGGCGTCGACCCGGTAGTCGTGCGCGCGCAGCGGCACGGGCACGGGCGCGGCGAACTCGAGAATGATGCGGGTGCGCTGCTCCTCGATGCCGAGCGCGGAGATCTTCGTGCGGGCGACCGGCTCGACCCGCTCGACGCGGGCCGCGACGGGTTCGGCGTCCAGCCCCTGCTCGCCCCAGTTCTCGATGAAGGCCCTATCGCCCGGGCGGACACGCACCGCGTCCTGCGAGAGGAACTCGGCTACGACATCGAGCCTGCGCGGATCGCCGAGCACCACCACGGGCGTGCCGAGGTTGATGTTGGCCTCGCTCTCCTGCGGCACCGACAGCACAACGCCCGCCACAGGCGCGCGCAGCGTGACCTCGCTCGCGCCGCCGTCGCGACCGGCCGCGAGCAGCGCGCTGCGGGTCCGCTGCAGCTCCGCGCCCGCTGCGGACTCGGCAGCAAGCGCCGTACGCAGGCGGGCCGCAGCGGCGTCGCGCACGGCATCAGCGACGAGCCTTGCGGCAGCGAGTTTCGCCGTCCTCGCCTCCTCGATTGCAGCGAGCTCGCGATCGGCAAGCGCCGCACGCAGGCGCGCCTCGGCGGCCGCGACGGCTGCACGCGCCTCGGCGTCGAGCCGCGGATCGAGGAACCCCGCCACGCCCCGCGTCATGCGCGCCAGCGACTCACCGGCGGCGACCGGATCGCCGGGCTCGACCGCGACCCGCAGCAGCCGGCCCGCGACGGGCGCGCTGACCACGTAGACCTCGCGCATGCGCGTCCGGCCCTCATCAACGATGGTCGCGCGGACCATGCCGCGATCGACGGTGGCCACATCCACTTCCACAGCGGTAGGCAAGGCAGCGACGACGACGAGGCCAAGCACGGCGGTACCGGCGAGGAGGTGGTACCAGCGGCGCCGCAGGAAGCCGATGAGCGTGCTGCCTTTCATTCGCGCGATTTCAGCACGCCGACGAGATCGAGTCGATCCACGTCACGTCGCACCCATAACGCCGCCACGGCCACTGCGCCGATGACGAACAGAGCCGCACGCGCATACGTGGGCACATCGAAGACGAAGGGAAAGGAAAACAGCTCCGTCTCGAACTGCGTCATCATCCAGCTCGAAAGCGCAGCGCCGAGCAGCAGGCCGAGCGGCAACGCTACGGCGAGCAGCACGCCGAGCTCGCCAAGCAGCACGGCGGAGGCTTCGCGCCGCCGAAACCCGAGCACGCGCAGCGTCGCCAGATCGCGCTCCTGCTCGCCGAGCGTCACCCGCGCTGCGGAAAAAGCCACCCCTGCCGCCATCAGCAGCGAAAACGCCCGGAACATGGCGGCGAAGAAACCCGCGCCCTGATCGAACATCTGCCGCAACGAGCGCTCGGCGTTGTCCGCATAGGTGACCCCGACGATGGCGGGGATCTCCTTCAGGCGGGGATTCAGCCGCTCGCGCTCGGCGGCATCGATGAGCAGGTAGGCCGAGTCGACCCGAGCCGGTTCGCGCAGCAGCCGACCGAGGGCCTCGCGCTCCATGTAGGCCGCGGTGCCGAGGAACGGCTGGACGATACGCACCACCGTGACCTCGACATTGACCCGCTGGCCGTCGGTCGCCTGCAGCCGCAGACGGTCACCGACCCGCACGCCGAGCTTGCCAGCCAGACCGTTCGACAGCGTCAGCCCCTCGGCCGCGGGTTCGACCACATCGAGGTCGGTGCCGACGATACGGTTGAGCAGCGCTCCGCGCGGAATGCCAAGCACGGCTTCGCGTTCGCGACGGGTACCGCGGGAGTCGCCGCCGACTTCGAGGATGACCTCGGCGGTGCGCAACGGCTCGACCTGCAGCACACCCGGGAGGCGTCGCAACTCACGCAGCACGCGTTCGTGCTCACGCTCGGCAAAGGTGAGGGTGACGTCCATCCGCTGGGTTACACCGAAGTTGACGCTGATGATCCGATCGACGGCGATTGGAAAATGCTCCGACATGATGAGCAGCGCAAGCGCGAGCGCGATGCCGCCGACGGTGGTGGCCGAGCGCCGCGGGAAACGCAGGATGCGCCGCGCCAGCATCCGCGAACGTGCCCCGAGGTTCCGCAGCCGCTGCTCCAGCCGCTCGCCGAAGCGGCGGAACGTCGTGGGTGCCGGTGGCGACAGCGCGACCGAGGGCGCAAGGCGGACGGCGCGCCTTACTGCGGCGATGGCGCCAAGCACGGCGGCTACCAGAGCCACGGCGAGGGCGCCCAGATACACCAGAGGTCCCGCGCGGAAGGGCAGCTCGGGCAGACGGTAGACGGCAAGGTAGACCTCGGCCATGTAGCCGCCCACCCGCTGGCCAAGGACTACCCCGAGCAGCGCGGCGCCGCAACAGAACACCAGCGCGAATTTCGCGTAATGCAGGCCGATCGCCGCATTGCCGTAGCCGAAGGCCTTGAGCAGACCGATATTGGCGCGCTCGGTCGCCACCAGCCGCGACAGCGTCACGTTGAGCAGAAACACCGCAACCAGCAGGAAGATCGGCGGCAGGATGCTCGCCAGCGTACGCAACTGCGACAGCTCGTCGGCGAGGTAGCGTGCCGAAAGCATGCGGTCACGGCCATAAACACCGCGCCCGCCGTAACGCGCGAGCCGGGCATCGACCTCGGCGATGACCGTACGCCGATCGGCGTCACGCTGCAGGCGCAGCACTACGTCGTTGAAGGCACCGTCCAGATCAAGTGCCCTGCTGAGGGCCTCGCGGTTCATCCACAGCACACCGAAGCGCCGTGGCTCAGGCAGGATGTCGCCGGGCGCCACCGCGAACACGAACTCCGGACTGCTCGCGACGCCGACGATCTCCACCCACTTGCGCTGGCCGCGCACCAGCAACGGGATGCGGAGCCCCGGCTCGATGCGGTGCGCCTCGGCAAAGGCCTCGTTGACCAGCACCTCGGCGGTGCGCGTCGCATCCGGCCAGCGGCCCCGCTTCAACACGAGATCATTGACGCGCGGGCGTCGATCGGCGGGCAAGGAGACCAGACGTGCCGACACCGGCTCGGCGACGTTCGCCAGCGTCAACAAGCCGACGCCGGACACCCTCGCTTCGAAACCAGCGACTCCGGGCAGCGCGGCGAGTTCGGCGGCAAGCCGCTCCGGGGCACGAACCAGCGAACCGGCGAGATCGGCCATGCGTGCGCTCGCGTAGTAGCGGTCGCGAGCCGCCTCCAGCGAGGCGTACATCCCGGTCGCCATGACGAAAATGGCAATCCCGCAACCGAGCACGGTGCCCACCGCCACCGCCTGCAGCCACAGCCGGCGCAGATCGCGGAGCAGCTTGCGATCGAGCGGACTCACCAGTGCAGCTGCGAGGGCGGGACGCGCGCGGCGTTGCTGTCCATGGAGCGGATGAGTCCGTCCGCGAAGCGCACCACCCGGTCACCGAGCCTCGCGATATCGGCGTTGTGGGTGATCAACAGCATCGTGGTGCCGAGCTCGGTATTGATCTGCAACAGCGACTCGAGCACGCGGATACCGGTAGCCACATCGAGCGCGCCAGTGGGTTCGTCGCACAGCAGCACCGCCGGACGCTTGGCGATGGCGCGGGCGATCGCCACCCGCTGCTGTTCGCCCCCGGAGAGCTGCGCGGGAAAGTGCGTGAGACGCTCGCCGAGTCCGACGAGACGCAGCGCGTCGTCGGCGGGCATCGGATCGTCAGCAACCTCGGTCACCAGTTCGACGTTCTCGCGCGCGGTAAGGCTTGCGATGAGATTGTAGAACTGGAAGACGAAACCGACGTGGTGCCGCCGGTAGTCGGTCAGCGCCGCGTCGCTCGCCGACGCGAGCTCGAGATCGCCGAAGCGCACGCTGCCGGCCGTCGGCCGATCAAGGCCGCCAAGGATATTGAGCAGGGTCGATTTGCCGGAGCCGGAAGGACCCAGCAGGACCAGCAACTCGCCGGGATCGATGTGCAGGTCGATGCCGCGCAGCGCGTGCACCGCCGCCGCGCCCTCGCCGTACGTCTTGCACAGCCCACGCACCTCGAAGACGGGCGCGCGTGCGGCACTCATCCGACCCAAGCCCTGGCGTTGCGGAAGAAACGCATCCAGCCGGTGTACTCGCCGCTGCCCGCCGGCGCCCACGACATCTGCACACTGCGGAACACCCGTTCAGGGTGCGGCATGATGAGGGTCACCCGCCCATCGAGGCTGCAGAGTGCGGCGAGGCCGTTCGGCGAGCCGTTGGGATTGGCCGGATAGAGCGCGGCGACCTCGCCGGCGCGCACGGCGTAGCGCAGGCCGACGGTGCCCGAGGCCTCGCAGGCCGCAGCCTGCCGCGCGTCGAGGAAGGCGGCGCGCCCCTCGCCATGGGACACGGCGATCGGCAGCACCGAGCCCGTCATGCCTGCAAGGAAAAGGGACGGACTGGCCGTCACCTCGACCAGCGTCGCGCGTCCCTCGAACTGCTCGACGCGGTTGCGCACGAAACGCGGCCAATGCGCGGCGCCCGGCACCAGCGGCGCGAGGTGGGCCATCATCTGGCAGCCGTTGCAGACGCCGAGAGCGAATGTGTCACGCTGCGCAAAGAAATCGCTGAAAGCATCACGCAGCAGCGGGTTGAAGAGGATCGATTTGGCCCACCCCTCCCCTGCCCCGAGCACATCGCCGTAGGAGAACCCGCCGCAGGCCACGAGACCGCGGAACTCGTCGAGCCGCCGCCGACCGCTGATCAGGTCGGTCATGTGGACGTCGTGCGTCTCGAAGCCGGCTCTGTCGAAGACCGCCGCCATCTCCGACTGGCTGTTGACGCCCTGCTCGCGCAGCACGGCAACACGCGGCCGCGCGCCACGGGCGATGAACGGGGCGGTGATGTCCTCCTGGGGATCGAAGGACAACAGCGTTTGCAGGGGCGCAGTGGCGATCGAGGTGCAGGCCGCATACTCCTCGCGCGCGCACTCGGGATCGTCGCGCAGCGCGCGCATCTGCAGGCTGGTGGCCGACCATTCGCGCTTGAGGGCTTCCCATGACTCCTCGATCACCAGCGAGCCCGACGCGATGCGAATCCGGTCGGAGGACGGCTCGACGCGTCCGATGATCGCGCTGCAATGTCCGATCCCGTGGCGGAACAGCACGCCGAGCACCTCGGTGCCGCGCTCGAACGGCACCTGCAGCACGACGCCGGGCTCCTCCGCAAACATCGCGGCGAGCGCCGCAGCCTTGTTGCCGAGCTCACTGCGCTCATGCTTGCCGAGATTTACATCGATGCCACAGTGTCCGGCGAATGCCATCTCGAGGAGAGTGACCACTAGCCCGCCGTCCGCGCGGTCGTGGTAGGCGAGTACGGCGTCGAGCGCACGCAGCTCGGCGAGCGCAGCTGCGAGATTGCGCAGCAGCGCCGGGTCGTCGAGATCGGCGGGCGTCGTCCCGAGGCCGCCGTAGACCTGGGTGAGCACCGAACCGCCGAGCCGGTTCCTGCCCTCGCCGAGGTCGATGCGCACCAGCGAGGTGTGTCCGCAGTCGGTGCGCAGCTGCGGCGTCCAGCAGCGGCGCACGTCGCCGACGGGCGCGAAGGCGGACACGATCAGCGAGACCGGTGCCACCACCGTACGCTGCACACCGGTCTCGTCACGCCACGCGGTACGCATGGAGAGCGAGTCCTTGCCCACAGGGATGGCGATGCCGAGCGCGGGACACAGTTCCTCGCCGATTGCCTCAACGGCAGCGTAGAGCGCAGCGTCCTCCCCGGGCTCTCCGCAGGCAGCCATCCAGTTCGCCGACAGGCGGATGTCTCCTAGCCGCCTGACATCGGCGGCGAGCAGGTTGGTGACAGCCTCGGCGACCGCGAGACGCGCGGCGGCCCGGGCATCGAGGATGGCGACCGGCGTACGCTCGCCCATCGCCAGCGCCTCACCTGCATGACCAAAGAAATCGGTGGTGGTCACGCCGCAGTCGGCGACCGGCACCTGCCATGGACCAACCATCTGATCGCGCGACACCATGCCGCCCACGGTGCGATCGCCGATGCTGATGAGGAAGGTCTTGTCGGCCACCGCCGGGAACTGCAGCACCCGGCGCAGGGCCTCGCGCGGATCGATGGTGGTGACGCCGAAGTCAAGCGCGCGGATCGACTGCGAGGTCACTTCGCGCAGCATGCGCGGCGGCTTGCCGAGCAGTACGTCGATCGGCATATCGACCGGCGTTTCGCCTAGCAAAGTATCTTTGACGAGCAGGCGGCCGTCGTCGGTGAGCGTGCCGATGACAGCGTGTGGACAGCGCTCGCGCGCGCACAGCGCGGCGAACTCGTCCAGCGAGCCGGCCTCCACGACCAGCACGTACCGCTCCTGCGATTCGTTGCACCAGAGCTCCATCGGCGACATGCCGGGCTCGTCGCTGGGGATGGCGCGCAGGTCGACCACCGCGCCGCGTCCGCTGTGGGCCACCGCCTCGGGGACGGCATTGGAGAGACCGCCGGCGCCTACATCGTGGATGAGAAGGATGGGGTTGTGCTCACCCCGCGCCCAGCAGCGGTCGATGACCTCCTGCGCGCGCCGCTGCATCTCGGGGTTACCGCGCTGCACGGAAGCGAAATCGAGATCGGCCGAGGAGGCTCCGGAACCCACCGAGGACGCCGCTCCGCCGCCGAGGCCTATGAGCATCGACGGACCGCCGAGCACGACCAGACGCGCTCCCGGCGGACAATCCTGCTTTTCGACGTGCTGCCGGCGAACGTTGCCGAGGCCGCCGGCGATCATGATGGGCTTGTGGTAGCCGCGATGGCGCGTCGGCGGGTCGCCGGGAACGTGGATCTCGAGTGTGCGGAAGTAGCCGTTGATGCCGGGCCGGCCGAACTCGTTGTTGAAGGCGGCGGCTCCGAGCGGAGCCTCGAGCATGATCTCGAGCGCGGAAGCGATACGCTCGGGCTTGCCGGGCGCGGGCTTGCCGGGCAGCTGCTCCCACGGTTGTACGAAGCCGGGGATGCGCAGGTGCGAAACGGAAAACCCGACAAGACCCGCCTTGGGTTTCGCACCGCATCCGGTCGCACCCTCGTCGCGGATCTCGCCGCCGGATCCGGTCGAAGCCCCGGGGAATGGCGAGATCGCCGTCGGGTGGTTGTGCGTTTCGACCTTCATCAGGATGTCGATGGGTTCGAGCCGCGCCGCGTAGATGCCGCTTGCAGGATCGGGAAACCAGCGCCTGCCATGCGCCACGCCCTCGATCACCGCGGCGTTGTCCCGATAGGCGCTGAGCACGCCCTGCGGCGCGCACGCATGGGTGTTGCGGATCATGGCAAACAGCGATTTGGTGCGCGGTGCGCCGTCGATCACCCAGTCGGCATTGAAGATCTTGTGGCGGCAATGCTCCGAGTTCGCCTGCGCGAACATCATCAGCTCGACGTCGCTAGGAGCACGGCCGAGGCTGCGGAAGGCCTCGAGCAGATAGTCGATCTCGTCCGCGGAAAGCGCGAGCCCGAGTTCGACGTTCGCAGCCTCGAGCGCGGCGCGGCCGGCAGCGAGGTCGATGCGTCGCAGCGCCCGCGGCGGTTCGAGGGCGAACAGGCGTGAAGCCGCAGCCGGATCGTCGATCACGATCTCGGTCATGCGATCGTGCAGAAGCGGCGCGAGGGCACCCACTGCCGCCGCATCGAGCGGCTGGCCGCTCGCGAAGCGATACTCGATGCCGCGCTCGATCCGCCGCACGGCATCGAGGCCGCAAACCTGTGCTATGTCGGTCGCCTTGCTGGCCCAGGGAGAGATCGTGCCCGGCCGCGGGATCACCCACAGACGCAGGCCATTGTCGCCCTGCGACGACGCCCCGGGGAGCCCGTAACTCAGCAGCGATTGCAGCAGGCTGCTCTCCCGCTGATCGAGTTCGCGGGCGAGATCGACGAAGTGGACGTGATGGGCCTCGACCGCCTCGACCGTTGCAACGAACTCGCGCAGTCGATCGAGCAGTTTGCGGAGACGGAAGCCGGAGAGCGCGGGAGCGCCGCGTACGAGCATGGGCCGCCGCGGCCTACTTCTTTGTGCCGTCGCCGGAGGGCGGCGTGTAGAGGGGCATCGGGAACTGCGCCACATTCGACCCCTCGAGCGCGCTGATCTTGCTCACGCCCTGCTTCCTGACCTCGTCGATGCGCAGTACCGAATGCATGGGCAGGTAGCTGCGCTTGACACCCTCGAACTCCGACTTGATCCGCTCCTCGCCCGGGTCGAGCACCACCGATGATCGCTCGCCGAAGACGAGTTCTTCGATTTCCACGAACCCGAACAGGCTGCCGTGGCTGACCTTGCGGGCATAGACCTCGTAGATCTTGCCCTGATGCACGAACATGACCTTGTAGATGTGGCTGGGGGGCATGGTTCCGGTACTGGAAAATGGCGGAGAGGGTGAGATTCGAACTCACGTGCCGGGATTAACCGACCATCCGATTTCGAGTCGGCGCCGTTATGACCGCTTCGGTACCTCTCCGGAGCCGGGTATTCTAGCCGACATGGCCCGCGGGAGCACAGTCATGCGCCGCCTCGAGGGCAGCCCCGCAGGCAAGGTCGCGCTCCGGCTCCTCCCTTGCCTCGCGGCGCTGCTCGTTTTGGGTGGCTGCGGCCTGGGTGGAGGCGCCCTGGAGGAGATCCGCAAGCGCGGTGAACTGCGGGTCGCCACGCTCAACGGCCCGACCACGTACTTCATCGGCGTGGACGGCGCGGAGGGCCCGGAGTACGTCCTCGCGGAAAAGTTCGCGGCCGAACTGGGGGTAAAGCTCACCCTGGTGGTCGAAACCGATCGCGCCGGCCTGCGCCAGGCGATCGCCACCAAGCGGGCAGACCTGGCCGCGGCCCAGCTCGGGCGCAGCGCGTCGTGGACCCGAGTAGCCCTGCCTTCCGAGCCTTACTCGCAATCACCCATGTTCTGGGTACACGAACGCAGCCGCAAGCGACCGCGGGCAGCCGCGGACCTCGAGGGGCTGCGGGCGGTCGTGCTGCAGGACAGCGCCGAGCTCGCCTGGCTCGAGGAGGAACGCTCCGGAGGGCGCCAGCAGATACGGATCACCGTCGTGCCGCGCGACGTCGGACGCGAGCCGCTGGAACTGGTGGCTTCCGGACGCGCCGATGTCGCACTGATGGACGGCCGCGAGTTCGCGGCGGCCCGTGCGCTGCACCCAACGGTAGATGTCGCCTTCGCGCTGCCTGAACTGCGCAGCTTGCACTGGATGGTCCGTCGCGACGGCCGCGACCTGCTGGCGGCCGTGAACCGCTTTCTGACCCGCGAACGCGGCACGACGGCGCCGCCGACCCTGGAGATCGAGACGCTGAGCAAGCCGACCACGCTACCGCAGGCAAACTCCACGCGCCTGCTCGAGGACACCGCGGGCCCGCTGCAGGAGCTGCGACCCCACTTCGAGGAGGCTGCGGCGCTGACGGGTCTCGACTGGCGGCTGCTCGCCGCCCTCGGCTACCAGGAGTCGATGTGGGACCCGCGAGCGGTATCGCCCTTCGGCGCGCAGGGTCTGATGATGCTGATGCCGCGAACCGCCCGCTCGCTCGGCGTGCAGGACCCCTTCGACGCCAGACAGAGCATCCTCGCCGGGGCGCGCTACCTCGCGCAGCTGCACGACACCGTGCCGCAGCGCATCCGCGAGCCCGACCGGCTGTGGATGGCGGTCGCCTCGTACAACATGGGCTACGGCCACCTCGAGGATGCACGTGTGCTGACTGCGAGGCAGGGCGGCAACAGCGATGCCTGGATGGACGTGCGCGAGCGGCTGACACTGCTCTCCGAGGAGTTCTGGTACCTGCAGGCGAAGAACGGTTATGCCCGCGGCTTCGAGACCAAAGTCATGGTGGACCGCGTGCAGCAATACCATGAGCTGCTGAAGCGGCAATTCCCGGAGACCGCCGCGGATGCGCGGGCCGATGAGCCACCCGCGGTAACTCAGCGAGGAACAGTGCCGTCAGCAGGCACGATTCGGCCTCAGACCGGCGACGCCCCGGGCATCGTCGCGGAGCGCCAGGAACCGGCAAGGTAGTAGATCGTGGAGAGCGCGGCGGCGACGATCGCCGACACCGAGAAGCTCCACCATACCCCGTCCGCACCCCAGTGCGCGTAGCCGTACTCCGACAGCGGCACGCGCACCAGCAGCAGCGACACCAGCAGGATCGCGAGCGGCGCCATCACGGCGCCGGCGGCGCGGACCACGCCCGACAGCACCATCGAGATGCCGAACAAGGGGTATGACCAGAGGATGATGTGGTTCATGTGCACCGCGATATCGATTGCGGCGCTGTCGGGCGGCAGGAACAGGCCGATGGCCAATCGCTCGCCGAGGTAGATCACCGCCACCAGCCCGCCGGTGAGCAGCAGGTTGAAGAGCACGCCGTACTTCGCGGTGTCGCCGACGCGCTGCCACTGCCCGGCGCCGATGTTCTGCGCCGCCATCGAGGAGACCGCCGCGCCGATGGCAAGTGCCGGCATCTGCACGTAGTTCCACAGCTGCATGTCGGCGGCGAACGCTGCAGCGGTGTCCGAGCCGAAGCGGTTCACGACGCGCAGGTAGAGCACCATGCTCGAGGAGAGCACGATCATCTGCAGCCCCATCGGCATGCCCTTGAGGACAAGACTGCGGACGATCTGCCAATCGACCCGCAGGAGGTGCCACTCGCCGCGATGGATGGCGAGCGGATGACGGACACGGTAGACATGCCGCAGGAGGGCTGCGAGGCTCACTGACTGCGCCACCAGCGTGGCGAGCGCTGATCCCGCGATCCCGAGCGCCGGCAGCGGTCCCGCGCCGAAAATGAACAGCGGATTGAGGGCTATGTCGAGAATGACGGTCAGTGCAAGAAAACGGAACGGCGTCGTCGAGTCGCCGGCCCCGCGCAAGGCGCCGTTGACGAAAAAGAACGCGTATGCGGCCGGCAGCGAGATGAACATCACCCGCAGATAGTCGACCCCGTAGTCGAGGGCATCGGCGGGCGTGCCCATCCAGCGCAGGATGGCGGGAGCGGCAAAGAAACCGCCTAGCGACATCACCAGCGACAGGCCGACGAAAAAAGTGGCGCTGCTGCCCGTGACCCGCTTCGCCTCGGCGAGCTGTCGGGCACCGACGTGGCGGGCGATGAGGATGGTCGCGGCCATGGTGATTCCGAACACGGCGCCGAGCAGCAGGAAGACCACCAGATTCGCGTTGTTGGCGCCGGTCAGCGCGGCTGCGCCGAGGAACCTGCCAATCCACATCGAGTTGATCGACCCGTTCACGGACTGCAGCACGTTGCCGAGCAGGATCGGCAGCGCGAACGTGAACAGCGTGCCGGGAATGGAACCGGTGGTGAGCGAGGGGACGGACTTCATTTGCGGCGTGCGCGGAAGAAGCCGGCGAGCAGGCTGCCGCATTCATCTGCCAGCACCCCGCCAAACACGTCCACCCGGTGGTTCAGCTGCGGGATCGCAAAGACGTCCGCGACGCTGCCGGCGCCGCCCGCCTTCGGATCCCAGGCACCGAAGACCACGCGCCGCACGCGCGCATGCACCAGCGCCGAGGCGCACATGATGCAGGGCTCCAGCGTGACATAGAGGGTGCAGCCGGCGAGGCGGTAGTCGCCGAGCCGCGACGCCGCAGCGCGCAGCGCCACGATCTCCGCATGGGCGGTCGGATCGCAATCGCGGATCGGGCTGTTGGCACCCTCGCCGAGGATGGTCTCGCCGTTGACCACCAGCGCACCAACCGGTACCTCACCGCGGGCGCCGGCCTCGCGGGCAAGCCGCAAGGCGTGGCGCATGAAGTCGACATCGGTGAGGGGTGGCATGGGCGGATAGAGCTCAGTTCGTCGTTGCGTCGAGCGCGCCGAGCGCGCCGAGCGCGGGATCCGCGGGGTTTACGGAGCGCAGTCGGGCAAGTGCCTGCGCAGCCGTTGCCGTATCGCCAGCGTCACGGGCGTAAGCGGCGAGCGCCAGTGCCGAGTCGCGGTCGAACCCCTGCCCGAGGACCGTACGCAGCAGGTCGATCGCCCGTGCCGACTCGCCAGCGTCGTGCAGGGCCAGCGCGTACACGTATGCCGCACGCGGTGCCGCGGGGTCTTCGCGATGCGCCGCGGCAAACTCGCGCAGCGCCTCGGGCTTGCGTCCCTGCCGCACGAGAGCGAGGCCCAGCGACTCGCGCAACGCAGTGGCTCGCGGATTGCGCTGCAGACCCTCGCGCAACACCGACTCGGCAGCGGTTTCGCGGCCGCTGCCGCGCAGCAAGTCCGCCAGATTCACGTAGCCCGCCGCGAAGAACGGATCAGCGCTGATCGCACGCCGGAATGAGGCCTCGGCCGCCTGCGAGTCGCCGCGGGCGAGCTCGAGGTTGCCGAGGCTGAGCCAGGCCTCGCCGCGACTGAGATCGTGACGCAATGCGCGTTCATGGTCGGCGAGCACGACCTGCAAACGCTGGCGCTGGATGTCATCGAGCGGTGCCCGAGCAAGGGCGAGTTGCTGCGCCGCCTGATAACGGATCGCACGCAGTGGATCATCGAGCATGGGCGGCAGCAGTGCCGCAAGGCGCGCGGCCGGCGCGCCTTGCTGCGCCAGCAGGGCCTGATGGCGCACCAGCGGATCTGGATCGGCGAGCGAGCCACGGATTGCCGCGGCACCAATCTCGCCGGGATATCCGGCCAGCAACTCGATGGCGCTCGCGCGGACGATCCCTGGCTGTCCGCCATCGGCCAGCAGCCCCAGCAGCGCGGACACCGCTCCGGGCGTGCCCAGTCGACCTGCGTGCAATGCCTCGCCGAAATGCGCGGACTCTGCACGGTCGGTGCCATGCCACGCACGCAATGTGTCCGCCGCCCAGCGGGCGTCGCGTCCGACATGGCAATCAGCGCAGGCATTCGGCGTGCCGATCTTCAAAGTGAGGTCGGGTCGGGGAACATGGAAGCCATGATCGCGTCGCCGGTCGACGACCATATAGGTGGCCTCGCGCATGTGGCAATCGACGCAACGCGGTACGCCAGTCGCCCCCGGCGGCCGCATGACGGTACCCAGCACCTCGCCATGATGGTGATGCGCAGGCGTATCGAAGCGCTCGGCGACATGGCACTGCGTACACACGGCATTGCCCGGCAGCTTCAGCTGCTGCGTGTGCGGCTCGTGGCAGGCGCCGCAGGTCACGCCAGCCAGGTACTTGCGACTCTGCAGGAAAGACCCCCAGACGAACACTTCTCCCAACTGCTGGCCGTCGGCGTGGTAGAGGCCGGACGACAACGCGGAGGGCAGGTAGTGGTCGAAAAGCGGATCGCCGGCCACGGCGCCCTCGTCAATCTGTGCCCTACGCGCGTGGCAGGCGGCGCAGGTCTCCATCTCGGCAGCTGAACGGTCCTTGCCGGAACCTATCCGGTAAGGCTCGCCGGGCGCGGCGAGATGCCGCGAGCCGGGTCCATGACAGGCCTCGCAACCGACGGCGATATCCGTCCACTGCGTCGACCACGTATCCGTGGCCGCGTCGAAATTCCTGCGGATGCCGGTGGAGTGGCAGTCGGCACACATGAAGTTCCAGTTCTGTGCAGGGCGGGTCCAGTGCAGTTCGTCACGGAAATCGATCCGTTCCCCCGGGTAGAGGTGGAACCAGCGTTGTCCGCCCTCGCCGCGTGGCCGGGCATCCCAGGCAATCGTCAACGCTTGCAGACGCCCGCCGGGCAGTTCGACGAGGTACTGCTGCAGCGGCTCCACGCCGAAGGTGTACTTCACCTCGAAATCCGCGAGGCGCCCGTCGGGACCATCGGTGCGCGCGAAGAACTTGCCGTCGCGCATGAAGAAGCGCGATGTGACTCCGCCATACCGGAACTCGGCGCCATCGAACCTGCCGAGCACGCTCGCCGCGCTGGCGTGCTGCATGGCCCGGGCGTGCTGCGAACCGCGCCACGCCTGATACTCCGTGACGTGGCAGTCCGCGCAGCGAGTGCTCCCGACGAAGCGGGCCGGCGCGCCCGCTATCCCCGGGGGATCCGCCGCCGAGCGCTCACCTGAAGTCGAACTCCACAGCCACAATCCGGCGGCGGCCAGCAGCGCAACGACGAGCACCGCCGCGATCGGCAGCGCCCGCCGGCGAAGCTCATCGAACCACATGCCACTCGGTCTGGCGGCCGGCGAGGTACACGACCTGCTTGCCGTCGAAGATGGCATCCTGCTCGAGCTTCATCTGTACCCACTGCCCGTCCCACTCGGGGACCTGATGCTTGATGTTGCCCTCGATCGCGTAAGCGGTATCCGGGTGGAGCGGCCAGTCGCCCTGCACAGGCGTGGGACCCTGGTTGTCCCACATGCCGATGGTCGGTCCGGGCGCGTGCCCGAACTGCCCGAGCGGATGCGTGTAGACGCGATTCTCGATGCCCGCCGCCGCAGCCGCCGCGCGGGTCGCGGCGAGCACCTGATTGCCGGTGCGTCCGCTGCGGAACTCGCGCGTGAGCAGATCCTGCCAAAGATTTCCGCGCCGCATCGCCGCCAGCAGTCCGGCCGGGACGGAATCCTCGCCGAAGCGCAGCACGTACCCCATCTCCTGGGTATCGGTGCACAGCTTCAGATAGCAGAATCCCACGTCCGTATGCAGTACGTCGCCGCGACGGATCACACCGGTGATGCCGCAGAAGTCCTGATCCTGGCGACATTCGACTCCCGGCCGCTGCACGTTGACATCGGGTGTGAACCAGGCAGGCAGCCCCAGCGACTCGAAACGTTCGCGGATGAACCACGACACGTCCTCGGTGGTGGTCACACCAGGCGTGATGACCCGCGTGCTGAACGCCTCGGCGATGACACCGCGCGCGATGCCGACGATGTGTGCGTACACCTCGATCTCGGCGGGCAAGCGCGTCTCCAGCCAGCGGATCACCAGATCCTGGGCCGGAACCAGCCGCCGCTCGAAGCCCGCCGGCAGCACCTCTAGCAGCCGCTCGTGCAAGCCCTTGGTGAGTCCGTCCGCTACCGGCCAGTGGCGCGATACATTGATGCCGATGCGCTGCGGATCCTTGCTGCGGATGAGCTCACCGAGCGCCTTCCACTGCGCCTCGAGATCGCCACCGGACCATGCGGCCTTGTACGGACCGCCGAGCGGATAGCGGTTGACCGACAACCGTTCGACGCTGCCATCGGGCAGACGGTTGAACACGAGGATCGTGGTCCGGCGCGCCGCCATGGTCGGTTGCGGCACTAGGCTGAAATAGACCGGATCCTCCGCGTACTCGCGGTTGATCACGAGCCACATGTCGAGCCCTGCCTCGGCCATTACGCGCGGCAGCAGTTTCTCGAGCCGCTCCGTGAGCAGCCTGTTCTCGACTGCCACCCGCTCGCGGCGCGGGATCACGGCAAAGGAGTCGGCATTCGCGATCACGCGACCCTGGACTGCAGAACCGGCGGACGAGGGGTCCGCCAGCGACTGCGGCGGAACGAGCAGCGCCAAGGCAACCAGCCAGGGTGCGAAGCGCACGACGCCTGCGCGGCGACCGTCGATAGGGGAACGCTCAAAGGTTTGGATAACGGGGGTTTGGTGGTGTCGCATGGGCAGGAAGGATAACGCTACCCCGGCCCCGCAGTCTTCCCGCCGTGATGCGCACCGACGAACTCCGTCACAAGCGCACCCGCCACCCTCTCGAGCACCGGCCGCCAGTCGCGATCGGCGCCCTGCCGGTACAGCCTCACCGATCCGTACCACGGGCTGTCCTCTCGCTCCAGCAACCACCTCCAGCAGGTGTCGTACCGGTTCAAAATCCACACCGGCTTGCCCAGCGCAGCCGCCAAATGCGCCGTCGACGTGTCCACGCTGATCACCAAATCAAGGTGCGCAATCAGCCCCGC
>JBILMF010000238.1:0-5988 GCA_044375655.1 Steroidobacteraceae bacterium | reverse complement strand
TCTGCTCGAAGATCGCCGCCTGTGCCGCCAGCACCTTCTGCTGCTGGGTCAACGCCCCGACCCCGTCGTAGATGCCGAGCTCGAGCGCTTCCTGCTTCAGCGTCGCGTCGTCCAACAGGACGCCGTAGCGTCGGATCGGCTCGGACTCGCCGCGCAGCGCAGCGCCGATGGCCGTGATGGCCTCGTCGGTCGACGTGTTGCGGAACGACGCCAGGTCGCCGGCGAGCTGGGTCAGGTCCGTCGAGAACGTCGCCAGGTTCTCGCCGGTCAACCCGGCAGCCTTGCCGAACGTACCGAACGTCACCGCAGCATCGACCGCTGCGCGCCTCGACAGGCCGGCGGACTTGATGGCGTCACGGCCAAACTGCTCGACACTCTCCGACGCCTCGCCGAACACGACGCTTGCCGCCGACGCCGCTTCTTCGTAGTTGCCTGCGGCCTGGGCCAACTTGAACACGCCGGCGGTGGCGATGCCACCGGCGAGTGCCATCTGCGAGCCCGACGAGACGAGCCCCGACGACAGCTTCTTGATGCGGTCCTCGGTGCGTCCGAGCTCACGCTCGGCGGTGGCGCCGATCTGCTGGAACTCGCGTGCGGCACCCTTGCCATCGGCGGTGACGATGATCTGCAGCCGCTCGGTCAATGCCACAGCGTCACCCCTCTGACTCGCTCAACAACCGCAGGTCCCTGATGGACTGCCGTCTGACCTGATCGGGTGTCCACCCGTACTTCTTCGCAGCCCAGATCACCCAGACGTCGGCGTCTCGCCCTCCGCTTTTGGGTCGGGCAGGCCGTCGGTGTAGGACGTCGGCAGCGAGTCGTCGACCTCGACGATCACGGCGTCGTTGTCGCCAACGAGGTCGCGCGGGGTCAGCGGCTTCGGTTCGACACCGACCTGCGCGCAGGCGGCGGCGTAGATGTGCCGGATGCTCTTGGCGTTCCAGCCGGGAGCGGTGAGCAGTTGCGACCACCGCCGGCCGGTGTCCTCCTCGAGCTGCTCAAGGACCTCGAGGGGCAGGTCCATGAGCTGGACCTGCCCGCCGGGTGTGTTGACGGCAAACGGCATCAGGTGATCCCGACGCCGATGATGTTCGACGAGGCCGCCCAGTTGCCGGACAGCTCGATGGCACCGTCGACCGACGCCGAGAACGACGCGTCGAACAGGCCGAGACCGAACCAGTACTTGCCGGTGCTGTTCGTGTCGGGGTACAGGTAGAAGCGCCGGGCGTTGTTCGCCGTGTTGTCGATCGCTGCGGCGTACGCCGAGCGCTCGGCGTCGTCGTAGAAGCCCGAGAACGTCCCGCTCGAGTCGGGCAGACCGGCGAGGTACTGCTTGTTGGTGTCGCCGAACGCGGTGGCGTCGACCTTGTCGGTCGAGAAGTCGATCGACCACTGCGTCAGCGACGCGATCGGGACGGCGGCTGCGCCGCCGGCGGAACTGAAGTCGGCGTAGAGCCGACCGGTGCGGCCATGCTTACGGGCCATTGTGGAACCTCCAGGGTTGGGGTGTGTGTTTCACCGGCCCGCGGCCGGAGAACGTGGCACCCGAGTGACGGCCCTCGGGGTGGGTCAGATCAGGGCCAGGAGCTGTTCGGCGCGACGCTCGAACGTCCAGCCGGCAACGGCCTCGCGAGCCATCTGTGCGGCCTGCTGGCGCTCCATGTCGTGAGCGCACCACCAGCGCAGCTTCTCGCCGAGCTCGTGGGGCGACGAGAACGCAGGGAGCATCGGGAACGTCTCGTCGGACTCGGGGCGTGGGTCGCGCAACCAGAAGCAGCCGATCGCCGACAGCTCGACCTCTCGGGGCCCCATCGCGTAGCCCTCGGCCAGCGACGGCATGTTGGCCTCGCGTCGGTACAGGTTGAACGAGCACTTGGCCGAGCGGTACAGGTCGACGGTCTGGTCGTTCGGCCAGCACTCTTCGATGTCATGGATGAGGAACGGCCGCAGCGGCGAGTCGTCGTCGAGGCTCTGCCAGTTGCCGGCCAGCTTGACGTCCAGGCCGGTCCAGTCGACCTGCTCGAGGAACTCGATGCGTGACGGGTAGCCGGTGCCGACGAAGCACACGTCGGAACTGAGGTCGGGATCCGCTGCGCCGGGGTGGTGCAGCTTCGGGTCGTAGCTGTGGGGCAGGTAGATCGACTTCGGTGCGACCATCTGGAACGTGTCCAGGTTGGTCGGGTCGTTGACGACGTTGATGTCGGCGTGCGCGGCGAGCTGCAGCTGCCGGTCGTCCTCGTAGGGCGACTCGGTGTGCATCACGACGACGGTCATGCCACGGGATCGCAGCATGTCGAGCGTGCCGGGCGGCATGTAGAAGCCGGAGGTGACGAACACGACCTGCGGCCAGAACCGCAGAGCTGCGGCTTCGACGGCCTGCATGGCGAGGCGTTGGGCCGTCTGGTCGTCGAACGCCCTCAGGTACTCGCCATCGTCGCCCTTGATCTCGGCCATCGAGTAGAACGACAACCGGTCGCCGAGGTCGTAGTTGATGACCTGGTGGTCGAGGTTCTCGAACGCCGTCCGCCAGCCCTGGTGCACGTCGGCCACCGAGAACGCTGGGCCGGGCTCGACCATCAGGATCCTCACTTGAACACCTCGAGCAGGCCACGTCGGTGCGCTTCGGCGAAGACCCGCTTCGCTCCCGGTTCAGCGGTCCTCGTTGCGTCGCTGAACGTGTTCAGCGCGTTGGTGCCGGGGTGCGACACCGACGCAGCGAAGTCACCGTTGGGGAACTTCAGCGCCGAGTTGCCCTCGCCCTTGCGACGGCCTCGGACGTAGCGGAACGGCTTGATGACGTGCGGCGCAGCGCCGCCCTCGAGCAGCGCCCAGATGCCGTAGGGGCGTGGGCGCAGGACCGACTTGGCGTTCAGGGTGCCGAACACCTCGTAGCCCGCACCGAGCTTCGGTGACACGCCGGTGCCCGACGCACCGTAGCGACGACGCCACCGGGACAGGCGCAGGTCGCCGCCGGTGTCACGCCGGGCGTTGTCGAGGAGTCGATCCTTGTAGACCTGGGTGGCGGCCTGGACCGCCGAGCGGTTCGCATTGCCGAACGCCAGTGCGTAGGCCGAGAACTTGCCGGCCAGCTCGGTGGCGTTGCGCGACGTGCCCATCAGCAGAACACCTCGACGGTCACCGTTGCGGCGTAGTAGTCGACGTCGCCGATGTTGATGTCACGGTAGGACCCGACCTGGGTGACGTTCCACGAGTCGAAGTCGGTGTCCTGAGGTGGCGTGTCGAACGCTGCGACGACGCCGCCGTCGGGATCGGTCAGGTCGTCGAGGTCGGCGAGGTAGTTCGTGTTGCGCCTGGTCACCGCCAGGTACAGCGGCACGGTCACGATCCGGCCGGCGACCATCTGGTTGTGCTGCCAGTCGATGCCACCGAGGATCACCGCCGGGCTCTGGATGCTGTCAGGCGGGTAGCGGTACACGTTGACCGACGGGTGCAACGAGGCGACGAGTGCCCGTTCGATCTCGGCACGCAGCGCCGTGTTGGTGCTCATGCGAATCCTGCATGACGCCGGTACGGCTCGAGCAGCGCCTTGACGTCGGGGTCGAGCTGGGTGACGCGCACCACGCCGAACTCGCCGAAGCCGGCGACACCGAGCGGCGAGTCGGCCCGCTTGAACACCCGTGCGACCTGCAGCCGGCACGCCTGCTTCACCGCTGCGGGAACCGCCGGCCAGCCGAACACGCCGGTCACGGTCACTTCCCAGAGCTGATCGGGGGACGACATGCGCCACTCGCCGACGGTGCGACGGATGCGGGTGAAGGGCCGTGTCTCGGGCCCGGCGACATTACGGGGTTCGAGCCGGTAGCCGGTGACGGATGCACCGTTCTCGGTGACTGATGCCACCGACACGACGTCGTTGAAGGGGCCGAGGTCGAGCACCCACAGGTCGACGGCGGTGAACAGGCGTGCCGTGCCCGCCGAGGTCTGCCAGAAGTGGCGCTGGCAGTGCCCGTCGATCAGGCGTGACACGGCCTCGATGGTGTCCTCGAGCTGCGGGTTGGCTGCGCCGTTGGGCTGGCCGATGTACTCCTGGGCCTCGTCGAGGGTGACGTAGCCGTTCGTGATGGTCACGGGGCCTCCATGCAGCGGTGCGGCCAGTCGCCGAGTCGGTAGGTCCAGGTGACCTCGGGGATGCACCGGAACCGTGCGCCGGCGTCGAGCGCCCGCACCCACAGGTCGTGGTCCTCGTTGTGCACGTCGCGGTAGCCGCCGAGCTCACGCCACAACGACACCCGCACCGCTGCCGCCGAGGCGATCCAGTTGGCGTCACGCAGCGTCTTGAGCGGGTAGATGCGCTGCAACACGTCGGGACGTTCGAGGTGGCCGACAGGGTCGACCCTCGGCCAGGTGTAGACGATGTCGTGGTCGTCGTTCAGGTGGGCGGCGATCGTTGCGAAGTGCTCGGGGTCGAACAGGTCGTCGTCGTCGCAGCGGAACAGCCACGTCGTGTCGACCTCATCGACGAGCTCGTTGATGACCTTCGACGGTCCGACCTTGTGCCAGTCGGTGGCGACGACCCAGCGGGGCCGCACCGTCTGTGCGGTGATGCTGCGGCGCAGCTCGTGCAGCAGTGCCGCACGTTCGGGGAGTGTGGCGGTGACGACGGTGAGGTCGATCACTGGAACTCCGGGTTCAACCACCAGACCGCAGACGCTGCGCAGAGGAGTCCGAGCCACGGCACCGGCACGGCCTGCACGGCGTAGAACGCCAGCGCCGGGCCGGCGGCGGTGTGGATCAGGCGGTAGGTGTCGGTGGCGACGACGAGCTGTGCGTAGGCAGCGGCGAGCACCGCCCACACCTGCACCGGTGCTGCGTACAGCGCAGCGAGGCAGCCGCCCCACTGGGTGACCATGCGGGGGTCGCGCAGCTTGTGGCGATGATGCTCCCACGCCGAGCGCACCGGGTGGTCATGGACGTGGCGCAGGATCGGCGTCGCTGTGACCTCGTCGAGCGCTGGTCGGTTGAACACGGCGATGATCGCAGGGGCGACCAGGCCGACGAGCAGCAGCGGGTGCCAGGCCCACAGTGCCGCCCACACCGGGGCGGACTCCTTGGTGGCACCGGCGAGCACGATGAGCACGACGGCGAGGACCGTCCACGGTCCACCCTGGGTGATCGCCGCCACAGCGAGGATCGACAGCGCCATCGCCGGCAGGTCGACCCCGACGGGCCGCACGACGTGCGGGCCCCACACGCCCGTCAGGGCGAGCACCAGCACCGGCATCGCCGCCGCCTGCTGCCACGCCAAGTTTGCAGCGAGTCCCCACCACACCAGGCCGGCGGCGGCGACGGGCCATGACAGCCACCACACCGCACGCCACAGCTTGATGTCGGCGCCGAACATGGCTGGCAGGAGCCAGCGGAGGTTGAACGGTCGGGCCACCTTGTGGCCGGATCCGGCCAGCAGGTAGCGGGCCGAGTCGGGTCCTGCGCGGAACTCAGGCATCTTCGTCACGTCGCAGCAACTCAGCGACCCACAACACGCCGATGCCGTGGGTGGTGGTGAGCCACTGCCACTCCGGCAGGGGAGGCAGTCCGGCTCGCACGTTGGGTGCCTCGGTGTCGTGGGCGAGGATCACACCGCCGCGGCGCACCATCGGGGCGACCGCCCAGAAGTCCTCGAGGACCGCTTCGGTCGAATGGTCGCCGTCGATGAACGCAGCGTCGAACGTCTTGTTGGTCGGCACGACCGGAGTCGGCACGACGTTGCCCGGCAGGTCCGGCCAGATCGTGTCGTGCACCCACTCGTCGATGTCGACGGTGACGACCATCTTCGCCGTGCGTGCCAGCGCCCTGGTCGACACGCCGAGGCCGGTGCCGACCTCCAACACGTTGCGATCGACGACGAACGCAGCGAGGATCTCGGCTTCGAGTGCGGTGACCGACAGGCGGGGGTCGCCGGTCGACGGTTCACCGGGGTCGTCGGGGTGCGAGAACGAACCCGTCGAGTGCGCCACGAGTTCACGCATG
>JBILMF010000124.1:0-9164 GCA_044375655.1 Steroidobacteraceae bacterium | reverse complement strand
GCCGAGCTTTCGCGGCAGCTGGAACAGCTGCAGCGCCTCGGGCAGCGTGATCTTCTCCATGCTTTGCCCGGGTCGCAGGCCGGCGAAGCGAGGCTTCTCTTCGTCGTCGCGGGTGCCGATCTGCACAAAAGGTCCGAACCGGCCCATGCGCACCGATATCGGTTTGCCGCTGGCCGGATCCATGCCGAGTTCGCGGGCCTGCGCAGCTTCGTCACGCGAGACGTTCTTTTCCGTGTGCTCGACGCGGTCAATGAACGGCTGCCAGAATTTCTGCAGCGGTTCCGTCCACGGCTCCTCGCCGCGCGACACCGCGTCGAGTTCGTCTTCCATGGCGGCGGTGAAGCCGTAGTCGACATACTCGCCGAAGTTGGCGCTGAGGAAATTGTTGACGATCTTGCCGATGTCGGTCGGGATGAAGCGCCGGCCGTCCATGTCGACGTACTCGCGATCCTTCAGAGTGGAGATGATGGATGCGTAGGTCGATGGCCGACCGATGCCGTGCTCCTCCAGCGCCTTGACCAGCGAGGCTTCCGAATAGCGCGGCGGCGGCTCGGTGAAATGCTGGGCGCCGCGCAGCGCCACGAGCGCCACCTCGTCGCCCTCTGCCATGCCGGGCAGGATGCGATCATCGTCGTCTTCCGCGCTGTCGTCCTGGCCCTCGATGTAGACGGCGATGAAGCCGGGCTTCACCAGCGTCGAGCCGTTGGCCCGCAGCAGGTGCCGCTCCGGACCGTCCGCCCCGGCAAGCAGGTCGATGGCGACGGTATCGAACACCGCGTGGGTCATCTGACAGGCGACTGCGCGTTTCCAGATCAGCGTGTAGAGCCGCAGCAGATCGTTGTCGATTCGGCCCTCGAGCAGCTGCGGCAGCACGGCCGCCGAGGTCGGGCGGATGGCCTCATGGGCTTCCTGTGCGTTGCGCGACTTGTTTTTGTAGTAACGCGGCGAGTCCGGCAGCGACTCGGCTCCGTAGACACGGCCGATGACACTGCGGATCTCCGTGATCGCCTCGTTGGCGAGGTTGACCGCATCGGTGCGCATGTAGGTGATGAGTCCGACTGCGCCTTCGCCGTAGTCGACGCCCTCGTAGAGTTGCTGTGCGAGACGCATGGTGCGCTGCGCGGAGAGCCCGAGCTTGCGCGCAGCCTCCTGCTGCAGCGTCGAGGTGGTGAAGGGCGGCGCCGGATTGCGGTTGCGCTGCTTGCGGTCCACCGACAGCACCCGCAGCCGGCCTGGGGGCGCAAGCCGCGCCTCCGCCAGTGCCGAGGCTGCGGTGCCGGATCCCGCCTCCGTTTCCACGTCGAGGGTTGCGGGCGGCATCCCGGCGCCGCTCGCGGCACACAGCGTCTGCTCGACCTCGCGCGCCTGCGCGGCATCGGTGAAGCTGAACTGCTCGACCTTGCGGCCGCGGAACTCGACCAGCCGCAGCGGGAATGGCGGCGAGCTGCGCTCTCCCTGTGCATCGAGGGTCCAGTACTCGCGCGGCACGAACGCCTGGATCTCGGCCTCGCGCTCGCAGATCATCCGCAGCGCCGGGCTCTGTACGCGACCCGCGGACAGGCCACGCCGCACTTTCTTCCAGAGCAGCGGCGAGAGATTGAATCCCACGAGGTAGTCGAGCGCACGCCGGGCCTGCTGCGCGTTGACGAGATCAAGAGACAAATCGCGCGGATTCTCAATTGCCTGCCGCACGGCATTGCGCGTGATCTCGAAGAACTCGACCCGGTGCACGTCCTTGCCCTCCAGGTCGCCCCGGTCGCGCAGCAACTCGCGCAGATGCCAGGAGATGGCTTCGCCTTCGCGGTCGGGGTCGGTGGCGAGGTAGAGCGCCTTGGCCTTGCGCAGTGCGCGCGAGATGGCTTCGACGTGGCGTTCGTTGCGGTCGATGATCTCGTACTTCATGGCGAAGCGGCGCTGCGGATCGACGGCGCCTTCTTTCGGCACGAGGTCGCGCACGTGACCGTAGGAGGCGAGCACCTCGAACTTGTTGCCGAGGTACTTCTTGATGGTCTTGGCCTTCGCCGGGGATTCGACGATGACGAGGTTTTCAGCCATGGTGCCGGCTCCGGCGCGGTCAGTGGGGCCGTTCGGGCGGCAGGTCGAAAAGCAGGTCTTCCATGCGCGAGCAGGCGAGTTCCTCGCCGGGCTGGCTGGAGAGCACCATCAGGCAAACCCACTTCAGCTGCTCGACGTCGAGTTCGTGCGAGTCGAGGGCGAGCAGACGTTCGATGACGATCTCGCGCTGTTGCGCGGAAAGAATGCCGCTGCGCTCCAGCTCGAGCAGATAGCCGCGGCAGTCGACGGGCAGGTGACTCGATTCGCTGCCGGTGAACACGCGCATCGCACGGGCGCCGCTCGCCGCCAGCGACGGCCGGTCGCGTTCGCCGGCCAGGTCGGCAAGCCAGTCGAGTGCCCGCTCGACGCTGGCGTCGGGGAATCCAGCCTCGGCGAGGTCCTCGGCGAGAGCGTCGCGCTCTGGGACATCCGGAGTGTCCGCGAACATGTAACGGTCGAAGACGTAGATGAGGATGTCGAGGACGCTGCCGTTGTCGGTCGTTTCAGTCATTCGTCAGGGGGGTCGTTGCAGGACTCTGTAGTAGCGGCCGGCCGAGTCTGATGCGACACGCCCCGCGCTTTCGAGGGAGAGGAGCAGGGACGCTACAGATGAGCTGGAGAGGCCGGTGCTCGCGATGAGCGCATCGAGTCTCGTCGGCTCGAAGCCAAGCGCATCTAACAGGATTTCGGCGGGGTTGTCCAACGACGGGCGTTGCTGGACGGGGGTCGAAGCAGGCAGGAAGCTTGGTGCAAGAGGCTGATTCTGCTCGGAAAAAATGATCTCGCGGAGGACGTCTTCGGCGCTTTCGACGAGCACTGCCCCTTGGCGCAGCAACTGGTGGCAGCCACGCGACTGAGGGTTGTGGATGGAGCCGGGCACGGCGAACACCTCCCGACCCTGATCGGCGGCGTGGCGGGCGGTCGACAGCGAGCCGCTGCGGGCGGCCGCCTCGACCACCAGCACCCCGAGCGACAGCCCGCTGATCAGGCGATTTCGTTGCACAAAGTGGTGCGGCATCGGCGGGGTGGAGGGTGGGAACTCGCCAAGCAGCGCGCCGCGCCCGAGGATCCGCTCGGCGAGCGCGGCGTTGGCTTCCGGATACAGCAGATCGAGACCGGTGGCGCAGACGGCGAGCGTGATGCCGTCCGCCGCCAGTGCGCCACCGTGGCTGGCGGCGTCGATGCCGAGGGCGAGTCCGCTGGTGATGGCCAGGCCGAGGCTGGCGAAGTGGAAGGCAAGATCGCGGGCGGTGCGTGCGCCGTTGGCGGTTGGGTGGCGGCTGCCGACCATGGCGAGCTGGGGGAGGTGCAGCGCAGCGCCGTTGCCGCGCAGGAACAGCACCGGCGGGGCGCCGGGGATGCTGCGCAGGCGTGTCGGGTAGGCCGCTTCGTGCGCGGCGATGACGTGGATGTCCGCGCGCTGCAGGATGGCGATGTCGGCGTCGCGCTGCCGCAGGTCGATGGCGCCGAGGGCGAGGGCGGCGGCCGGCTTGAGGCCGATGGCCTGCAGATCGGCCGGCTGCAAGGGCAGTGCCGCCAGCGGTGAACCCAGACGCTCCGCAAGGCGGCAGAGCGCATCTGCATCGAGGCGCGGGATGCGGGCGAACACACAATGATCGGGGCTGGCCATGGGCGAGCAAGGGTAAGCAGCGCCCGTCAGGGGGCCACGCGGGATTTGTGGCGGAACCCGGCTGATATACTGCTGGTCAACGAACTACCTTGTCTGGAGGGGACTCCCCATGGCCTTGCTCGAGATCCTCGAATTCCCCGACCCGCGGCTGCGGACGCGCGCCGTGCCGGTCACCGTGTTCGATGCAGCGCTCTCGCGGCTGGTCGACGACATGTTCGAGACCATGTACGCAGCGCCGGGGATAGGTCTGGCGGCCTCGCAGGTGGACGTGCACCGGCAGCTCATCGTCATGGACTGCAGCGGCGATCGCAGCGAGCCGCGCGTCTTCATCAATCCGCAAATTCTCGATCGTGCCGACGTCGGTGTGATGGAGGAGGGCTGCCTGTCTGTCCCCGGCATCTTCGACGACGTCGAGCGGGCGCAGCGTGTCCGGGTACGGGCCTGCGACCGCGACGGATCGGTCTTCGAGTGCGAGCTCGAGGGCTTGCGGGCGGTGTGCCTGCAGCACGAGATGGATCACCTCGACGGCAAGCTGTTCGTCGACTACCTGTCGATGCTGAAGCGCGACCGCATACGTCGCAAGCTGGACAAGGACCGGCGCGAGCGTGGCTCCAAGCTGCCCGCCGGCAAGGTGCCGGCGAACGCAGCGCTCGAGCGCTGAGCCTTTCCGGCTCGTCCATCGATGCGCATCGTCTTCGCCGGCACGCCGGACTTCGCCGTGCCGCCGCTCGCCGCGTTGCACGCTTCGGCCCACGAGGTGGTCGGCGTGCTCACCCAACCTGATCGGCCTGCGGGTCGGGGGCGTCGGCTGGCCGCGAGCGCCGTCAAGGATTTCGCCGGCAACCACGGCTTGCCGGTGGCACAGCCGCCCACCCTGCGCAGCGCCGAAGGCCGCGCTGCGCTCGCTGCCTGGCAGCCGGACGTGCTGGTGGTGGTCGCCTACGGCCTGATCCTGCCGCCCGAGGCGCTGGCCATCCCGCGGCTCGGTTGCGTGAACATCCATGCTTCGCTGCTGCCGCGCTGGCGCGGCGCCGCGCCGGTGCAGCGGGCCATCCTCGCCGGGGATCTGCTCACGGGCGTCACCATCATGTTGATGGACGCCGGTCTGGACACCGGACCCATCCTGCTGCAGCGGCCGTGGCCGATCGCCGCCACCGACGACACGGAGACGCTGCTTGCTGCGCTGGCGGCGCTCGGTGCACCAGCTTTGCTCGAGGCGCTGGCGGGCCTGCAGTCCGGGACTCTGGTGGCGCAGCCGCAGGCCGCGGAGGGCGTGACCTACGCCGCGAAGATCGACAAGGCCGAGGCGCGTCTCGACTGGCGCGAGCCGGCGA
The DNA here is from genome assembly GCA_044375655.1 of Steroidobacteraceae bacterium. Taxonomy (GTDB): domain Bacteria; phylum Pseudomonadota; class Gammaproteobacteria; order Steroidobacterales; family Steroidobacteraceae; genus UBA964. Next base: position 4,145 of record JBILMF010000124.1, on the reverse strand, counting down.
TCGCGATCGATCGGCGGGTGCGTGCATTCCGCCCGTGGCCGGTAGCCGAGACCCGCTGGCGCGGCGAGCAGGTGCGCGTCCATCGCGCCTGCGTGCTGCCCGACGATCAGTCGCCCGGCGGCGGTGCGGCGCCCGGCACGATCCTCGGTCTGCAGGGAGAGCTGCTGCGCGTCGCCTGCGGTGGCGGCTGCCTCGGCATTCTGGAGTTGCAGCGCGCCGGCCGGCGTAGCATGGGTGCGCGCGAGTTCGCCAACGGCCTGCGCACAGCGGGCGAGGTGTTCGAATGAACGAAGTGGCGGATATCGAGCCGGCATCGACGCTGGCGCCAGGCGCGGCGACGCTCGCGGCGGCCGTCACGGCGGTGAGCGCGGTGGCGCATGCGGGCCGTTCGGCTGACCTCGTGTTGCAGGCGGCGGATGAGCGCGCTGATCGTGCGGCGGTGCGCGCGATCGCCCTCGGCACGCTGCGGTGGTATCTGCGGCTTGCGCCCGCAGTGGCTGCCATCGTCGATCGTCCGTCAGCACAGGTGCCGCCGCTGCTGCGCGCACTGCTGGTCGCAGCCGCGCACCAGATCGAGTACTCGCGGGCGGCGCCCGAGGTTTGCGTGCATCTCGCGGTCGATGCCGCAAGGGCGCTCGGCGAGGGGCGCGCCACCGGATTCGTGAACGCGGTGCTGCGGCGCTTCGTGCGCGAGCGTTCGACGCTGCTGGCGAGCGCGGACGCCGATCCGGCGGTGCGCAGCGCGCATCCGTCATGGCTGCTGGAGCGGCTCGCAGCGACCTGGCCGCAGCAGCTGCAAGGCATCCTCGATGCCAACAACGGTCATCCGCCGATGACCTTGCGGGTGGCGTCAGCTGCCGACCGGGACGGCTATCTCGCCGAGCTCGCTGCTGCCGGCCGCGAGGCCCGGACCGTGGAAGGACTGCCGGAGGCGATCACTCTGATCAACTCGATGCCAGTCGGCGCCCTGCCGGGCTTCGCCTCAGGGCGGGTATCGGTGCAGGACGCCGCTGCACAGTACGCGGCACTGCTGCTCGATGCGCAGGCGGGCGACCGCGTGCTCGATGCCTGCGCGGCTCCGGGTGGCAAGAGCGCGCATATCCTGCAGCGGCAGCCGGAGGTGCGGCTGCTGGCGGTGGATGACGACCCGGCAAGGCTGGCGATGGTCAATGCCACCTTCGCGCGCATCGGCGCGCCGCCAGAACGCGCGCGCACCCGGCTGGCCGATCTTCTCGACCCGGCGGCGCTTGCCGACGAGGCGCCGTTCACGCGCATCCTCGTCGATGCACCGTGTTCCGCGACCGGCGTGATCCGCCGGCATCCCGATATCAAGCTGCTGCGCCGGCCGGAGGACATCGCCACCTTTTCGATGCTGCAGCGGCGCATCCTCGCCAACTGCTTCGCGCGGCTCGCGCCCGGCGGCTTGTTGGTCTACGCGACCTGCTCCGTGCTGCCCGAGGAGAACGATGCGGTGGTCCGGGATTTCCTTGCCGCCAATCGCGCGGCGCGGTCCTTGCCTTGGCCGGACCGAGTGCCGTGGCCGGATGGCGCGGTGCGCCGCGAGCCGGGCGCGCAACTGCTTCCCGGTGCCGGTCGGACGGCTGGAGACGGCTTCTATTATGCTTGCCTCGGTCGGGTCGAAAACGCATGAACGGGATGGACGGTAGGAGTCGGCACTTGCGACGTACCAGCCTGCTCGGCGCAGTCTGCTTCTGCCTCCTTGGCTTGTTGCCTTGGCCGGGTGCGCAGGTGCACGCCGATCCGCTGGAGGGCGCGCTCGAGATCCAGTCGGCTTTCGTCAGCACGGTCGCCGGTGTCTACCAGCTGCACGTCCGCACCCGCTATCCGGCCAACGACGAGACTGTCGCCGCGCTGCGTGACGGAGTCTCGCTCTCCTACGACGTCGATGTCGCGGTGACCCGCGAGCGGCGTTTCTGGACCGACGCGGAGGTCGTCGCGCTGCGCCTCGAACGCGAACTCAGCTACCACTCGGTGAGCGAGCGATATGTGGTGCGCGACCCGCTCGGCGAAGGCGAGCAGCGCTCGTTCGCCACGCTCGCGGAGGCGCTGGATGCGCTCGGCAGCGTCGACAACTGGCCTATCCTCGTCGCCGCGCAGCTCGATGCGCCTGGCGATTACGTCGTCAGCGTGCGCGCGAGCGTGCGCCGCGGTCGGCTGACCGATGCGCTGCGCGCGCTGATGTTCTGGTCCGACGACTGGCAGCGCGAGAGCGAGTGGTATTCATGGTCGCTGCCGCGCTGAGCAGCCGGCGCACCCGCTGGGTGGCCGCGATCTGGATCGTGGTCGTGCTCGGAGCGCTGCTCGCGCTCTACCTCTCCTCGCAGAACTCCGACCGCTTCGGTCGTCTTCAGCCTTGGATCCTGCTGGCGAGCGCCGTCGCCGTGGCGGTCATCGTGATCCTGCTCGCGCGCAAGATCCTGCAGCTGGTGGCGGCCTACCGCAGCGGCGTGCCCGGATCGCGTCTCACTTCGCGCACTGTGCTGGTGTTCGGCGCGCTGGTGGCGCTGCCCTTGCTGACGGTCTACGTGTTCTCGCTCGAATTCCTCAACCGCGGCATCGATAGCTGGTTCCGCGTGGAGATCAAGCAAGGTCTCGACGACGCGGTGGTGCTGTCGAGATCGGCGCTTGAGCTGCGCATGCGCGAGCATGGCGAACGCACGCAACGCTTCGCTGCCGCGCTTGCCGAACAGAACGCGGGCGGCGCCCTGTTCGCGCTCGAGGAGGAACTGCGATCCTCCGGTGCCAGCGAGATCGTGCTCTACGGCCAGCACGAGCGCATCATCGGGGCGGCTAGCCGCGTGGTGCCGGACTCCCTGCCCGAGCGACCGCCAGCGGATCTCGTGAGGCGCGTATCGAGCGGTGCCGCCTACCTCAGCCTCGAGCCGCTCGGCGATTCCCGCTACCTGATCCGCACGGCCGCGCCGCTGCCCGGCGCGCGGCTGGCGGCCGGCGATGCACGCTTCGTGGTGGTGGTTCACGAGCTGCCACGCCAGTTCGCCGAGCTCACCGATGCGGTGCAGCGCTCCTACTCGCAGTACGGTGACCTCGCCGAGCTTCGCGAGCCGCTCAAGTACAGCTTCCGGCTGACCCTCACGATGGTGCTGCTCGTCACCATGCTGGGCGCCATCTACGGGGCGATCTACTCGGCCGAAGTGCTGTTCAAGCCGGTGCAGGATCTCATGGCGGGTACGCGCGCGGTCGCCAAAGGCGATTTCGGCACGCGTGTGCCGCTCACCTCGCACGACGAGATGGGTTTCCTCGTGCAGTCCTTCAACGACATGACCAAGCGCCTGCGGCGCGCCCGCGAGGAGACCGAACGCAGCCGCCTCGCCGTCGAGCGCGAGCGGGAGCGCCTCGCGATCATCCTCGCGCGGCTCTCGACCGGCGTGATCACGGTCGACCGTAATCTGACCGTGCAGCGGGTCAACGAGTCGGCGGGCAGCATCCTCGGCGTCAACCTTGCGGCGGGCGTGGGCCGGGCGCTCGGTGCCATGCCCGACGCCGAGGACGGCGTGCTGCGGTCCTTCGTGGCGGTGCTGCAGGGACATTTCGCTGCCGGTCGCGACGAGTGGCGGGAGCAGATCGAATTGCATCCCGCCGGAGGCAAAGCCGGCCTGCGCGTCCTGGCCTGTGCCTGCGTACCGCTGCCGCAGGCCGCCGAGGAGCCGGAGCAGTTCGTGATCGTGTTTGACGACGTCACCCACCTGCTGCAGGCGCAGCGCGACGCGGCCTGGGGCGAGGTGGCACGGCGGCTGGCCCACGAGATCAAGAATCCGCTGACCCCGATACAGCTGTCGGCCGAGCGGATGCGCCGCAAGCTCTTGCCCTCGCTGAGCGGTCAGGATGCCGACATGGTCGAGCGTTCGACCCACACCATCGTGCAGCAGGTCGAGTCCATGAAGCAGATGGTCAACGACTTCAGCGAGTACGCGCGCGCGCCGGCGATGCAGGTATCGGCTTTCGACTTCAACCGGCTGGTGTCGGAGGTGGCCGACCTGTACCGGGCGCAGGAGGCCGGCATCGGACTCGTCACCCGCCTCGATCCGCAGCTGGGCATGGTCGAGGCGGACCGCTCGCGTGTCCGCCAGGTGCTCAACAACCTGCTGACCCACGCCGTCGAGGCG
>JBILMF010000088.1:0-12834 GCA_044375655.1 Steroidobacteraceae bacterium | reverse complement strand
GGCCGGCGACCATCGAACTGCATACCGCGCCGCGTGAGTTCGACGGCCATCCGGCCGTGGAGCTGACGGTAGCGGACAACGGTCCGGGGTTCCAGCGTGACATGATTGGCCGTATCTTCGATCCATACGTGACCACCAAACCGCGTGGCACGGGTCTGGGGCTCGCCATCGTCAAGAAAATCGTCGACGACCACGGTGGCCGGATCGAGGCTCGGAACCCGGAGGGGGGCGGCGCCCTGGTCCGTGTTATGTTTCCGCTTCGGGCAAGGGCAGCCGCCGGCAGAGCGGTACGGCCCGAGGCGAGGAGGGAGCTGGCATGAGTGCGGCGCGAATCCTGGTGGTGGACGACGAGGCGGACATCCGCGGTCTCGTCAAAGAAATCTTGGGCGACGAGGGTTACGAGGTTGAAGTGGCAGCGAACGGTGCCGAGGCGCGCAGCCTGCGGCAGCGCCAGCAGCCCGACCTCATCCTGCTCGACATCTGGATGCCGGACGTCGACGGCATCACCCTGCTGCGCGAATGGTCGAACGCTCCCGGCGACGGCTGCCCGGTGGTGATGATGTCGGGGCATGGCACTGTCGAGACCGCGGTGGAGGCCACCCGGCTCGGTGCGGTCGACTTCGTCGAAAAGCCGCTGTCGATTGCCAAACTGCTGCGCACCGTGGAACGCGGCCTCGAGGCGTCGCGGTCCCGCCGCGCATCGGGTCGACTGCTCGCCGCCTCGACCGCGGCGCCGGTCGGCAGGAGCCGGCAGATGCAGCAGTTGCGCAGCGAGCTCGTGCAGTTGTCCGCCGGCGATGCACCGGTGATGCTCGTGGGCGAGCACGGTTGCGGACGCGAGGCGTTCGCAAGATTCATGCATGAACAGGGTCCGCGGGCCTCGCGCCCCTTCGTGGTCGTGGTTTCGAGCGCACTGCGCGATGTCGACGCGGAGGCGGCGCTCTTCGGCCGGCTTGACGGCGCCGCTCTGCACGGGCTGCTTGAGCAGGCGGCCGACGGTACCCTGTTCATCAACGAAATCGGCGATCTGCCCGCAGCGGCGCAGCGCTGTCTGCTCGGCGTGCTGGAGACCGGCAGTTTCATGCGGCTCGGCGAGTCACGTCCGCGGCGTCTGCTGGCGCGCGTCATCTGCTCCGCGCAGCCGGATGCCGCGCAGGGCGGTGGCGCAGTGCGGCGCGACCTGCTGGCCCATCTCGGCAGCGTGACCTTGCGCGTTCCGCCGCTGCGCGAGTACGCCGAAGACGTGCCGGATCTGCTGCGCCACTACGTCGACCGCCTGGTCGACGCCGAGGGTCTGGCGTTCCGCCGCTTCAGCGTTGCGGCACAGAACCGGCTGCGCAACTACCCCTGGCCCGGAAACGTACAGGAGCTGCGCGGGCTGGTGCGGCGGCTACTCATGCGCGGCGGTGGCGAGGAAATCACGCTGGAAGACATCGAGCGCGAGTTGTTGCAGGCGGCGCCGCCGGGGGAGACCCTGGTCAAGCAGGACCTGCTGGCGCTCGGCCTGCGCGAGGCGCGGGAGCATTTCGAGCGGGCCTACCTGCAGCAGCAGCTGATGCTGTGCCACGGCAAGGTGGGGCAACTCGCCAAGCGTGTCGGCATGGAGCGCACCCATCTCTACCGCAAGCTGCGCGCCCTCGGCATCGACTTCCGCAACGTCGCTGACGACGCCGAGGGCTGAGCCGGCACGGATCCGCGGACCTCTGGAGCGGCTCTCAGTCGCCGACCCGGATCATCAGGCCGTCGATCTCCGCGCGCTGCAGGATGCCGCGGGTACGGTTGAGGTCGTCGAGATCGCTCAGCGGCCCGATACGCACGCGATGGAAAACGTCGGTGTCGATGGCTACCCGCTGCAGCGTCGAGCGCACGCCGAGGCGCAGCAGTTTGGCCTGCAGGCGCTCGGCCTCCTGCTGGTCGCGGAATACTCCCGGCTGCAGCACGTAGGTTCCCGGACGCTCGATGGGCGTGACCGGCCGCGCGGGATCCGGCGCCGGCGTTCCGGCCTCCGGGACGATCACCTCGCTCTTCGGCAGCATCGCGTAGAACCCATACTCGGCCACGGGCTCCTCGGTCTCCGCAGGCGGCGCGTCGCGGCTCGCCACGCGCGGTTGCGGGCGCGCCTCGGCCTCGGCGGCGGCCTGTCGGCCCGCAGTCTCGCGCTGCCAGACGAACACGCCCACGGCCACCAGCAAGCCGAGCCCGAGGCCGGCAAAGAATTCGCGCGACAGCCGGAACTGCGACCCGCTGCCCCGCCCGGCGCGTTTGAAGTCGCGGCCGATCGGCGTTGCGCTCACATCGACTCCGGGGCGCTGGCTCCGAGGAGGCCGAGGCCGTTGCGCAGTACCTGCTGCACCGCGAGCAGTGCGTAGAGGCGTGCGTTGCGCAGGTCCGCATCGGCGACCAGCACGCGCTCGGCGTTGTAGAACGCGTGCAGCGTGGTCGCGAGTTCGCGCAGGTAATGCACCATCGCATGCGGAGCACGCTGGGCTGCGGCCTGGCGGACCATCTCCGGGTAGCGCGAAAGGCAGGCGAGCATCGCCTCGACCTGCGTTCCCGCGAGCAATTCTGCGCCGCGGGCGAGGACGAGCTCGCGTGCTGCCGCCGGATCGAAGCCGAGACCCCGGCCGGCCAGTTCCTTGGTGACGCTCGCCACCCGGGCGTGTGCGTACTGGATGTAGAAGACCGGGTTTTCGTTGGTCTTGGATTTGGCGAGCTCGAGGTCGAAGTCGAGCGACTGATCGTTGCTGCGCATCAGGTAGAAAATCCGGCAGGCGTCGTTGCCGACCTCCTCGCGCAGCTGGCGCAGGGTGACGAAGTTGGCCTCACGCTTGCCCATCGACATCTTCACGCCGTTGCGGAACAGCGCCACGAGCTGGATGAGCGGCGCCTCGAGGCAGTCGCCCGGATGACCGAACGCCTGCAGGCCGCCGCGCACCCGGGTGACATAGCCGTGGTGGTCCGCACCCAGCACGTCGATGAGCACGTCATAGCCGCGCTCCCGCTTGTCGAGGTGATAGGCGATGTCCGAGGCGAAGTAGGTCTTGACGCCGTTCTCGCGCACCACGACGCGATCTTCGTCGTCGCCGAACCGGGTCGCCTTGAACCACTCGGCGCCATCCCGCAGGTACAAGAGATCCCGTTCGCGCAGGCGTTCGAGCGCACGGTCGATGGCGCCGCTCGCGGTGAACGCCCGCTCCGACACCCAGCTGTCGTAACGGACACCGTAACCGTCCAGATCGTCGCGGATCTCGGCCAGCATCGCCTCGACGCTGTCGTCGAGCAGCTGCCGCCAAGCGGTCTCGCCGATCAGTGTCCGGCAGCGCGCGATCATCGCGTCGATGTAGCGGTCCTTGTCGCCTGCCGGCGCATCGGCCGGCAGCCCCTCAAGTACGGCCGCGGCAGGGTGCCGCAGGCTGTCGCCGACGCGCGCGCGCAGCGCGCCCGCGACCGGGCGGATGTAGTCGCCGCGGTAACCGTTCTCCGGGAACTTCAGCGTTTCGCCGCAGGCTTCGAGATAACGCAGCCAGACCGACACGGCCAGGATGTCGGTCTGCCGGCCGGCATCGTTGATGTAGTACTCCCGGGTGACGAGATCGCCCGCCGCCGCCAGCAGATTGCCGAGTGCATCGCCGAACGCCGCCTGACGGCCATGTCCGACGTGCATCGGTCCTGTCGGATTGGCGGAGACGAACTCGAGCAGCACCTTGCGGGGCATCGCCGGCCGCTCGCGGCCGTAGGCGTCGCCCTGTTCGTGCACACGCACCAGTTCGCGCAGGTAGAGATCCTTGGCGAGGAAGAAATTGATGAAGCCGGCTCCGGCCACTTCCGCCCGCACGAGCAGCGGCGACGCGGGCAGGGCGGCGACGATGGCCTCGGCGAGAACCCGCGGCGGCTTGCCCGCCGCCTTGGCGAGCCGCATCGCGATGTTGGTCGCGAAGTCGCCGTGCGTGGCATCTCGGGTACGCTCGAGCGTGACCAGTTCCGGATCCACGCGCTGCGACAGCAGCGAGCCCTCGAGCGACTGCAGCGCGGCGCGCAGCAGGGTTTGCAGATCGTCTTTCATGGCCGCGATTCTATCGGGTCAGAAAAGCTCCAGCGGGTCGACATCCAGCGCCCAGCGCACGCGGCGCGCCTCGGGCAGGGCTTCGAGCTGAGGCAGCCAGCGATCGAGCAGCTGATGCAGCGCAGCCCGCTCTACGCTCTCGAGCAGCAACTGCGCATGGTGGCGGTCGGCGCGCCGCGCCATCGCCGCCGGTGCGGGACCCAGCAGACGCACCGCTCCGCGCGTCCGCCCCGACCAGCCGGCGTTTGCCTGCGCGGCGGCGGCGGTCACGGGGGGCAGGCCGGCGAGCAGCGACTCCGCGGCCTCGCGCGCCCGCTCGAGGAAGTCGATCGCCTGGTCGGCGCGCTGTGCGGAGACTCGCAGCGCGGCGAGGCGCGAGTAAGGTGGCCAGCCGGCATGGCGACGCTCCTCGAGGGCGGCCTGCGCGAAAGCGTCGTAGCCGCCCTCCAGCAGTCCGGCAAGCAGCGGATGTTCCGGGTACTCGGTTTGGATCAGCACTTCGCCCGGCCGACTCGCGCGCCCGGCGCGCCCCGCGACCTGGACGAGGGTCTGTGCGAGCCGCTCGGCGGCGCGGAAGTCGGTGCTGAACAGTCCCTGATCGGCGTTGAGCACCACCACCAGCGTGAGTGCGGGGAAATCGTGTCCTTTGGCCACCATCTGCGTGCCCACCAGGATCCGGGCGGCGCCGCTCGCGACGCGAGACACCACGCTCTCTAGTTCGTCGTTGCGGCGCACCACGTCGCGATCCAGTCGTGCGATGACGATGCCGGGGAAGCTGGCCGCGAGGGCTTCCTCGACGCGCTCGGTACCCTGGCCGACGGTCTTCACCGCGTAGCCGCACTGCGGGCACTGGCGCGGCAGCTCGCGATCGGCACCACAGTGATGGCAGCGCAGCCGGCCCGCCTGCCGGTAGACGGTGAGGCGTGCATCACACGCGAGGCAGGGCGCTACCCAGCCGCAGGCGGTGCAGGCAAGCGTCGGCGCGTAGCCGCGACGGTTGATGTAGACGAGTACCTGTCCGTCGGCCGCGAGATGGCGTTCGATGGCGCCAACCGCCGTCGTGGACAGCCCTGCGTGTACGTGCTCGCCACGCAGGTCGAGCAGCCGCAACGTGGGCGGGCTAGCGGCGCCCGCGCGCTCCGGCAGCCGCAGGCGTGTGAGCCGGCCCGCAGCCACGTTATGCAGCGACTCGAGCGACGGAGTGGCCGAGCCGAGCACCACGGGTACACCGAGCAGCCGGGCGCGCACCAGCGCAAGGTCGCGGGCCGAGTAGCGGAAGCCGCCTTCCTGCTGCTTGAACGACGCATCGTGTTCCTCATCAACGATGATCAACCCGGCCGCCGGCAACGGTGCGAACACGGCCGAACGCGTCCCGATGACGAGGCGTGCCTCACCGCCGAGTGCGGCGCGCCACGCGGCGAGCCGTTCCGCATCGCCGAGTCCCGAGTGCAGCACCGCGAGCGGCACCGTCGGAAACCGTGCGGCGAACCGGCCGACGAGTTGCGGCGTGAGGCCGATTTCCGGAACCAGCACGAGCACTCCGCGCCCGCGCTGCAGTTGCCGGTCGGCCAGTTGCAGGTAGACCTCGGTCTTGCCGCTGCCGGTGACCCCATGCAGCAGCCAGCCGCGATACCCCGCGCCAAGCCCGGCTTCGACGGCGGCAATCGCCGCCTGCTGCGCCGCCGAGAGTGTCGGGGGGGTTGTGGGCGTTAACGCGCCAGCCGCGGTGAGATCTGCCGGGGTGCTGACCGGCAACGGGGCCGCTGTCCGCCGTCCGCTCGCGACCCAATTGCGGGCCGCGAGTGGCCGCACCGCTGCCCGCCAGCCGGGCAGTTCCCGGGTCAGCGTGTCGGCATCTAGTCCTTCCCTTGCGGCAGCGAGGCGTTCCAGCAGGGCCCGTTGCCGCGGCGCGCGCTGCGGTTCGCCGCGCCCCAGCGCCTCCAGACCCTCGGTGCTCGCCGTCCAGAACTCGACCGAGGCCCGCAGCGCGGCGCCGTCACGCAGGAGTTTCGGCAGCGCCGCGGCGAGCGCCTCACCCAGCGGGTGGTGGTAATAGTCCGCCGCCCAGACCACCAACTGCAGCAGGGGTCCATCGAGTGCGGGCTCACTATCCAATACCCCGTAAATCGGCTTAATCTTGCCTGCTGCGAGCTCAGATTGATTCGTTAGTGAAACAACGACTCCTACCAGTCGCTGTCGGCCGAAAGGCACCTCGACGCGGGCGCCGGGCGATGGCAGCGGGCCGTCTTCGGGGATCCGGTAGTCGAAAGTCCGCCGCAGCGGCGTGTCCAGGGCGACGCGGCAGAAGGCGGGCGGGCGGGGTTCAGGTTTTTCCACAGAGGATGTGGATAACTGTGTGGATAGCGGGCGAGGCAAGCGCGAATTCCCGCGATTTTCCGCAGATTTTCGTTGTCCTGATCAATGATTGACCAATTCAGAAAAAAATCAATCTAATCAGTGATTTAGGTTTCCAGCGACCGCCAGTGGTCGATCTTTGTGACGACTTCATGAATTGGTTTCTCCGCGACTGTGTGCAAGTCACTGATTTATCGTGATCTGCCCCGACTGCCGCCGCTCCAGTTGGTCAGCGATACGCCGCCGAGGGCAACCAGCCCGCCGACCACCATCGAGGCCAGCAGGGATTCGTCGAGCAGAGCCGTGCCGAGCAGCACGCCGAACACCGGAACCAGGTTGTTGAACACCGCCGTGCGCGCCGCGCCGAGCTGCTGCAGCCCTTGCGCGTACCACACGAAGCCCAGCGCCGTGCCGCCGGCGCCAAGATAGACGATCGACGTCCAGGCGGCGAACGAAACCTCGCCTGCCTGCCACTGGTTCCATTCGAAGGGTATGCCGAGCGACAGCAGCACCGCGCCCCACAAGGTCGTCAGGGTGGTCAGCGCCAGCGGCGAGGCGGTGGTGCCGCCGTCGAGGGCCAGCCGCCCGCAGACCGTGTAGATCGCCCAGCAGGCGGCGCCGCCGAGCATCAGCAGCTCGCCGCGGCCGACCCGCTGCAGTAAGGCGGCAGGGTCCCCCTTGGCGAGGACGATCCAGACGCCGGCCAGCGCGACCAGGATGCCGAGCCAACGGTGCCGCGCCAGTCGTTCGCCGAATACCGCTGCCATGGTGAGTGCGGTGAGGATAGGGTTGAGGGCGACTACGAGAGCCGTACGGCCCGCGGGGATCAACTCCAGCGCACCGAGGAACAGCAGGTTGTAGAGCACGAGACCGAACAGCGCCAGCAGCGCGGTGTAGCCGAGTTCGCGCCGGCGCAGCGGCGGCATCCGCTTCTCCACCCACAGCAGCAGCGGCAGCAGGATGAGAAAGGCCGTCCAGAAACGCAGCGCCGAAACGGTGAAATGCGGCATTTGCGGCGCGGCGATTCGGCCGGCGATGAAGGTGCCGCCCCACAACGCCGCAACACCGGTCAGCCGCAGGTAGAGTCCGAAGGGCGGCGCAGCACTGCCGCTCATGCGGGCTGCCGTTCCCGCCAAGCAACGTACATGCCCGCAGCGACGACCAGCGCGACCCCGACCAGCATCGTGCCGGTGGGCAGCACTTGCCAGAAGACGCGATCTATGGCGATTCCCCACAGCAGTGCCGTGTACTCGACCGGTGCCACCACGGCCGCAGGCGCATTCCGGAATGCCTCGGTGATGTAGTGCTGGGCGATGGCGCCGAGCGCGCCCGCCGCCGCGATCATCCACCAGTCGCCGCCCCGGATCGGCACCCAGTCGGGAAGCGCGATTACCGTCGCCACCACCGTCAGCACCAGCAGGAAGCTGAACACCATCGATGCCGAGGTTTCGGTGCGCGTCAGCACCCGAGCGGTGATCGCGATGATCGCGTACGTGACCGAAGACACCACGGCTGCAATGCCAGCCAGCAGCGGCAGGCTGTCAGCGCGCGGCTGCAGGATGATGAGCACGCCCGCCAGCCCGACCCCGATGGCGAGCCAGCGCCCCGCGTCGACGCGCTCGCCGAGCCACAGCGCCGCCATCGCGGCGATCAGCAGCGGCGCACCCATGTAGATGGCGTACACCCCGGCGAGCGAACCTTCGCGCAGCGCCACCACAAAGGTGAGCAGCATGACGATGCCGAGCAGACCGCGAAGCAGATGCAGCCACGGGCGCGTCGGCCGCAGCTCGGCGAGCCGCCCGGTGAACCACAGCGTCAGCAGCGCGAACGGCAGCGAGGAGGCGCCGCGCAGCGCCGTGACCTGCATCGGCGGATAGTGGGCGGCGAAGACCTTCAGCAGCGCATCCATGAACGAGAAGGCGGCGACGGCGATGAACATCGCCGTGACCCCGCGGGCGCTGTTGCTCATCGATGCCGCCGCGCGTGGCTTGCTGATACTCCCGGCCGACCCCGCGGGTTTGCCGCCAGCGGCGGGACGGCCACGCGGGCGGGGCTATCGGGGTCGAGCGTGGGGCGCGCTGGCATGGCGCGCACTATATGCGATCGGCAGCGTGCGCCGCCTGAGTAGCGTCCCATCCGGTAAGATTCGCGGTCCCATGGCAAAGATCATCGACGCACTGATCGGCGACGCCGAAAAATGCCGCATCCCGGGGCATGGCGCCGACTCGCCGCCTCCCGCCGAGCGCGAACTGCGCTATACCGCGGAAGTCGAGGCAGCCACCGCCCACCTCTACGAACGGGTGCGCGATGTCGTGCCGGCGGTCGAGTGGCCGCTGTTCGCGCCGTTCATCCACGCGATCAACCGGCTGAAGATCGAGCGGGACGCGGTGGTTCTCGCCCACAACTACATGACCCCCGAGATCTTCGCCTGCGTCGGCGACATCCGCGGCGACTCGCTGCAGCTCGCGCGCGAGGCGGCGCGCACCGACGCGCGCGTGATCGTCCAGGCCGGGGTGCACTTCATGGCCGAGACTTCGAAGATCCTCTGCCCCGACAAGATGGTGCTGATACCCGACCTGCGCGCCGGGTGCTCGCTGGCGGCCTCGATCACCGCTCGCGATGTGCAACTGATGCGTGCGGCGCACCCCGGGGTTCCGGTGGTCACCTACGTCAATTCCTCTGCCGAAGTGAAGGCGGAGAGCGACGTCTGTTGCACGTCCTCCAACGCGGTGCAGGTGGCCGAGTGGGCCGCCGCGGAATGGGGTAGCGACAGCGTCATCGTGATCCCCGACGAGTACCTCGCCCGCAACGTCGCCGCCCAGACGACCCTGCGGATCGTCACCTGGCAGGGACGCTGCGAGGTTCACGAGAGGTTCACTGCCACCGACATCGCCGCGCTGCGTGCAGCCTTCCCGGGAGCGCAGGTACTGGCGCATCCGGAGTGCCCGCCGGAGGTGCTCGCGGCGGCCGACTACGCCGGTTCCACTGCGGCGCTAGCTGACTGGGTGGGTAAGCATGCGCCGGCCAAGGTCATCCTGCTCACCGAGTGCTCGATGTCGGACAACGTAGCGGTAGCCAACCCGGGCACCGACTTCGTGCGTCCCTGCAATCTTTGTCCGCACATGAAGCGGATCACTCTCGAGAACATCCACGATTCGCTCCGGGACCTGCGCCATCCCGTCGAAGTCCCGGCGGCGATTGCTGCCCGGGCTAGGGTGGCGATCGAGCGGATGCTCGCGCTGCCGCGCAGCGACCGGCCGCCGGACTTCGCCACCGGACGCGCACCGGCCGACGTGCTGGTGGTGCCGCGCGCGTGACCGCACGGCTGGAGACCGACGTCCTCGTCGTCGGAGCGGGGTTGGCCGGGCTGTTTCTCGCGCTGCGCCTTGCACCGCGCCGCTGTGTCGTGCTCTCTCCCGCGCCCCTCGGCCAGGCTGCGGCCAGTGCCTGGGCCCAGGGCGGCTTGGCCGTGGCACTGCAGCCCGGGGACAGCGCCGAGCAGCATGCGGCCGACACCATCGCCGCGGGCGCTGGCCTCGTCGATCCGCAGGTGGCGCTGCTCATCGCCCGCGAGGCCTCGGCCCGGGTGGCCGATCTTCTGGAACTCGGTGTGCCCTTCGACCGCGGCGCGCGGGGCGAACTCGCGCAGTCACTGGAGGCGGCGCACTCCCGGGCACGCGTGGTGCGTGTCGCCGGCGATCTTGCCGGCAGGGCAATCATGGGAACGCTGGCAGCGGCGGCGCGCAGTGCCGCGCACATTACGCTGCTGGAGGGTGTACGGGCGGTGGCGCTGCTCGAGGATTCGGGCGCGGTCGCCGGTGTGCTGACACGCAGTTCGCGCGGCGACGGCTGCATATTCGCGCGCGAGACGGTGCTGGCAGCCGGTGGTTGCGGTGGCCTGTTCAGTATCACCACCAATCCGCGCGAGGCGCGCGGTGCCGCGCTCGCGCAGGCGTTCCGTGCCGGCGCGGTGATCGCCGACCCCGAGTTCATGCAGTTCCATCCGACGGCGATCGACATCGGCGCCGATCCGGCGCCGCTCGCCACCGAAGCGTTGCGCGGCGAGGGCGCGAGTCTCATCAACAGCGACGGTGAGCGCTTCATGGCCCGCTACCATGCCGACGCCGAGCTGGCGCCCCGCGACGTGGTGGCGCGCGCCATCCACGCGGAGCGGGCTGCCGGTCGCGGCGCCTGGCTCGACTGTCGTGCCGGCGTCGGAGCGGCTTTTCCCGAGCACTTTCCCACGGTGTTCGGCGCCTGCATGGCCGCTGGTGTCGATCCGCGGCACCAGCCCATCCCGGTGGCTCCCGCCGCGCACTATCACATGGGTGGTGTGGTCACCGACCATTGGGGCGCGACCACCGTGCCGGGGCTTGCCGCCTGCGGCGAATGCGCCTCCACCGGCGCCCATGGCGCGAACCGGCTGGCGTCCAACTCGCTGCTTGAATCCGTGGTGTTCGCGGCGCGCATCGCCGAGCGCCTGCGTGGCGACGAACTGCCGGCGTTCCGCCCCGGCCATGCGCAGTTTCCGCCGCGCCTCGATGTGACAACCCTCGACATGCTGCGCGCGGGGATGAGCCGTGACTGCGGTGTGCTGCGCGATCAGGCTGGCCTGACGCGGTTGCTTGAGTCGATCAATGCCGCCGGCGAAGCCGGTGGCTGGCCGAGCGCGATCCTTGCCGCCCGGCTGATCGTGGTGGCCGCCCTGGCGCGCCGTGAGAGCCGCGGCAGTCATCACCGCAGCGATTACCCGACGACGCGCGAACCGCCGCGGCGCACCTTTCTCGTCCGCGGTCCGACGGACGACGACATCCGCGTGTCGGATCAGCATCCGTTCGCGCAGCAGACGAGCGCAGGAGTTCCCGCATGACCTACGTGCCGCCACTGCCTGATGTGATCCTCGAACCACTGGTCCGGCTCGCGCTGCTCGAGGACCTTTCGCCGGCCGGCGACATCACCAGCGATACGTCGCTGGCGCAGGAGACTTCGCTGCGGGCGCTGCTGCGGGCGCGTGAGGCGGGAGTCGTCGCAGGGCTCGACGCCGCCCTGCTCGCGCTGCGCATGGTCGACCCGACTGTCGCGGTGCGGGTGGTGCGTGCCGACGGCGTGTCGTTCGAGGCGGACGATGTCATTGCGGAGCTGTCGGGCCCCGCGCGCTCCATCCTCATGGTCGAGCGCACCATGCTCAATTTCCTTGGTCATCTTTCGGGCATTGCCACCCTGACACGCGAATTCGTGCGTGCGGTGGCCGGCACACGGGCCCGCATCACTTGCACGCGCAAGACCACTCCTGGCCTGCGTGCTCTGGAGAAGCGCGCTGTCAGGCTTGGCGGCGGCTTCAATCACCGCCATTCGCTCGCCGATGCCGTGCTCATCAAGGACAATCACGTCGCGGCGGCCGGCGGTGTGCGTGCCGCACTCGAGCGCGCACGGGCTGTGGCCGGTCACATGCGAGTGATCGAGATCGAGGTCGACACCCTTGCCCAGCTGCAGGAGGTGCTGCCGCTGCGACCGCACTGCGTGCTGCTCGACAACATGACGCCTGACGAGTTGCGTGAGGCCGTCGCGCTCGCCGGCGGCCAGGTGGTCCTCGAGGCTTCCGGCAACGTGCGTCTGCAGAATGTCGCGCAGATCGCCGCGACCGGCGTCGACTACATCTCCGCGGGTGCCCTCACGCACTCGGCCCGGCGGCTCGACCTTGGTCTCGACGCGGTCTGAGCCGCCGATTCAGGGGTCGTCTACGGAGTAGCCGCGCGCCTGCAGCCGGGCCAGCACCCCGCTGCGCCCGAACAATTCGACGACTGGGACGACCGCGAGCGCGGTCTGGTGCTGCTCGATCGTCTCGATGGCGAGCTTGAACCACGCATCGTCGAACTGCTGGCGGATCGCGGCGATCTTCGGACTCTGCTGCAATGCTGACCAGCACGCTTCCTGCTGATCGACGGCACTGCCCGCGCGCAGGGCGTCGACATCGCCGACGGCCCACGCCTCGGCGCGGCGCCGCGCGTTGGCGAGGTCGCTCTCCATGCGGTCGAGGGTCGAGCGCATGCAGCTGATCTCGGCGTCGCGCGAAATCTTGCCGGCCTCGGCGAGCGCACCCTGCGGATCGTCGATGGTTATCTTGGGGACCACCACCGGAACCTTGCGCGCCTTGGCGAGCTTCTCCACGGCGCGACTGACATCGTTACGGCTGGTGAGGCCGCTGCGCGATATGGCCTCGCGCCATAGTTCGCCTGCGGCGAGCAGCGGCCGGCGCTGCAGCATGCTGCGCTCGCGCGGCGCGTACTTGCCCCGCAAGCCCTCGAAGCGCTGGAACAGGTCGGGCGGCAACACCTGCTCGAGCGTCTGCTTGTCTTCGTTGCCGCGCAGCTTGCGGAATTGCATGTAGAGCTGCACCGCCTTGATGGGGCCAATGT
>JBILMF010000038.1:0-22029 GCA_044375655.1 Steroidobacteraceae bacterium | reverse complement strand
CTCGACCCGGTAGTTGAGCAGGTTGGCACCCGCGCTCTCCACCAGCTGCACGTAGGGCAGGCAGTTCTGCAGCGCTATCTCCTGCGCCCGCAGCTGCTTGTCGAGGCCGCGCGGCTGCAGCGCACCGGCGTCGATGCCGCTGTCGTTGACGGCGATCATGCAGCGCGTACCGGCCACCTCGCCAATGCCTGAAACCACGCCGCCGCCCGGGACACTTTTGTCCGGGTCCGGATCGTCGAGTCGGTAGCCGGCGAGGGTGCTGAATTCCAGGAAGGGTGCGCCGGGATCGAGCAGCAGTGCAAGGCGCTCGCGCGGCAGCAGTTGCCCGCGTCGCGCGAAGCGTGGCCCGGCGGCGGCCGATGCATCGCGCGTGCGCTGCTCGAGCGCGCGGACGCGCGCCAGCGCCTCGAGCATACGCTCGCGCGCGGCCATGAAAGCCGGCGAAGCGGTGGCAAGACCTGAAGCATATCGACTCATCGCGCGCCCTCCGCGGCCGGCGGCCGCATCGTCATGCCGAGGATCGTGTCCACCAGTTGCTCGAGCGACATCGGTCCGCGCGGATCGAACCAGGTGCCGCTCCAGCTGATCATTCCGGCGAGCAGACGGCGCAGCACGAACGGATCGACGCCCACCAGCGAGTGCGCCGCTGCCTCGCGCAGTACGGCAAGCCAGATGTCCTCGTACACCCGGCGCAACGCCAGCACCTCGGCCTGTCGAGCCTTCGACAGGGAGTCCCAGCAGTGCACCAGCACTGCCATCGCCTCGCGCGTGTCGCCGACGATCGACTGCAGTTCGCAGGCGATGAGGGCGCGTAACCGCGCCTGCGGATCCTGCGCGCCGGCGACTGCAGCCTCGATGCGTGCGGTGTTGAAGCGGATCACTTCGATCATCACCGCCTTCAGGATTTCTTCTTTGCTGCTGAAGTGGTGAAACAGGCTGCCCGAAAGGATGCCCACTGCGGCGGCGATGTCGCGCACCGTCGTGCGCTCGAAGCCCTGTTCGCGGAACAAGCGCGCGGCGGCCGACAGGAGCTTGCCCCGCGGCGTCTCGTCCATGCCGGTTACCGGCGGAAGGGGGCGGACTTTTCTTAGTGAATTCATGAACCTGTAGTGATTGCCAAAGCAAGCGCTTGCTTGGTAGTGTAGGCTCTCACGGCCTCCGGAACCAGTCCCCGGACGACCCATTCCAAGCCACGGCAGGACCCCCACGGTGGACACCTCAAAGATCCGCATCGGTTGCGCCGCCGCCTTCTGGGGCGACACCAATGCTGCGGCCGCCCAGCTCGTGCGCCACGGCGGGCTCGATTACCTCGTGTTCGACTATCTGGCCGAGATCACGATGTCGATTCTCGCGGCGGCGCGCGCCAAGGACCCGGCGGGCGGCTATGCCGTCGATTTCGTCACCGAGGTGATGGCGCCGCTCGCCCGCGAGATCGCGGCGCGGCGCATCCGCGTGGTTGCCAACGCCGGCGGCGTCAATCCCGAGGCCTGCCGCGATGCGCTGCGGCGGGTGTGCGAGGCGGCCGGCGTGACGCTGCGCATCGCGCTGGTCACCGGCGATGACCTGCAACCGCGGCGCGCGCAGATCGAGGACGCGGTGATGCCACTGGAGGACGGCGTCGCGCTCCCCGGGCGCACACTCAGCATGAACGCCTACCTTGGTGCGCTGCCGATCGCGGCGGCGTTCGCGCGCGGTGCGGACGTGGTAGTGACGGGTCGCGTCGCCGACAGTGCCCTCGTACTCGGACCGCTCATGCACGCGTTCGGCTGGTCATCCGACGACTACGACCGGCTCGCGCAGGGTTCGCTCGCGGGACATGTCATCGAGTGCGGGGCGCAGTGTACTGGCGGCAACTTCACCGACTGGGAGTCTGTGCCGCGATACGACGACATGGGTTTCCCCATCATCGAGTGTGCGGCCGACGGCAGCTTCATCGTGACCAAACCGCAAGGCACCGGCGGTCTCGTCACGACGCATACGGTCGGCGAGCAGATCCTCTATGAGATCGGCGATCCGCGAGCTTACCTGCTGCCCGACGTGGTCTGCGACTTCACGACGGTGCGCCTCGAGCAGGTCGGCCCTGACCGTGTGCTGGTCAGCGGCGCGCGCGGTCTGCCGCCGACAGCCACCTACAAGTGCAGTGCGACCTGGCTCGATGGTCAGCGAATCACCGCGACCTTCCTGATCGGCGGCATCGACGCGCCGCGCAAGGGGGCGCGCGTGGCACAGGCCATCCTCGAGCGCGTGCGCCGCCTGCTCGCGGAGGCGGGTCTCCCTGACCTGCGCGGCAGCGACGTGGAGGTGCTGGGCGCCGAGGCGATCTACGGCGCAAACGCCCGCCCGGCCACGACCCGTGAGGTGGTGGTGAAGATCGCCTGTGTGCATGACGACAAGCGGGCGCTGCGCCTGTTCGCGCGCGAGATCGCGCAAGCCGCGACCGGGATGGCGCCAGGCCTGACCGGCATCATCGGCGGCCGCCCGAAGGAGAGTCCGCGGGTACGCCTGCATTCCTGCCTGGTGCCGAAGTCACTCGTCACCGTGTGTGTGGATATCGACGGCGACGCGCGACCGGTGGCGGTTCCGGTTGCCGGCGGCTTCGATCCCGCGATGCTGCGCGCGCAGCCTCGCGGTCCGACCGCCGAGGGCGACACCATGGTGCCGCTCCTCTGGCTGGCGGTCGCGCGCTCCGGCGACAAGGGCGACCACGCCAATATCGGCGTTATCGCGCGCGAGCGCAGCCACCTGCCTTGGCTGCGCGCAGCGCTCACCGAGCAGGCAGTCGCCGCGTACATGGCTCATGTGCTCGATCCTGCGCGCGGCAGGGTCACACGTTGGGAATTGCCCGGGATCGGCGGCTTCAATTTCCTGCTGGAGCACGCGCTGGGCGGCGGCGGCATTGCGAGCCTGCGTATCGATCCGCAGGGCAAGGCGTTCGCGCAGCAACTCCTCGATTTTCCGGTGCAGGTCCCGGCGGCGCTGGCCGCCGCGCTCGCTCAGCAGCGGATCCGCGTCCCCTGCGGATCGAACACGGGCGCCGACAGCAGCCTTGCCGCCCGCCTCTCGCCGACCACGTCGACGGAGAGGATCGTGGAGCCATCGGCGACCGAGTGCACCGCGGCCACTGCATCGCGATCGACGTAGGCGAGGGCGAGGCTGCGCCCAACCCAGTGGCCATAGGCGCCCGAGGTCGTGTACCCGACCAGTCGACCATCCAACTTCACTGGTTCGAAGCCAGAGGCATCGGCGTCCACGGCCTCGATGTCCAGAGTCACCAGCACGCGCTTCGAGGGTGCGTCGCGTTCGCGCCGTGCGCTGTCGCGGCCGATGAATCCCGGCTTGTCAAAGGCGACATGACGATCGAGACCGCACATTCCGGGAGTTGTGGACTGCGTGAACTCGGTCGACCAGATGCCGTAACTCTTCTCGAGCCGTAGGCAATCGAGCGCGCGGTTGCCGACGTGGCGCAGGCCGCGCTCGCGACCGCTGGCCATCAGGGCGTGCAGCAGCGCCCGCTGCCCGCCCACCGGGACGTAGATTTCGTAGCCGAGTTCGCCGGTCAGCGAGAGGCGCGCGACGACGGCGCGCGCCAGCCCGACATCCACTTCGGCGACGGTCATGAACGGGAACGCGGCGTTGCCGAGATCGCACTCGACCAGCGGCTGCACGATGTCGCGGGCAAGCGGCCCCGAGAGTGCGAAACCGGTCCAGGTGTCGGAAAGGTTGCGCAGCTCCACGCCGCGCGCCGGCAACTGCTCATGGAACCAGCGGCCGTGCCATTCCTGCAAGTAATAGGAGCCGATCAGCCAGAAGCGGTCGACGGCGAGCCGGCTTATGGTGAGGTCACCCATCAGTTTGCCGCCGTGCCCCAGCATCGGCGCGAGGCGCACACGGCCCACCGCGGGCAGCCGACAGGCGAGCAGACGATCGAGCCAGGCTTCTGCGCCGGGGCCGCTCACCTCGTAGCGTGCGTACACGGAGGCGTCGAACATGCCCGCTGCCTCGCGTACCGCGCGGACCTCCGCCGCGACTAACGCATGGGCGTTGGAGCGACGTACCGTGAGATCCTCGACGAAGGCGTCTGGCTCCACCGGGGCGCGGCCCGACCCGTCGCTGCGCAACATCGCGGTACCGGAGACGAAGTACTGCGGCGTCTCCATGCCCCAGTTGCAGCCGAAACGCGCGCCGTCGGCGGCGAGCAGGTCATGCACGGGGGAGGTCTTCAGGGGACGGCCGGCAGGCAGTTCCTCGTTCGGGTAGGAGATCACGAAGCGGCGCGCGTAGAACTGCCGAGTGGTGTCGCGCAGGTAGCGTGATTGCGAGGCGAACGCGCCGTAGCGTGCGACGTCCATGCCAAACACGTCGTGGCCCGGATCGCCATCGACCATCCACTGCGCGAGCGTGAGTCCGATGGCACCGCCTTGCGAGAAACCGCCCATGCAGCCGCAGGCCACCCAAAGATTGCGCTTCCCCGGCACCGGACCAACCAGCGGGTTGCCATCGGGAGTGAAGGTGAAGGCGCCGTTGACCCAGCGCTTGATGCCGACTTCGGCGAGGGCCGGGAAACGCGCGTAACCGATCTCGAGCTCGGGCAGGATGCGCTCGACATCGGGCGGCAGGAGGTCCATGCCGAAATCCCAGGGCGCGCCGTCTTCCTGCCAGTGGCGCGGATCGCGTTCGTAAACGCCGAGCAGCGCACCCTTGCCGAGCGGTTGCAGATAGGTGAAGCCTTCGAGGTCGGTGACGGAAACGATCTCGCGATCGAGCGCTGCGAGCAACGGCACGTCGTCCGTGACGAGATAGTGGTGCGACATCGGCACCACCGGAAGCTCCACGCCGACCATGCGGCCGACGCGTCGCGCCCAGAGGCCGGCGGCGTTCACGACGTGCTCGGCGACGATCCGTCCCTGCTCGGTGATCACCTCCCAGCTGCCGTCCGCGCGCTGCTGCAGTTCGAGCACGCGGTTGCGCAGGATGACGTCGGCGCCACGGCGCCGCGCGGCGATGGCAAAGGCGTGCGTGGCGCCATGCGCATCGACATAGCCCTCGTGCGCGTCGTAGAGGCCGCCCTTGAGTCCGCGGGTATCGACCAGCGGACACATCCGGCGGATCTCCTCCGGGGAGACCAGATGCGTCTCCATGTCCATGGTCTCGTACATCGAGCGCTCTGCCTTGAGCATCTGCCAGCGCTCCTCCGAGGCAGCGAGGCTGACGCCACCGGTCATGTGCAGGCCCACGCTCTGTCCGCTCTCGCGCTCGATATCGCCGTAGAGGCCGATGGTGTAGCCCTGCAGTGCGGCGATGTTCGGATCGTCGTTGACCGCGTGAAAGCCCGCTGCCGCATGCCAGGTGGAGCCCGCGGTGAGTTCGGCGCGCTCGACCAGCGCGATATCCCTCCAGCCGGCACGCGCGAGGTGATAGAGCACGCTCGTACCAACGATGCCGCCGCCGATGACCACCACCCGGTAGTGTGATTTCATTGAGTCGATTCCCTGTGGCCCCTCAGGCCGCGTGCGCCGAAAGCCATTGCCATAGCGCCGACGCCCATGGCCGTTCCACATGCAGCCGCCAGCCGCCGCTGCGGCGCAGCACGGCAACGCGCAACCCCGCGAACAGCAGGCGGGCGGATTCCTCCGGATACCCCGCCGCTGCCGGCAATTCGAACGGGTACTCGCTGCCGAGCGCCATGATGGCCGCGGCGCGGGCGCCATCGATATCGATGCATACGATACCGTCGGTGAGCTCGCTCAGGGCTGCGCCCTCCGGGTGCCAGCCCGGGCGCAGCGCGGTGGCGGCGGCGGCCTCGCGGACCAGCAACACGCTGTCCGGTGCAAGACGCAGGGCATAGCAGGGCCCATCGTGCGACTGTCGCGGCCCGAGCACCGGCACTGCTCCCTGCGCGTCGAGCAGCGGCGCGAGGTTGCCGCTCAGGCGCCAGATCGCGGCGGGCACGCTCACCATGACCCGCAGGTCCGCACGCTCGATCCGCGCCCCGTGCCATGCCGGCGGTGCGGGCCAGAAATCGCGACGCTCAAACACGCAGTCGTTCCCCCGCCGGGTCGAGGAAGCACGGCGCCACCAGCGTGCCGCGGCTGAGCTTGCCTAAATGCTCGAACTCGAGGATCTCGCCGTGCCGGGAGGCGCCGTTCTCGATCAAAGCGAGCGCCACCGGCCGACCGAGCGCGGCGCTCGGGTAACTACTGGTGATCCAGCCGATGCTGCGCGGCCGGTTGCCTGCCCGCGAGAGGGCATGGGCGCCGACGGGCAGCGGCTGCTTGCCCGCCGCCGCGACGCCGACCAGTTGGCGGCGTCCGTCGCGACAGGCCGCCGGCGTGAACAGCGAGCGATCGCCGAGGTAGGCATCGACCCGCTTCTCGCGCGGTCGACCCATGCCGATGTCGTGCGGCATGGTTTCGCTGTCGGTGTCGATGCCGACGTAGATGAAGCCCTTCTCGCAGCGCAGCACGCCCAGTGACTCGACGCCCAGCGGCTCCGCGCCTGCCGCCCGCGCTCCTCGCCAGAGCTGGCCGGCGAGGCCAGCTGGCACCGACACCTCGTAGCTGCGCTCGCCGGTAAAGCTCACCCGCGCGATACGTGCCGGGCCGCCCATGAACATCCCGTCGCGGGCGCTCATGTGCGGGAAGGCGGCATCGTGCAGGTCGACGCCGAGCTCCAGCGCTTCGAGGACGCGGCGCGACTGCGGACCCGAGATCGCCATCGTCGCCCAGTGCGGTGTCGCGTCGTGGACGAACACTCGTGCGAGATCGAAGCGATCCTCCCGCCACGCCTCGAAGTGGGCGACCATCGCGGCCACGTGACCGCTGGAGCACGAGACGACGAAGTGGTCGGCCGCGACCCGCAGCACCACGCCGTCGTCGTAGATGGCGCCGCTCTCGGCGAGCGCGAGTCCGTAGCGCAAACGTCCTGGCGCAAGCGTCGACATGGTCGTGTAGGAGACGAAATCGAGCAGGGCGGCGGCGTCCGGACCGATGATGTCGATCTTGCCGAGCGATGAGGCATCGAGGATTACGCAGCGCGCGCGCGCTGCGACGCACTCGCGCTGCAGCGCGTCCGCCGGATTGCCGTAAAACGCGGGCCGCAGCAGGTTGCCGTACTCGCGCAGTTCCGCGCCCTCCGCTCGATGCACGCTTTCAGCCGGCAGTCGCCGCAGCGGCGCTTGCAGCGCGCCGCGCTGCATGCCGGCCACGGCGGCCAACGGCACGGGCAGGAAGGGTGGCCTGAAGGTGGTGACCCCCGATTCGGCGAGCGGCTTGCCCGTCAGTTCCGCCAGCAGGGCGAGTCCGTTGATGTTCGAGGTGCGCCCCTGGTCATTCGCCATGCCGAGCGTGGTGTAACGCTTGAGGTGCTCGGGGTTGCGGAAGTTCTCGCGCACCGCCAGCGCGATGTCCTTCGCGGTGACGTCATGCTGCAGGTCGACCCATACACGCCGCTTGCCGGTTGCCATGCTCGTGTCCGGTGGCGTTCCCCAGTCGAAGCCAGGGTCCTCGCCGGCAGGTACGTCGAACGCGGCTGCCTCCCCGGCGGCGCGTGTCCCTTCCGCCAGCGCGGCGGCGAGCGAGGCGGCACCGTTCACCGCGCCGGCGCAGACCATCCCCGGTACCGGCTCGCCGGGCAGCAGGATGCCGCGTGCGGCATCCCAGCGCGGTTTGCCGCGCGCCTGACAGTAGAGATGGATGAGAGGTGTCCAGCCGCCCGAGACCGCGAGCAGATCGGCGGGCAGCACCCGCCCGCCGACGAGTCTGACGCCCGTGAGTACGGGTTTGCCGAGCGACTGCGCAACACGCTCGCCGGCCCACACCTCGATGCCGGCTAGCCGGGCCGCCTGCATCGGCGCCGCCGCGGCACGCGCGTCGACAATCGTGCAGCGGGCACCGGCCGACACAAAGGCGCGGGCAGCCGCATACGCCGTGTCGTTGGTGGTGGCGAACACGATGCGCTCGCCGGCGCGGACGGCGTAGCGGCGCAGGTACTCGAGCGCGGCATCGGCAAGCATGATTCCGGGGCGGTCGTTGTCCGCGAACAGCAGCGGCCGCTCGATGGCGCCGCTCGCGAGGACGATCCGCCCGGCGCGCACCAGCGTGATGCGTCCACCGGCGGATTGGGATCGCTCATGCAACACCACGGACTGGTGGTCGTAGAGGCCGACTGCAGTCGTCCCCGTCATGATCCGTACACCGAGGCGCGCAAGCTCGTCACGCAGCGCTTGTGCCCAGTCTGCACCCGCCTCGCCATCGACGCGCGCGTCACACCACAGCAGCGAGCCGCCCACGCGGGAGCGCTGTTCGACTAGCAGTACGCTGCGCCCCGCCGCAAGGCCAGCGCGGGCGGCGGCGAGACCCGCAGGCCCCGCGCCGATCACGCACAGATCGACGGCAAGATGTCGATGCGCAGCGCCATCGACACGGGAGCGCGGATCGACGCGGCCTAGTCCCGCCAGCCGGCGGATGAGACCTTCGTAGAGGAGCCAGCCCGGCCACATGAAGGTCTTGTAGTAGAAGGCTGCCGGGATGAAGCGCGCACAGCGGTCGAGCAGTGCCAGCAGATCATGCCGGACGCTGCCGAGGACATGGATCGGGGTGAGCTGCATGCCCTGCTCGAGCGGCTCGAGCGTGGCGCGCGCGTTCGGATCGTGACGTTCGCCGACCCGCAGGTCGAGAATCGCGTTCGGTTCTTCGTGCGAGACACCGAGCAGGCCGCGTGGCCGGTGATACTTGAAGCTGCGCGCCAGCACCTGCACGCCGGCGGCAAGCAGCGCCGAGGCGACGGTGTCGCCGGCGTATCCCGAGAGGGTTTGACCCTCGAAACAGAAAGACAGCGGCCGGCTGCGATCGATCTCGCCGCCGGTCGGCAGTCGACGTCCTGCGCTCATGCGGCACCCCGCATCACGTGCGCATCGCCCCTGCGGACTCGACCGCGTGGCTGGCCGTATCACGGGCGATCTCGAGCCAGCGGCCGCATCCGGCCGAGTGGATCCACAACTCCCGCGAGGCACCGCGCCGGTTCTCGCGCATCAGCAGATAGTGCGCCCACTCCGCGTCGCTGCATTCGCGAGGCGGCCGCGGTTTGCCGGCATCGCCTGCAAAGTGGAACTCTATGTCGGGGCGCGGGCCGCAGAAAGGACAGGGCAGGAGTTGCATCGTGCGGCTCTCAGTGGGCCACGCCCGCATGACCCTCGTCGACCAGTTCGCCCCGTGCGAAGCGGCGGTAGTCGAAGGGTGCAGACAGCGGATGGTGGCGGTCGGTGGCAAGAAGATGCGCGAACAGGGTGCCGCCGGCGGGAATCGCCTTGAAGCCGCCCGTGCCCCAGCCGCAGTTGAGGTAGAGGCCGGCGAGCGGCGCGGGGCCCAGTATCGGTGAGTTGTCCGGCGAGGTATCGACCGTGCCGCCCCACTGGCGCATCAGCTTCAGGTTGGCAAACGCCGGGAAGATTTCGAGGAGCGAGGCGACCACCGACTGCGTGACACGGAAACTGCCGCGCTGGGCGTAGGAGGGGATGCGATCGAGATTGCCGCCCATGACGAGTTCGCCCTTGTCGGACTGGCTGATGTACGCACCGGTCGAAGTCGACAGGACCACCCCGTTCAGGCAGGGCTTGACGGGCTCGCTCACCATCGCCTGCAGGGTGTAGCTCTGCAGCGGCAGATCGAAGCCGGCGAGGCGGGCGAGCACCGTGGAGTTTCCGGCGACGGCGACACCGACCCTGCCCGCACGGATCGTGCCGCGCGTGGTCTCGACCCCGCGCACCTGTCCGGCTTCGATCACGAAGCCGCGCACCTCGCAGTTCTGGATGATGTGCACGCCACGCGCCGCCGCAGCGCGCGCGTAGCCCCAGGCCACCGCATCGTGCCGGGCAGTGCCGGCGCGCCGCTGCAGCAGCGCGCCGCACACCGGCCAGCGGATCTGCATTGACCGCTCCAGCAAAGGCTCGCGACGCAGGGTTTCCGCGCGATCGAGGATCTCGATGTCTACCCCGCTGATGCGCATGGCGTTGGCGGCGCGGGTCATGAACTCGAGTTCGCCCTGATTGTGCGCGATTTCCATCATGCCGCGCTGCGAGAACATGATGTTGTAGTTCAACTCAGTGGCGAGCGTTTCGTAGAGCGACACGGACAGGTCGTACAGCGCGGCGCTCGGCGGGTGGAAATAGTTGGAGCGCACGATGGTGGTGTTGCGGCCCGTGTTGCCGCCGCCGATCCAGCCTTTCTCGAGCACGGCGACCCGCGTGACGCCGTGGGTCTTCGCAAGATAGTAGGCGGTCGCGAGGCCGTGGCCGCCGCCGCCGATGATGACGACGTCGTACCCGTCCTCGGGATCACGATCCTCCCAGGCGGGCGTCCAGCCCTGCTGGTCGCGCAGGCCCTCGCGAACCAGACGCCAGGCCGAGTAGCGAGGGGGATGGGGGGTGCGTGCCACGGCCAGAGTCCGTCCGTCTGTCAGTCCGCAGAGGCAGCGGATCGACGGAAACAAAGCAGCACCAGCCCGAGCGCGAGCGCCGCGGCCGCAAGCGACGTCCAGCCGATGCTGCTGTAGGCGCCGGTGAGGCCGAGTACGCCGCCCGCCAGAGCGGGGGCCAGCGCCGAACCTACGGCATTGAAGCCACGCCCCGCGGCGGCGATGCGGCCGGAGCGGTCCACCTGCGCGGCGAGTCCGAGGAAGTACGGCGTACCGAACAGGAAGGCGGCACTGGAGATGCTGAGTCCGCAGACCATCAGGAACGGCGTCGCGGCATGCGTGGTCAGCCAGCCGCCCCCACCTACGAGCACGCAGCTGATCACCAGCGGGGGCAACCGGCCGAACCGAGTGCCCAGACGCTCGGCTGCCACCGGACCCGCGAGCGCCGCGACGGTGCCGATCGCGAAGGCCTGCCCATAGGCGGCCGGGGTCATGCCGATGTGTGTGGCAATGCGTTCCACGTAAACCCAGTAGGCGTTGGCGGCGACCGAGTAGAGCATCAGCGCCGCGCACAGCAGCAGCGCCGCCGTTGTCAGAGAGCCGCCCGCGGCAGTGAAGCGGGCCGGGGCGGCGCCGCTTGGCTGATCCGGCAGCCAGGCCACCGCGGGTAGCGCGAGCAGCGGCAGGCAGGCGATGGCGGCGAATAGCCGGCGCGCGTCCTGCCCGGCCATGAGCGTGGGCAGCACCAGGAAGATGAGCAGCGTCATCAGCACGACCGCCGTGAACACGCGGGCGAACGCGCGGTCCGGATCGTGCGTCCGCGCAATGGAGGCGGTGGCCACTGCCGCCGCGAAGCCCTCGCCAAAACCCGTCAGGAGACGGCCGCCGACCAGCAGCGCAGGGTGGGGCTGGATGGTGCTGAGGAGGTTGCCAGCGATCACGAGGCCGAGAGCGAGGAGTGCTCCACGGCGCGGGCTGAAGCTCGCCACCCAGGGCGATAGGCCGACGGCGGCCACGGCAAAGGCCGCGAGTTGCAGCGCCATGACGCCCCCGGCCGCCGCCTCGCCGATCCCGTAGGTGCGGGACACGGATTCGAGGAGCAGGGGCATGAGGTAGCCGCCAGCCTCGGCGCAGAGGAAAATGGCTCCGGCCGCCCACAGGGAGGCGACAGGGGAGGCAGCGGCCGCGGGGTTGCTCACGCCTGCCTCATGGCTGGAGATCGATCATGGCTTTCCGACACTGCCAGCGTAGTTGAGGAAGCGTCAAGTATAAGGGGAGGGCTCGCGAGGTGACAGGCAAGAACTTCGAGCGACCGGCGGAGTGTCCGGCATGAGGCGGCGGCAATCCGCGGGCGTGGCGACGCGCTCGCCGCGGCGGACCGACGTCGAGCGTCTCGGGCTCGCCAGCCTGCGGCGGCGTCCGAGCCAGCAACGCGGCGTACAGCGCGTCACCGACGTCCTCGATGCTTTCGAACTGCTGCTGTCCCGAAAGCGCTGCGAGGAGATCACCATGGATGACCTGTCGCGCACGGCGGCCATCCGTATCGGCAGCCTGTACCACTTCTTTCCGGACATGACCTCCGTGATCCTCACGGCCTTGGAGCGCGCCCTCGCCGATGAGGGCGCTGCCTTCGAAAGCCGCGCCGAGGATGCGGGGCTCGACCTGTCTGGGTACCTCGATGCGCTCGAGCGGCGCATGGCTGCGGTGTGGCGTCGTCACGGCGGCTTGCTCGCGGTGTTCTTCGCGTACCAGAGGCATCCGCTCATCTGGAAACTCACGCGCCAGCAGCGCGAGGCGACGGCGGCGCTGATCGCCACCAAACTGCGGACGCTGCGGCCAGGTGTCGCCGTGCCGCGGGCGCTCGAGCTCGGTCGGACCATCAGCATGGTCATGGCGGTGCTGGTCGACAATCTGGAGTACCTGCCCGCCGAGGAGGCCCGCGCCCTGCGGCGCGAGACCCGGCTGATGCTTTGCCGCTACGTCGATGCCGAGCAGCCCGCGCCGCCGGGGAAGACGGCGGCCGGCGGACTGCGACGGCTCAGGCGTACTTTTCGCGCAACACGGTCTTGAGGATCTTGCCGCTGGCGTTGCGGGGTATCTCCTCGACCAGCAGCACCGACTTGGGACATTTGTAGTGGGCGATCTGCTCGCGCGTGTAGGCGATGAGCTCCTCCGCGCTCGCGCTGACGCCCGGGCGCAGCACCACGCAGGCGCGCACGCTCTCCCCCCACGTGGCGTCCGGGACGCCGATCACCGCGACATCGCGTACCGCCGGGTGGGTGGCGAGGATCTGCTCGACCTCGACCGGATAGACGTTCTCGCCGCCGGTGATGATCATGTCCTTGATGCGATCGCTGACGTACAGCAGTCCGTCGCCGCGGTAGCCTGCATCGCCCGTGCGGTACCAGCCCGGGCGGCCCTCCGGGAAGGTCTGGCTGGTGGCCGCCGGATCCTCGTGGTAGCCGTCGAAGTTCTGGCTGGAACGCACCCAGATCTCGCCGACCTGGCCATCGGCACAGTCGCCGCCGCCGCGCGGATCGACGATGCGGATCTCGACGTGCGGCGCAGGACGCCCGGCGGCGCGCAGGATGCCCGGCTCGTCGATGCCGCGACGGTGGTCCTCGGGTTGCAGCAGCGAGATACAGCCGGAGGATTCGGTCATGCCGTAGACCTGCCTCAGGTCGCAGGGCAGGGTGCGCACGCATTTCGAGAGCAGCTCGAGCGCGATCGGCGAGCCGCCGTAGGCGATGCACCGCAGGCTGGAGAGGTCGGTGGTCGCATAGGCCGGTGAGGCGATGAGCGCGCCCAGCATGGTCGGCACCACGAAGGTATCGGTCACGCGGTAACGGGCGATCGAGGCGAGGAAGTCCGCCGGATCGAACTGCGCGCGGGTGACCACGGTGCCGCCGATGCCGAGGACCCACAGCGCGTTGACGAGGCCTGACACGTGGAAGGTCGGCAGCACGTTGAGGTGTACGGTGTCGTCCTCGCGCATGCCGAAGGGGCCGGTCCAGCTGCGGACGTGCGCGAGCACGCCCTCGTGCGTGACCGACACCGCTTTCGGCCGTCCGGTGGTGCCCGAAGAAAACATGCGGAACGCGACGTCGGTCGGTGCGACCGACGCGGCCGGATCGCCGGCCGGCTGTGTGGCCCACCACGCCGTGAAGTCGGTGGCCGCTGCGTCGCCGTCGACGTACAGCAGCAGCATCCGTTCGTGCAGCGCGAGCTCGGCGGCGATAGGGGCGAAACTGCCGTCGATGACCAGCACTTTCGGCCGGACCAGGCGAATGGCGTAGTCGATCTCGGCGGCCTTCAGTCGCCAGTTGAGGGGCACGGAGACGGCGGCGCACTTGGCCGCGCCAACCGCGAGCAGCAGGCACGCGGTGAGGCTCTTGGTCAGGCAGGCCACCGTGTCGCCGCGCCCAACGCCCGCGGCCAGCAGACCGTTGGCGACGCGGCTGGTCGCCTCGTCCAGTTCGGCATGGCTCCAGGTGCGGGCGGGCTCGATGAGGCCCTGCCGCGCGGACTGCCGCGCCGCCTGATGGCGAAGCAGATCGGCGATGGAATCTGTGCGCATGGTTGGTTCCTCGGGTGTCCAATCATTGAGGGTTGATGGGCGAAAGCCGGGTCAAGCGCCGAAGGTATCGTTAAACTTGAGTCCTTCTCAAGACCCAGGCGCACGGAGGGAGGCGTATGGCAAGGTCGCTGGAAGGGCGCACGATGTTGATCACCGGGGCATCGCGGGGCATCGGGCTCGCCATCGCCTGCCGCGCCGCGCGCGACGGCGCCAACGTGGCGATCGTCGCCAAGACGGATACCCCGCACCGATCGCTGCCGGGAACGATCCATACTGCGGCGGCGGCTGTCGTCGAAGCCGGGGGACGTGCGCTGCCGATCGCCTGCGACGTCCGCGACGAGGCCCAGATCGCCGCGGCGGTGGCACGCGCGGTCGAGGAGTTCGGCGGCCTCGACATCGTGGTCAACAACGCGAGCGCGGTGCGTCTCAGCGGCGTCGCCGACACGCCGCTGTCGCGCTTCGACCTGATGCATGGCGTCAACGTCCGCGGCAGCCTCGCCACCCTGCAGTGCGCCCTGCCTCACCTGCTGCGCTCGTCGCATGCGCACGTGCTGTCGATCTCGCCGCCGCTTTCCATCGAGGAGCGCTGGTTTGCGCCGCATGCGCCCTACAGCATCACGAAATACGGAATGAGCCTGCTGGTGCTCGGTGCCGCCGCCGAGCTGCGTGGCCGGGTCGGCGTGAACGCGCTGTGGCCGCGTACCGCCATCGACACGGCCGCCATGAACGAGATCGGCCGCCGTCTCGAACTCGGTCCGCTGCGTTCGCCGCAGATCATGGCCGACGCCGCCTGGCATGTGCTCACTGCCGATCCGCGGGCGACCACCGGCAATTTCTTCGTCGACGACGAGGTACTGGCGGCTGCGGGCATTACCGACCTTGCGGCCTACGGACCGGCCGGTGTCGCCGACGAGGCGCTGACGCCCGACCTTTTCGTGCCCAGCCTGCAGGAACTGCGCGCCCGGCGCTGACGGCCGGTTTTCGCGACCGGGTGCCGGACTTGCCGGTGACTTGCGCCCCGCTCAGGAGTGGTTGGCGCTGCCGGCGATCTCCGGCTCGGGGGGATGCCTGACGTCCTTGGGCCTGATGCCGAAATGGGCCTTGAATGCCGAGGCGAATGTGCCCTGGTGCTGGTAACCGACCGCCTCGGCGACCTTGCTGATGCGGATGCGTTTGTCGCGCAGCAGATGCAGGGCATGCTGCATCCTGCACTCGTGACCGTACTCGAAGACCGTATGTCCGAACAGCGCCTTGAAGCCGCTCTTGAGCTTGGTTTCATTGATGGCGAGTTCGCGGGCCAGCGAGGCGATGGTCGGCGGCGGGCTGAACTTGGTCGCAAGAATCTCGCGCGCCCGATGGAAGCGCCCGACGTCGGCTTCGGAGAACTGCTGCACCGCCGCCTCCTCGAGACGGCCGAATGCGGCTACGCAGAGCGTCAGCAGCTCGAGTGTCTTCGCCTCCGCGTAGGGCAGCCGCAGCAGGCCGGTGACGGGGTTGTGGAGCAGCGCCGAGGCGCACTCGATGATCTCCGCGGTCACGGTGAGCCGGCAGTAGCTGAAGTCCGGAGCCGATGCGGTGAGCAGTCGCTGCGCCTGCACGGGCAATGTGTCGCGCTCCGTGACCAGGTTGCCGAGCAGGAACTGCGGCGTGCAGAACAGCGTGACCGAGCGGGCGAGCGGCGCCGGCGGGAAGAACACGCGCAGCGAGGTGCCGCGAGGCTGGAATCGCGCTCCGAGGTGCGGGCAGTGGAAATGGATCGGATCGCCACTGCCCATTCCGGCGATGAACTCGCCGGCGAGCTGGATACGGAAGGAGATCAGGTTCTCGCCGGGTGCGCGCTCGAGCCGTGGGCCGCTGTTCTGCAGATCTTCGATCACCACGCGGATCTGGTCGCGGATGTTGAAGAGCTCGTAGCGGCCGGAGGCGTTCGGCAGGTTGCGATCGACGAGATAGCGCGTCACGCCGCGCTCGGCGTTGGCCTCGACACGCGAGGTGTGCGGCGAAGTCCACGCGTTCTCGAAAGCCTGTGACAGCCGCCCCGCAGGTCCGGCGAGCAGCGTGCGGATGAAGCCGTCGGTGTAGTTTTCCGTCGCGCCGATGGCTTTCGACGGTGGCGGGCGGGTCATGGCGCGCAGGATGCAGTGCCGCAGGGGGCATTTCAATCCGGCTTCGCGGCCGGCAACGGGTTCGCGGGAACCAGCCGCACAGGGCTTTTTCAGAATCGGACGGTTGTTTTGCGAAAGCGGACGGGTCCGGGCGCTTCGGCGGGTGCTGCCGGCGGGGTTACGCGATGATGACCATGGTGTATCGGGGCAGACATGAGATGACCACAGGCGTTAGATGACCACAGGCGTTGCCAACTCCTTGCCGACGAGGTCGGTGCTGATCGCCGGTGCCGGCCTCGGCGGGCTGACGGCCGCGGCCTGTCTGCTCAAGCGCGGTTTCCGCGTGCAGGTGTTCGAGCAATCGCCGGAGCTCGGCGAGGTCGGCGCCGGCATCCAGCTGAGCGCGAATGCCGTCAAGGTGCTCGATTCGCTGGGTCTGCGGCGGCAGCTCGAGGCGGCGGCCGTGCGCCCGCTCGCCTACGAATTCCGGCGCTACGACACCGGCGAGATTCTGCACCGCGTCCCGCTGAACGAGAACGACACCCACGAGCGGGTGCACGGCACGCCGTATTTCCATGTACATCGCGGCGACCTGCACCGCTTGCTGGTCGAGACCGTGCAGACGCTCGATCCGCAGAGTATCCATCTGGCCGCGAGGACGACCGGATTCACCGAGTGCGCCGATGGCGTGCGCCTGCAGCTCGCTGATGGCAGTGAAGTCCGCGGGGACATCCTTGTCGGCGCGGACGGCATCAAGTCAGTCATCCGCACCCACGTGCTTGGGGCCGCGCAGCCCGTGTACACCGGTCAGGCCGCCTGGCGGGCCGTGGTGCCGGCAGAGCGGCTGCCCGCGGGGATCATGCGGCACGTGGTCACGGTGTGGTGCGGGCCGAAGAACCACGCGGTGGTGTACTGCGTGCGCGGCGGCGAGCTGCTCAACTTCGTCGGTTGCCACGAGCGCGACTGGGAGGAGGAGTCATGGACTGCCCGACGCCCCTGGGTCGAGTTGCAGCGCGACTACGCAGGCTGGCACCCCGAGGTACAGACGATCATCGACGCCATGGATCATGAACAGTGCTTTCGCTGGGCGCTCAACAGCCGCGAGCCGCGCGAGCGCTGGAGCACCGGGCGCGCGACGCTGCTCGGCGACGCCGTCCATCCGACGCTGCCGTACATGGCGCAGGGTGCGGTGATGGCGATCGAGGACGCCGCCGTGCTCGCACGCTGCCTCGATGCCGACGAGCCGGTCGGGGCTGCACTCAGTCGCTACGAGCGCAACCGCGCGCCGCGTACCGCCCGCATCGTGCGCGAGTCTTCGGAGCACGGCGATCTCTTCCACATCACCGATGCGGCCGAGATGCGGGCTGCGTTTCTGCGCAAGGACATCGCGCGCTCCCGCCGTGAATGGCTCTACTGCTACGATCCGCTCACGGTGGACCTGCCCTGATACGCACACCGTCAACCCGGAGCAATCGTCAATGAACGCGATGCCCTCTGCACCCGATGCCGAAGGGGCCCGTCAGGATTTCTACGCGCGCTTGGGCAAGGGTCATCTGGCGCCGCTCTGGCTGTCGCTTGCGGCTCTCGTCACGAGGCAGCCGGCCAGCGGCTGCCGTGCCGCGCACTGGCGCTACGCCGAGGTGCGTGCGCTGCTGATGGAGGCGGGCGGCCTCGTTTCCGTGGAGGAGGCCGAGCGGCGCGTGCTGGTGCTCGAAAACCCCGCGTTTCCGGGGCAGTCGCGCATCTCCACATCCCTCTATGCGGGCCTGCAGCTGGTACTGCCCGGGGAGCGCGCGCGCAGCCACCGGCATACGCAAAGCGCTCTGCGCTTCGTGCTCGAGGGTGCAGGCGCGTACACGGCGGTGGACGGCGAGCGCACGCTGATGCGCCCCGGCGACTTCATCATCACGCCGTCGTGGCAGTGGCACGACCACGGCAACGATACCGCCGAGCCGATCATCTGGCTCGACGGCCTCGACATCCCGCTGGTGCAGGCGCTCGACGCCTCGTTTGCCGAGCAGCTCGGCGCCGTAGAGCAGCCGGTCACGCGGCCCGTCGGTGACAGCCTCGCGCGTTTCGGGGCAAATCTGCTGCCGGTGGATCATCAGCCACGGAGCCTCACCTCGCCGGTGTTCAGCTACCCTTACGAGCGGACCCGCGAGGCGCTCGAGACGCTGCGCCGCAACGGACCGCCCGACGAGTACCACGGTTATAAGCTGCGCTTCGTCAATCCGGTCACCGGTGGATTCGCCATGCCGACCATCGGTACCTTCATGCAGCTGCTGCCCGGCGGCTTCGCTTCGCAGCCCTACCGCAGCACCGACGCGACCGTCTTCACGCCGATCGAGGGGCAGGGCAGCACGCAGATCGACGGGCAGACCATCGAGTGGTCGGCACGCGATGTGTTCGTCGTACCCAGCTGGGCGACCGTGCGCCACCGAGCGAGCGCTGACGCCGTGCTGTTTTCGTTTTCCGATCGGCCCGTGCAGCAGGCGACGGGTCTCTTCCGCGAGGAGAGGATAGCTTGAAGTACGTCATCGACCCGCCCGCGCAGCCATCCGTGGCGGTGCGCGACACCGACAGCCGTTTCCCCGTGCGCCGCGTTTACTGCGTGGGTCGCAACTATGAGGCGCATGCGCGCGAGATGGGCAAGGATCCGACGCGCGAGCCGCCCTTCATCTTCCAGAAGCCTGCGGATGCTCTGGTGCCCAGCGGCGCGCTCATCGACTACCCGCCGCAGACCGGCAACTTCCACCACGAGATCGAACTGGTCGTCGCCATCGGGCGCGGCGGCCGGAACATAGGCGTCGAGGCGGCGTATGAGCACGTCTTCGGCTATGCAGTGGGCATCGACCTCACGCGTCGTGATCTGCAGCTGCAGGCGCGTGATGCCGGCAGGCCCTGGGAGTGGGGCAAGTCGTTCGACCAATCGGCGCCCTGTGCGCCGCTCGTGCCGGCCGCGCTCATCGGGCACCCTTCGAGCGGACGCATTTGGCTGTCGGTCAATGGCACCGTCCGTCAGGACGCCGACATCTCGCAGCTGATCTGGTCCGTCCCGGAGGTCATCGCCTTCGTGTCGCACTCGATGACCTTGCAGCCCGGCGATCTCATCTTTACGGGGACCCCGGCGGGCGTGGGTGCGTTGGTCCCCGGCGATGTGGTGGAGGGCGGTGTCGACGGAGTGGGCACCATCGACATCCGCATCGGTCCGGCGCATTAGGCCCACTCCGCCGGCTGCCCGTGACGGTGGCAGCATGCTCTCAGCGCACTAGTTTCGCGATCGAGTCGAGATACTTCACGAACGCGTTACGGCCGGCTCTGGTGAGCTTGACCGAGGTCAGTGGTTTGCGGTCCTTGAAGCTCTTGTCGATGGTGACGTAGCCCGCTTCCTCCAGTTTGCGCAGGTGCACCGACAGGTTGCCGTCCGTGGTGGCGAGGTGCGACTTGAGCGCGCTGAAGTCCGCCGTGTCGGCCCCGACGAGATAGGCCATCACACCGAGGCGGATGCGCCCGTGGATGACATCGTCTAGGGCATTGATGTCGAAGCCTCCCATGGCATCAGCCCCCGTCCTGCGGCGCCGCCGCGGCGCGCATCAGGCGTACGCCGGGCACCACCGCGGTCAGCACGAGGGCGATCGCATAGACGAGGTACTCGTGTCCGCTGCCGACGAACAGGCCGAGCACGGGCACAGTGATCAATGCCATCAGTGCGTTGAAGCGCATCCAGCCTTGGCCGGTCACGGCCGCCGCGACCACCCAGCCGACCGCGTACAGGCTGAGCACCTGCAGACTGATCGTATTCATGAGGAAGGCGTCGCCCCTCTGGTAGGCCATGATGGCCACTCCCAACCAGAAGGCGAAGATGGCGAAGCCGATGCCGGACCAGACCGAATTGATCGCGCGGTTGCTGTGGTTCTCGGCCTTGCCGCGGTCGCGGCGCAGCAGCGCAAAGAGCGTGACTGCGAAGCCCGCGAAAGCGAACAGCCAGGCGAGTACCGCCTGCGGGGCCCCGAGTCCGAGCAGCTCGCGCACCGGTGTCCATTGCGTGAGGCTGGCGAGGCCGAACCAGCCGCCGCCTGCAACCAGGTAGGGCCCCGCCATCAGCGGGGCGTCCCTGCCGGCGATGGCGAGCTTGCGCAGGTAGGCGAGGTCGGCGGGCGCGGTGTCGTTGACCGCGGAGTTTTCCTGAATCATCGAAGTTCTCCTGTGAAATTTGCTGTAGACGAAGCACGATAGACGGAAAGTACTTTAAAACACAAAGTACTTCGCGTCAACAGGTCGCCGCAGCTGCGGCTCGTGCGCGGGACAGGCGGGGTCAGACGGCCTGGATCGGCTGTCGCGTCAGGTCCATGAAGCGCTGCAGGTGGTGGTCCTCGTCACCCAGCTGGTGCCCGATGAGGACCGCGCGTTTGGCGTAGTGCGAGAGTGGCAACTCGCGGGACATGCCGATACCGCCGTGCAGCTGGATGCACTCCTCGGCCGCCAATGCGCCGACGCGGTTGACGGTGAACTTCGCCGCTGCCGCCGTGCGCTCCCGCTCTTCGCGGGGTCCGTCGAGAGCTGCGGCGGCGTTGATTGCCGCGGAGCGCGCTTGCTCGATTTCGATGGCGAGATTGACCATGCGGTGCTGCAGCGCCTGAAACTTGCCGATGGGTATGCCGAACTGCTTGCGTGTACGCAGGTAGTCGAGAGTGGACTTGCGCAGCACGTCCATCACGCCGACCGCTTCCCAGGCGAGTGCCACGGCGCCCGCCGCGGCAACCGCTTCCAGCAGGTTGCCGGCGTCGGTGGCGAGCAGTGCCGCGGGCGCGTCTGCCAGCGAGAGCTCGCCGCCGCGTCCACCGTCGATGAGCGGATAGCCGCGCACGCCGACGCCGCGTCCGGACCGCTCGACGATGAACAATCCGAGACCGCGACCGTCGATGAGGGCGCTGACGATTACGTGAGTTGCCGCCTCGAGCTGTGGCACCACTGCCTTGTGTCCACTCAGTGCCCAGCTGTCACCGACGGGTCGCGCTCGGGTGTTTGCGATCGACCAGTCGTAGCGGCTGTGTGGCTCTTCGCACGCGAACGCGAGCACGCTGTCGCCGGCGATCGCCGCCTGCAGCAGGTCTGGCTGCGAGCCGACCAGCGCCAGCGCGCGGCCGCCGAGGAGTGTGCCGAGGAAGGGCTCCACCACGAGTGCGCGGCCCACCTGCTCGAACACCGTCGCGATGTCGAAGCCGCGGCCGCCGAAGCCGCCTACCGATTCGTCGAACAATGCGCCGATGATCCCAAGATCGGCCAGCGCACGCCAATGCTCCGGCGACCAGCCTTGCGGCGAGTCGCAGATCTGCCGGCGTACCGTGATGGTGTACCGCTGGTCGAGATGTCGACCGAAGGTTTCGGCGAGCATCTGTCGGTCCTGGCTGGGAGTGAAATCCATGGTCAGAGCTCCAGCAGCGACTTGGTGATGATCTCTCGCTGTACTTCGTTGGAGCCGCCGAAGATCGACAGCTTGCGGAAGTTGAAGTACTGCGCAGTGACTGCCGCGGTGTCCGGGGGCCCGACAGGGTCATCGGCATGGTGTTCGTCCAGCGCGCCGCTGACAAATGGCTGCGCGTAGGGGCCGAGCGCCATGCGCGTGAGGCGGGTGATCTCCTGACGGATCTCGGTGCCGCGGATCTTGAGCATGGCGCCCATCTCGAGCGGCGCCGCACCACCACCCGAGGCCATCAGCACGCGCAGGTTGGTGGTGCGCATGTTGTCGAGGTCGATTTCGAGGCGTGCGAGCCGCGCCGCAAACAGGGGGTCCTCGGCGAGCGGTCTGCCATGGCGAAGCTGCGTGGCGGCGATGCGGCGCAGTTCGGCGACGGCAGCCGCGGAGCGGCTCACGCCGGCGATGCCGGTGCGTTCGTAGGTCAGAAGGTACTTGGCGCAGCTCCAGCCGCGGTTCTC
>JBILMF010000009.1:0-48343 GCA_044375655.1 Steroidobacteraceae bacterium | reverse complement strand
CCGACCCGACGGACGACGTATCACCCAGCCGCTCCTCCAGCCAACGGCCCCAGCGCTCCACATCCGCAGGCAGCGCCTGCAGATAAGCCTCCTTCCCGTACGGAATCGTCTCCAGCGTCGTCCCAAATGCCAGCGGCAGCGACATCAGCGGACAGTGCAGATCAAAGGACGGCATGACCTGTCCGGACTCAACCACTTCCGATACCCACGGCTGTGCCTGCAGCAGTCGCACCAGCGGCCTCGGCACAACGAAGATCACGTGCGCGCCCGCCTCGGCAGCAAGCCGCCCGTAACGGCAAAACTGCAGCGTGTCGCCAATGCCCTGCTCGTGGGTGGCAAGCAGCGTACGGGCAGCGATCGACTCACCGCCACGCCACGCTCCGGGTGCTCCCAAAGGTGTTCCGAGCCGCTTGGCTTCCCAGCGAAACTCGTAATCCCTCCAGCCCTGCGGATAGTTGCCGGTCAGCAGATGGACCATCGCACGATTCCATCTCGCGGCAGGCAGATCAGCCGCCGTCGCCAGCACGGCGTCCGAGAGAGTCAGGGAGTCCTGAAAATGCCCCTGCTCCAACAGGATTGCGGCGATGTTGACCCGGGCGCCGACATGCCCCGGAACGCGCTGCAGCAGGACGCGGTGGCTCTCGAGGGCATCGTGCAGGCGACCCAATCCATGCAAGGCGTTGCCGCGATCGAACTCGGAATCGGTGAAGTCCGGCCGCAGACGGATCGCCGTCTCGAATGCTTCCAGTGCCTCCGCGAACCGACCGGAGTCGGCCAGGGCACGACCTAGGTTGTGGTGAGCTTCCACGAAATCGAAGCGCCGGCGCACCGCCTCCTGAAGAACCTCGATGGCTGCCCGGCGCTCCTTCAGATCGAGCAGCGATGCACCGAGATTATTGAGCACATCAACATGACCGACGTAAGTCGCCGGCACGGCCCGATAGGCCTCTACCGCGTCAGCATGTCGTCGCAGGGCGCGAAGCGCGTTGCCCAAGGCGACCCGCGCCTCGTGGTAGTCACGCTGCAGCGAAAGTGCGCGATCGAATGCACCGACACTGTCCTCGACCCGGCCGAGATGCCCGAAGGCGATACCGAGATTGTTCCACGCTACCGCGACCGAGGAGTTGACGCGGACAGCCTCTGTCAGCCTCGCCACACTACGACCGGGGTCACCGGCTTGCAGGCTCGCGATGCCCGCGAAATGCAGGCTGTCGAAGTGCCGCGGCACGGTCCGCAGCACGCGTTCGTAAAGCTCAAGTGCCTCCGCCCAGCGCCCTTTCTGATGCAGCGTGACTGCCTGACTGAACACGCCCTGCAGGGCCGCCGGCAGCGCAGGCTGCGGCCGCCCAGAGTTGCCGTGGCGGAATCTCCTCGTCATTGATCGGCAGGATATTGAAAAGCCCCCGGCCTGTCATGGCCGGACGCGTATCAGCTACGCGCGCGGACGATGTCCTTGAAGCCGCGAAGCATCTCGAGGGACAGCGGCGGGTCGGCGGAATGGGCGAGCCGGTGACAGGACATGCAAAGGATCGCCATCTCTTCCTTGATGGATAGCCGCACCTGGTGTGCGGCAGTGACCCGCAACAGGTGGATCTCGAGCGGAACCCCGGGCTTCGGCACCGTGTTGCAGGCCATGCAGCGGTTACCCAAAGATTTGATGACCTCTTCCCGTACTGCCTTCATCGGTTGCTCGGCAGCAATTGCCCGCTCGAGAACGTGCTGCTCCTTGTTGCCGAGGCCGCTGAGTATGGTGCGCTTCGCCCAGGCGACTCGGAAACGGGTCGGCACCATCGACTCGAAAAGACCAACCCGACGATCGAGCACGTGCAGGTCGCACTGCGCGTCGGGGCTGCGAACCCCCTGCCGCATGAGATTCTTGACCCGACGGATTGCCCTATTACGCGGATCGACGTAGAAGTCCTCGGCGTCCTCGTCGTGCCCCCAGGACGAATCGATGGGGATCCGCGAGATGATGATGGTCCGCCACTCGACCGGAGCATCGAGGCCGCCCCACTCGGCGGAGGCGATCAGCACCGGTTCGTGGTGGTCCGCGGCCGCGGCGCCGTCCGCAGCCTTTGGTACCGCATCGGTCGCATAGCGCAGCGTGGCCCCCGGCAACAAGGTGCCGATGGCGCGGGTTTGCTGGTCGTCTGCGGTCAGCACCAGGCAGGGCTTCTCGGAGCGCGCGACGCAGCTGCGCAGCGTGGCAAACCAGTCCTCGGAGAGGGGGACATAAGAGGCATGGTGGCAATTCAGCGTGCCATGACTCTTGGGTTCGATGATGGCCGAGATGTTGCTGTGACTCGCGATGCCCATTGCACGTTTGAAATGGTCGAACGCACCGCCGATGGCCAGCGATGCGCCGATGAAGGCCGCATTCGGGTTGTTCGCAACCCGCCGCAGCAGCCGCCCGGGCATGCGGTGGCGCAGGGTGAGACCGGAGTCCGCGGCGTAGACCGTCGTGTGGTAGCCGGCCGGTTCGTCAAAGGTCTCGAGGATCAGGGCGGCCAGAGCGCGCTTCTCAGCCGGTGCGCTCGGCGTTCGCGCAATCCGCGAGGCGACATCACGGGCGTTGCTGCCGCTCACTCCGAGGTCACGCAGCTCCCCGGCGTTGATTTCGCAGTCGGCTGGAGCGAGCGCGGCTTCCGGAAGCCGGTCGGCCTGGTCGAAGATGAGGTAGTCGCGGAACGTCACGCCGCTGTAACGGCCGCGGAGTACCCGGTCGAAGATGACGCAGGCGCTGGTGCACAGCAACAGCGGCACCTCGCGCAGCGCCTCGATCGCGTTCTCGACCTCCTCGGATTCACCGGCGGGCTGCACCGCGGGGAATTCCGCCCACTCGAGGTCCTCCGGGAGCAGCTCCTTGAAGTCGGGCGAGTCCACGAGGCGCCGGAGCAGGCTCGGCGTGGGCAGCACCAGCGCGACCCTCATCCCCGCCTTGACGGTTTCGATCGCCGCCATCAGGCCGGCGCGGGTCACACCGAGCCCGGATCCACCTTCCAGTAGCAGCGGACCGTCGACGCCCTTGGCGAACGAGCGTAACTGCTCAGGTGCCCGAACGTGCTCCAGAATCTTGTCGAAGAACTCGCGCTGTTCTGGGGAACGGAACATCAGCTCAAAGGGAGTTTTGAGGGAAGAGCCATGGGGCGACGGCAGAACACCGATATACCGGATGCTAGCGGGGTCACCGAAGACTGTAAATCGGTCCGTACAGTCCGGAGCCGTTCAACCTCAGGGACCCAGCAAGGCGACGATGGCGACTGCGGCAGCGACGTTGAGTGCAAAACCGACGGTCAGCATCCGCCGCAGCGAAACCACACCCGAGGAGAAGGCGATGGCGTTGGGGCCGGTCGCGACCGGCAGCATGAAGGCGAAACTGGCGGCGATCGCCACCGGAAACGCGAGCGTCTGCAGCGGCGTGCCCGTGGCGCCGGCTACGGCGGCCACCACTGGCAGCATCGAGGTCAGCGTGGCCACGTTGCTGGCGAGTTCTGAAATCAGGATGGTGGTGATCACCAGCAACACGACCAGTCCGAACACCGACAGACCGTCGAGACCCGCGATCCAGGCGCCGATCCACTGCGCAAGACCCGTAGTCTCCATGGCCGCCGCCAGCGACAGCCCGCCGCCGAACAGGATCGGGATACCCCACGGAATCCGCTCGGCCCGAGGCCAGTCGATGAGTTTTTCGCCGCCGCCGCGACCGGATGGCAAAAGAAACAGCGCCACCGCACCCATGACGGCGATTCCGGTGTCGGAGAGACCAGACAGTCCAGGCAGGCCATTGAGTTGTACGCGGAACATCCATGCCAGCGCCACCAGCAGGAACACCGTCCCCACGCGTAGCTCCGGTCCGGAGAGGGGGCCGAGTCGCTCCAGTGCATCACGCAGCAGCGCACCGACAGCTGCCGACGGTACCTGCGGCCGGCGCAGCAGCGGCAGACAGAGCAGCAGCCAGGCGAGTGGCAGCAACAGCAGTATCAGCGGAATGGCACGCCCCATCCAATCGGTGAAGGCCATGGGTTCGCCGGCACGCTCAAAGAAGCCCACGGCGATGAGATTGGTGGGCGACCCGACCGGTGTGCCGATGCCGGCAATGCTCGAGGCGTGGGCCACGCCGAGCACCAGGGCGCCGCCCAGCACGGCATCCGGCCGGCCGTCTGCGCTCATCGCGCGCGCCGCCCCAAGGGCGATGGGCGCCAGCATCAGGGCTGTGGCAGTGTTTGATACCCACATGGAGATCGCCGCCGCTGCGACCATGAAACTCGCCACTAGCGCGAGCGGTCGACCGCCGGCAAGCGAAGCGATCGAGAGCGCTATGCGTTCGTGCAGACGCCAGTGCTCGACGCAGGCGGCCAGCATGAAGCCGCCGATGAACAGAAAGATGATCGGGTCGGCATAGGGAGCCGCCGCATCGCGCACCGAGGCTGCCCCCGTC
This sequence comes from Steroidobacteraceae bacterium, assembly GCA_044375655.1. GTDB lineage: Bacteria > Pseudomonadota > Gammaproteobacteria > Steroidobacterales > Steroidobacteraceae > UBA964. The sequence goes on along the minus strand of JBILMF010000009.1, from coordinate 43,905 downwards.
AGCGGCAGGGCGACGAGAGGGAGCAGCGCCGTTGTCGCGATCGGTATGGCCTCCGTTACCCACCAGATGACCATGAGCGCCGCTAGCGATACCACCCACCACGCCGCGCCATCGAGGCCCGCGGGCGGCGCGAAGGCCTGCAGGCCGAAGGCGACCACGGGTCCCAGCCACAACCCAAGGCGCTGTCCGAACGGGCGCGCTGTCGGCTCGCCCTGCACCGTGGTCGAACCGCTCACCGGTGCAGAGCCGCAACGCCAGCGCGACCACGGTGGTGGTTGCGTAGTCCTGCTCGCATGACATTCGCTCGCACGATGACGTTCTCCGCGGGCCGGCAACGGACCAAGTAGGCCGGGTCGATACCGCCAGTTTATGTTTAACTCCCGCGGGGCATGCGGTTCAATACGCCCCCCGGAACGACCGGCAGCGCCACTCGCAGCCGGTAGTGTTGTCCGCAGCTAGAGGAGTCCTTCGTCGTGAACCGCCCCAGCTTTGTCCTGCGTATTTCCTGCCCAGACCGTGTCGGTGTGGTATCCGCGGTCACCAGCGATCTCGCATCGCGCGGCGCGAATATCCTTGAGGCACACCACTTTCTCGATCCGGTTTCCAACCGCTCCGTGATGCGTATCGTATTCGAGACGGCCGGCGCAGCGCTCGACCACGCCACCTTCGCGCAGCAGTTCGGAGCGGTGATGCAGCCCCTCGGCATGGAGTGGACGTTGCGTGACCAGGCCGACCGTGTCCGCGTGGTGATCGCAGTGTCGAAGCAAGGGCATTGTCTCAACAGCCTGCTGCACCGGTGGAGCACCGGTACGCTGCCGGTCGACATCGTGGCAGTGGTCTCCAACCACGAGGAACAGCGTCGCCTAACCGAGTGGCACGGCCTGCCCTTCCATCACCTGCCCATCGAGGCCGGGCGCAAGGAGGAACAGGAACGCCGCATGCTTGACCTGTTCGCGACGTATCGCGGCGAGCTGCTGGTGCTCGCCCGCTACATGCAGATCCTCACCGCGAACGCCTGTCGCGAACTGAAGGACCGGGCGATCAACATCCATCATTCCTTCCTGCCTGGCTTCAAGGGAGCAAAGCCCTATCACCAGGCCTACCAGCGCGGCGTCAAGCTCATCGGCGCAACGGCCCATTACGTCAACGAAGATCTCGACGAGGGACCGATCATCGAGCAAGCGGTCGAGCGGGTCGATCACACCCTGACCCCCGAGCAACTGACGACCCTCGGTAACGAGATTGAAAGCGTGGTGCTGAATCGCGCGGTTCAGTGGCACGCCGAAAGTCGTATTTTCGAGTTCGGCAACCGCACGGTGGTACTGCGCTGACTCGCACCCGCTGGCCCCGGGCGATGTGCCGCCGGGGTCCGGCATCGGTTAGGCTGGGGATCAACACGTCCGTCGGAGGGGCACCATGAAGACGCGAGCCGCCGTGGCTTATCAGGCCGGGAAGCCGTTGGTCGTCGAAACCGTCGATCTCGACGGCCCACGCGCCGGAGAAGTGCTGGTCGAAATCCGCGCCACCGGCGTATGCCACACGGACGAGTTCACGCGCTCAGGCGCCGATCCGGAGGGACTCTTCCCCGTGATCTTCGGTCACGAAGGTGCCGGCGTGGTGGTGGACGTCGGCCCCGGCGTCACCTCCCTCAGGAAGGGCGACCACGTCATCCCGCTTTACACACCTGAATGCCGCCAGTGCAAGTCCTGCCTGTCGCAGAAGACCAACCTCTGCACAGCCATCCGCAGCACCCAAGGTCAGGGCGTAATGCCCGACGGCACCAGCCGCTTCTCCATAGGCGGCGAGAAGATCCACCACTACATGGGTTGCTCGACCTTCGCGAATCACACGGTACTGCCCGAGATCGCTCTGGCGAAGATCCGCGAGGACGCGCCGTTCGACAAGGTCTGCTACATCGGCTGCGGAGTCACCACCGGCATCGGCGCCGTGATCAACACCGCGCGGGTCGAGCCCGGTGCGAATGTCGTGGTATTCGGGCTCGGCGGCATCGGCCTCAACGTCATCCAGGGAGCCCGTATGGCGGGTGCCGACAAGATCATCGGCGTCGATATCAACCCGGGGCGCAAGGCGCTGGCCGAGCGCTTCGGCATGACACACTTTGTGAACCCGCGCGAGGTGGAGGGCGACCTCGTCCCCCATCTGGTCGCCCTCACCGACGGCGGCGCCGACTACAGCTTCGAATGCGTGGGCAACGTGGATCTGATGCGTCAGGCCCTCGAGTGCTGTCATCGCGGCTGGGGCGTCTCGGTGATCATCGGTGTCGCCGGCGCAGGTCAGGAGATCCGCACGCGGCCGTTCCAGCTGGTCACCGGGCGGAGCTGGAAGGGCACGGCCTTCGGCGGTGCGCGCGGACGCCGGGATGTGCCGAAGATCGTCGACTGGTACATGCGTGGCAAGATCGAGATCGACCCGCTGATCACCCACCAGCTGCCGCTCGAGCGGATCAACGAGGCCTTCGACCTCATGCATTCCGGCGAGTCGATCCGCACGGTGGTCACGTTCTAGGTACGGGCGGATGCAGCAGTTGAATTCGACGCAGCGGCGGGACGGCCGGTGAAACTTCTCGCGGAGCACGCTTGTTTCGGCGGCATGCAGCGATTCTTCGCGCACGACTCGCGGGAGTGCGCCAGCGAGATGCGCTTCGCGGTCTACGAGCCGCCGCAGGCACGGCGGGGCCGCGTACCGGTCCTCTACTATCTCGCCGGGCTGACCTGTACGGAAGAAACTTTCGTCATCAAGGCAGGCGCCCAACGCGTCGCGGCCGAACTCGGCCTGATGCTGGTCACGCCCGACACGAGCCCGCGGGTGCGACTGCCCGGAGATGATGCGAGTTGGGACTTCGGCCGGGCTGCGGGCTTCTACGTCGACGCCACGCAGGAGCCGTGGTCAGGCCACTACCGGATGTACAGCTACGTGACACGGGAGCTGCCGGATCTGCTCGCAGGGCAATTCGCCGCGGATCCGCGGCGAACGGGAATCTTTGGTCACTCCATGGGCGGTCACGGCGCGCTGGTCTGTGCGCTGCGCAACCCCGATCGCTACCGCTCCGCCTCAGCCTTCGCGCCCATCTGCGCGCCGATCCGCTGCCCCTGGGGACGCAAGGCGTTCTCGGGCTATCTCGGTGAGGACGAGAGCCGCTGGGCCGAGTACGACGCCTGCGTGCTGGTGGAGCGACGCCCCTTCCCGGCGCCGCTCCTGATCGACCAGGGAATGGCCGACCGATTCCTCGCGGAACAGCTACAGCCGGAGTTGTTTGCCGAGTCTTGTCGACGGGTCGGCCAGCCCCTGGAACTGAACATGCGTGGCGGCTACGACCACGGCTACTTCTTCATCCAGAGTTTCGTCGAAGACCATTTGCGCTGGCACGCGCAGCAGCTACTCGGCACCTGACCCCTCGCGCTCCGCAGCCAGCGTGAACGGATTTGTAGCCGTCGTGAGGTCGGTGCGCGGCGGGCGAAGAGCCGTGCCGCCGTGGTGCGCATCCTCGCCGTGGAGCGGACCGAGCCGGCGTAACCCGTAAAGGCTACGCCGGCCCGTCGCCCGGGTGACTCAAAGACTCAGAATTTCATGCTCGCGCGGACAAACGCCGCACGCCCCACGGCAGACGCCGGTATCGAGTACTCGGTGCGGAACGGCTTCTCGTCGGCGAGATTGTCGATGCCCACGAGAATCTTCGTGCGATCGCTGATCTCGTAGCTCGCCGTGATGCTGTGCAGCCAGACCGCAGGGGCGAACGGCTCGACCGTGTCGGTCTGCGTTTCGATCTCCACGAAGCGATAGAGCTGCTGGTCCCACCAGGTGGAGTTGAGGACCACCGCCACCGGACCACGCGACCAGCCAAAGCTGGTGTTGACCACGTACTCGGGGTTGTTGATTTCCAGCTTCTCGGGGTTGGCGCGGTCGGGCTCGCCGAAGAACTCGTAGTTGTTGCGCTTCTCGAGGTAGCTGCCGCTGACGCCGATGCGGAACTGACCCATCGTATCGGTCACGAACTGGTAGTTCAGATCGACGTCGACGCCCGAGACTTCGAGACCCGCGAAGTTGACATCCGACTGGCGCAGGAAGTTGAACCCGAGGAAGGTCGGGCTGCCGGCGGAGCGGTTGCGGGTGAACAGCTTGCAGAACTGGTTGTCGAGGCTCGGTGCGTCATAGCACCCGTCGACGATGTTCTGCGCCGAGATCGAGGCGATCGCGTTGCTGATGTCGATGTTCCAGTAGTCGATCGACGCCGTGAACCCCGTCAGGAAGCGCGGCCGCAGCACGAGACCCACGGTGTAGGACTCCGAGGTCTCGGGGTCGAGGTTGGGGTTGCCCGACACCACGCCCGTAAAGCGCGCGGTCAGCGGATCGGTGAAACTAGCCGGGATGCCATCCGCGAGACAGTTCTTCGCGCGGTTGGCCGGCGACGGGCCGCGGTTGCGGTTCGCCTGGTCGCAGGGGTCGACCGGCCGGAACGTGGACGCGGTCTCCGGTGTGAACAACTCGCCGATGTTTGGCGCGCGGATGGTCTCCGAGAAGCCGGCACGGATGCGGATGTCCTCTATCGGCGACCACAGCAGACCAACCTTCCAACTGTCGGCGCTGCCGGAGGTGGAGTAGGACCCGCCCCTGTAAGCCGCATCGAGGTTCAGCACCTGGAACAGCGGCAGGTCGGCAAGCAGCGGAATGGATACTTCCACGAAGCCCTCCGACACGTCGTACTTGCCCCTGACGTTCGCGCTCTTCGCGAACTGGAAGGCATAGCCGGCGACTTCGTAGGGATCGTTGATGAAGCGGCTCTTCTCCTCACGCCACTCGGCACCCGCCGCCACGGCGATCGGACCAGCCGGCAGCTCGAACCAGGCACTGCTATCGCCCGTGACGAGCGCCTGCGCGACCGTCTGCTCGATCCGGCTCTCGTCCTCGCCAATGTAGTTGAGGAACGAGTTGGTGCCGCGCTCGTCCGGGTTGTACGAAAAGACGTTGAGCGGCTCGCAGACCCTGTCGCGCGGGTTGAAGGTGTTGATGGCGGTGAGCGTCGGCCGCGTCAGCAAGTTCCAGCCCGGGGTGAGTGCCGAGATCGGCGCACGCGAATTGGGGTTGAGATTGATACGGCATGTCGGCTTGCCGGTGGCCGGGTCAATGACTGCGTCGACGGCGGAGAAGAAGCGATCCTCGAGACGGATGGCGCTGCGGTAGACCGCGTCGGAACGGCCGTAGTTGAGCGACACGTCGTAGCGCCAGTTGTCGGCGAACTTGCCCTCGACACCGGCAACCACACGATAGGTCTCACGCTCGTTGTAGATGAGCGGATCGAACACATCGACGTGGTCGCGACCGACAACGAACTGGGCCGTGTTGCGCACGCTCGGATCGCGGGCGATCTCGGCATTGACGATGGCGCGCAGCGCCGCCGGAATGTACGGGTTGTCGAGCGAGATGGGGATGGAGTCGTCGAAGCTGTTGTACGGGTTGTACTCACGCGCCCGCGTATCGTGGTACTTGAGTTCGCCGTAAAGACGCGTGGACTCGGACAGTTCGAGGTTGGCGAACAGATTCACGGTGCTGCCGACCACATCGGGGGTCATCGAGGAGTCGTCGAAGGTCTGCGCCGCACCGTCGCCGCCCTGCTGGTTGAACGTACCGAGATAGATGCCGTCCTGAAAGGGCCGTACCTGTCCGGTCGTCGGGTCGACTATCCAGCAGCCGAAACCCTGACGGCCATTGAAGCTCTGACGGCAGTCATCGACTCCGTTGCGATCCGTGTCGTGCAGGGTCAGGAAAGAGCCGGCGGGATCGGCGTAGCCGTAACGGGTCAGGTCGAGACCGATCAAACCCGGCACCGCAGAGCCGGAGAACACCTGGTTCGGTCCAAATGCCCGGGCGGGCGCGTTGCGCGCCCGATCCAGCAGCGACTGCGGGGTGTTGGCGAAACGCGGCGTGCTGCCGCGCAGGATCGTGAGACCCAGCGCACGCTCGGCGGTCACGCCCGTGGGCAGCGGGTCTCCCGCCTGGAAGCGCAGCGCCGGATTCTGGTCACGCGTCCATAGGCCATTGCCGCGGGTGGCGTCGCGCTGGCCCTGGTACAGAAGCTGCCGCTTCTCGGTCTCCAGCGAGATGACGAAGTTGCCGCGCCCTTCGGCGAACTCCGTGCCATGGAGGAGCGAGGCGTAGAACCGACCCGCGTCGCCCTCGAAGGAGCCACCGGCCTGTGCCTCGACCTCGGTGCCGACGAAGTCCGTCTTGGTGACGAAGTTGACCACGCCGGTGACGGCATCCGAGCCATAGACCGCCGAAGCGCCGCCGGTGAGCACGTCGATGCGCTCGATCAAGCCCGCGGGGATCGTGGTGATGTCGACCGCGGCACTGCCCGGGATGCCGGCCACATGTCGACGGCCGTTGACGAGCACCAGCGTGCGATTGACACCCATGTTGCGCAGGTTCAGCGAGACACGTCCGGCAAGGCCGTCGCGAGCCGTCTGTTCGACGTTGTTGGAGGCGATCAGCGCCGGGATGTTCTCGAGAGCGTCGCCGGCCGACGTGACGCCGCGCAGCTCGAGTTGTTCGGCGGTGATGATTTGCACGGGCTGCGGCGCGTTGAGGGGGTTGACCACGAGGCGCGACCCGGTCACCACCACCTCCTCGAGTTGCCCACCGTCCTGTGCGATGCCGGCGCCGCTGAGCAGCGCGGCTACGGCGCAGGCGACCAGCGTCGCCGGCCTGCTGAATGAAGTCATGCGGATTCTCTCCCTTGTAGACCAAAAAAAACCGGCGAGCGGGACTTGTCCTCTTTTCGCGACGGTTTACTCCCTGAGACCAATCGATGATCGGTCAATGATTTTGCAGCGTCAAGCGCAACGGTCTCTATCCATCGGCGACGTGACGGACACCGCGAACAACGCACCAAAGCCGAACACGCCGCGCACCAGCGTGGTGCACTGCCGGCATCGCGTCGTCCGGAAACACCCTCAACGACCACCTGACCCGATCGCGGACGGGTCGGAAGCAACCTCGCCGATTGCTCAGCGTTGCCTGAGCAGGTCGCGGATCTCGGTGAGCAGCACCACGTCTGCAGGCGGCGGTGCAGGCGCAGCCGGTAGCGACTCCTCCTTCCGCGCTACACGGTTCATCGCCTTGATGACCAGAAAGATCGCGAAGGCGACGATCATGAACTGCACGATCGTATTGATGAACGCGCCGATGCCGATCTGCACCGCCGGAATCGCCGCACCGGCCGCATCGATGCCGGCCTCGCGCAGCGTGATCTTCCATGCCGAAAAATCGATGCCGCCGATGAGCAGGCCGAGCGGCGGCATGATCACCTGCTCCACCAAAGCGCCGACGATCTTGCCGAAGGCGCCGCCGATCACCACGCCGACCGCGAGGTCGACAACGTTGCCGCGCATCGCGAAGGTCTTGAACTCCGAGAACATGCCCATCTTCCCTCTCCTGAGATGACCGGAAACCTCCGGCAGCACAGAGCATAGCGCCGCGCTCGGCGGCGTTCCGGAAGCATCCCCCACGGAGCGGCCCACAGTAAGGGAGACGCCGTCCTGCAAGGCTGTCCGGCAGCCGGAGGTGCAACGATCTTTTAGTCTGGCGCAGAGCGCTGAGTTAACCTGCGTCGCCGCGCAAGCAACTCACGAGGCAGATCCCCTGAACGACCGCAGCGCATGGCCGGCCGCACGCGAGGCCCGATACGCCGTCATCGTGCTGATGGTGGCGTACCTGTTCTCGTACGTTGATCGACAGATCCTCTCCATGCTGGTGGGCCCGATCAAGGCCGACCTCGGCCTCTCGGATACCGAGATCAGCCTGCTCCACGGGCTCGCGTTCGCCGTGTTCTACACCGTATTCGGCATCTGGCCGGTCGGCTCATGGGCGGATCGCGGCAACCGCCGCAATCTGATCGCCGGCGGGGTGTTCCTCTGGTCCCTGATGACCGCACTGTGCGGTCGCGCGACGAGCTTCGCCTCGTTGTTCGCAGCGCGCGTCGGAGTGGGTATCGGCGAAGCGGCGCTCACGCCAGCCGCCTACTCGATGCTCGCCGACTACTTCCCGCCGCAGCGCCGTGGTCTCGCGCTCGGACTGTTCTCCATGGGCGTCTATCTCGGCATCGGTGCAGCAATCATGCTGACCGGCGCGCTCGTACAGCAGGTTGCGGACGTCGGTTCGGTCGAGCTGCCCGTGCTGGGCGAGGTGCGCGGCTGGCAGATCCCCTTCCTGCTGCTTGGTCCGCCGGGGATCGCGGTAGCGCTCTGGGTGCTCACCATGCGTGAGCCGCCGCGGCGCGAAGCACTTGCCGAGCCGCCGCGCTTCGCGCAGGTGATGACACGACTGCTCGAGCATCGCCGCTTCTATCTCAATTTTTTCTTTGCCATCTCCTGCCTGACCCTGCTCTTCAACGGCGTCGCGTTCTGGTTCCCCGCCCATCTGATGCGCAGCTTCGGCGTCGACGCTCTGTATGTCGCGTTCACTTATGGCCCGATCATGTGCGTGGCAGGCGCCGCGGGCATCCTCACGGGCGGCATCGTGGCGGATCGCTGGCGCGCGCAGGGCGACTCCGTCGCCGAGATCCGCACGGCAATCGTCGGTGCGATCGCGCTCTGGCCGCTGGCAGTGCTTACCTTCCAAGCGGACGACCTGCGGGTGACGCTGCTGCTATCGGCGCCGATGCTGTTCTTCAGCAGTTTCCCTTTCGGTGCCGCCTCGGCGGCACTGCAACTGGTGACACCCAACCAGCTCCGCGCGCGAGTCTCGGCGATCTATCTGCTGGTCATCAATCTGCTCGGCATCGGACTCGGCGCTACCGCCGCCTCAGCGATCTCCGACTTCGTATTCCAGGACGAGAACCGCATCGGCGACGGCGTCACGCTCGTCGCGCTGCTCGCCGCGCCGCTCGCGGTGCTGCTGCTGTGGCGCAGCCTCGCCGGCTTCCGCGCACTGGAAGGCGAACGCCCCGCATAGTTCGTCAGGCGTCCGCAGGGCACTGCCGCCTCAGCGGGGACGCGCGCCGTGCAACCGGCCGAGGGCGAGGACTGCGACCCCGGATACGGCGGCCATCGGTGCCAGATACAGGATCACCGACTCAGCCGTGACGCCCTTCGCGATCAGCAGGCCGGCAAACAGCGGCCCGATCACCGTGCCGACGCGGCCGACGGCCACGGCAGCCCCGGAGCCGGTACCGCGCATCGACTGCGAGTAGCTCGCGGCAGTGACCCCGTAGAAGGAATAGGTGGCACCGAGCAACAGAAAGCCGCTGAGGCCGCTGAAGAGCAGGATCGCCGCCGGTGTCGTGGCGGCGGCGAAGCCCATGAGCACGCCGATCAGCGCCGCGAAGGCAAGGGTCACCGGCTTCCTGTAGCCGAACCGATCGACCAGCGGCGAGAGCAACAGACCGCCGAACACGCCACCCAGGTTGAACCACAGCGAAGCGAGCGGCGCGACCGTCCGCTCCAGCCCCTTTGCCGCCACCAGAGTCGGCAGCCAGTTGAGAAACAGGTAAAGGATCAGCATCGCTGGGAGGAACATCGACCACAACAGCAAGGTGGTCGCGGCACGACCCTCGCCGAACAGCGCGTGCGTGACCGTCACCGCGCGGAGGCCGTCGGAGACAACCCCTGCGCCGGTCCGGCGCTGCAGCGTCTCCGGCATCAACGTGATGATCGCCGGCAGCAGCAGCAAGGGCAGCAGACCCCCCAGGTAAAAAAGCGTACGCCAGTCGAAATCGGGCGGCAGCATCTGCGTGACGAGAGCCGACGCGGCGCCGCCGAGCGGCATCCCGCAGAACATCGCGGCAGCGGTAAACGCACGCCGCGACGGCGAACTGACTTCGGTGGCGATCGCCATCATGTTCGGCAGCGCAGCGCCGAAACCCACACCGGCGAGCAGACGCGCCATGAACAGCGACTCGAAACTGGTGACCAGCGTGATCGCAAACGTGAATAGCCCGAAGACCGCCACCGAGGCCACGAACACCGGTTTGCGCCCGACACGGTCGGCCAGTCGTCCGCCGACCGCGGCACCGAGCAGCATCCCGATGCTGCCGACCGCAAACAGCCAGCCCATCTGCGACGGACCGATACCGAGTTCCGGACCCAGCCGGGGTGCTGCAACCCCGAGGATCTGGATATCGAAACCCTCGAGTATCGCTACCAGAAAGCACAGCAGGACCGTGATCGAAGCCGACCCGCCGGAACTGCCTGCGGTGGACGGTACCGACACCGGCGATCAGCCGGCTGGCGTCAATCGGTACAGGCGGCCAGTCGACTCGGACAGCACATAGAGCGCACCGTCAGGACCCTCACGCACGTCGCGCACGCGACCGAGACCGCCAATGCGCTCCTCGCCGGTGACGTTGTCGCCATCGAGGGTCAGACGCACCAGTTCCTGATTGCGCATGGAGCCGAGGAACAGACTGTCGCGCCATCCGCTGAACAGGCGTCCCGAGTAGAACGTGAGACCGGAGGGCGCGATCGACTGCGGCAGCCAGATCTTCAGCGCCTTCGGCACATCGGCGCGCTCGGTCGCCTCGCCGATCTGCCGCCCCAGCCCGTAGGTTCGGCCGTGGGTGATTACCGGCCAGCCGTAGTTGCGTCCGGGACGCAGGATGTTGAGTTCATCGCCACCCTGAGGGCCGTGCTCGTGGGCCCACAGCTCGCCGGTGCGCGGGTGCAGCGCCGCACCCTGCACGTTGCGGTTGCCGTAGGTGAAGATCTCGGGCATCACACCGGCACGCTGCGCGTAGGGGTTGTCGGCCGGTATCCCCCCGGTCTCCGTGATACGCAGCACCGTGCCGAGGTGATTGCCGAGATTCTGCGCCTCATCCTGCCGACCGCGATCGCCCAGTGTCACGAAGAGGTTGCCGCTGCGGTCCCATACGAGCCGCGAGCCGAAATGCTGTCCGGCGCTGCCCTTCGGGCGCTGGCTGAAGATCACCTGCACATCCGACACGCTGCAACGGTCACCCTGGCAAGCCAGCTTGCCACGAGCGACATCAGTGCCTACCTCGCTCTCGGTGCCTGCCGCATAAGTCCAGTAGATGAGCCTGTTCTGGCGATAGCCCGGATGTGCGACGACGTCCATCAGCCCGCCCTGCCCGCGCATGGTTACGGGCGGCAGACCCGAAACCGGAAGTGGCAGCAACCGGTCTTCGCGGATCACCCGCAAGTTGCCCGGCTTCTCAGTGACGAGGATCAGTCCGTCGGGCAACAAGGCGACACCCCAAGGCGCGACGAGTCCGCTGGCCACGGTCTCGACCTTGAGCTGATGACGCTCGGTACGGATTGACATCTCCTCGGCCTGCACCGGCACGACCGCGAGTGCAGCGGCGAGCACGCCGCCGAGCGGCGCCAGAGTGGACAAAGTCGTACGGCGGGGCGGCTTTGGCATGGGTGGACTTCCTTCCGTAGAAAACTTTGGGGCGGTAACTACTGGCCTGGACGGCCTGCAAGGCCCGGATGATGCAACAAACCTCCGTGGGGATCGACACCCCCCCCCAAAACCTATTCGGCCAACAAGCGACTTGCGCTATAGTTCGACGCTCTTGTTGGGGGGGAGTGCCCAGGCTGTTGAACACCAAGACGGCGGTTTATTTCGCCCCCCTCGAAGCGGCCGTTGAACGGGTGACGCTTGGGCAGCCCTTGGCCCTCGACATCTATGACGCCGACAAGGTGCTGTTGCTGGCGCGCGGCAAGATCGTCGAGACTGAGACTCAGTTGCAGGCCTTGCTCGAGCGTGGCGCGCTGGTCGACCTCGAGGAAGTGCGCGACCCCAGGCAGGTCGCCCGCTATTCGCCGCGCTCAAGGCTGCCCGAATTGTGGGAAAAATCCACGGAGCAGCTCACCAGCATCCTCACCAGCTCCGAAGAACCGCTGTTCGAAGCGCGTCTCCAGACATCGCTGCCGGTCATTGAGGAACTGGTCGAACGCGATCCGGACCTTGCGATCTTCCGTGTTGTGCGGCAGGCGGCGCCGGAGCGTACCCAGTACGCCGCTCGGCAATCGATGTTCGCCGCCTCGGTCACCGTCCTTGTCACCCGCAGGCTGGGCTGGACCGGCAGCAGCGGGAACTTGGTCGCCAAGAGCGCACTCACCATGAATCTCGCGGTGCTCGACCTGCTCGGCCGTCTGGCCGTTCGCCAGACCGAACCGACCCCGCGTGAACGGGAACTGCTCAAGTCGCATCCGATCCGCGGGCGCGAGATGCTCGAGAACGCGGGCATCAAGGACCCTGACTGGCTGCGGGCCGTGGTGGAACACCACGAACTCCCGGACGGCTCCGGGTTTCCCTCCGGCACCAAGGAAGTGAGCGAACCGAGTCAGCTCGTGCGCTGTGCCGATGCCTTCGTCAGCGGTCTCAGCGATACGGGGCTCGGCATTCCCGTCACCTCGAGTGGCGTACTGCGCAAGCTGTACCTGGACAACCCGGGCAGCCCCTTCATCGCCGCGCTGATCAAGGAACTCGGGGTCTACCCCGCCGGCTCGGTGGTGCGACTCGCCAGTGGCGAGGTGGGCATGGTGGTCAAGCAGGGCCCGACCAGTACCACGCCGGTGGTCGCGGCCGTGCCGGTCCGCGGCACGCGTCCGGTGCTTGAACCCGTGTTCCGGCGCACCGACGATCCGGTGTTCGGCGTGGTGGCCGTAATTCCAGGCCGCGACTTCACCCCGGCGTTCTGCCGGCAGCTGTTTGCCTTCTACACCTCGGCAAACTGACGTCGATCCGCGGCGCCGGCGCCGCAGACTCCCGCTCCCAAATCGATCACGGTCGCCTCACTGCGGCGGCGGCGGCCGGTCGCTCGCGCGCTGGTGCAGTACGGCTTTCACCAGCAGGTGTGCGCTGACCGGGGCCGTGACGAACAAGAACAGCGCGACCAGGATCTGCTCCGTACCGCCAAGATCCGCCGCGATGAAGAAGATGCAGGAGGCCAGCAGGATTCCGCCGACGCCCAAGGTAGTAGCCTTGGTCGGACCGTGCAGGCGTTTGTAGAAGTCGCCGAGCTTGGCGAGCCCATAGGAGCCGACGAGCGCAAAGGCCGCTCCGCCGACGAGCAGCGCCGCGACGATCCAATCGAGCCAGCCCGAGCTATTCAATGATGTCTCCCCGGAGCAGGAACTTGGCGAGCGCCACCGTGCCGACGAAACCGAGCATCCCGATGACGACCGCCGCATCGAAGAAGGTAGGGTCCTCAAGGCGTACCCCGGCGACCATCAGACCGGCGAGCGCGTTGATGTACAGGGTGTCGAGGGCGATGATCCGGTCCGCCGTATGCGGGCCGCGCAGCAGGCGGAACAGGCACAGCAGCATGGCGAGCGCCAGCATGGCGAGTGCGATGTCCGCGGCCGTCTGGATCACGCCGCTCACGTGAAGATCTCCCGCAGCGGCCGCTCGTAGCGCTCCCGCACGTCGCGGATCAGCGCCGTCTCGTCGTCCACGTTGAAGGCATGCACCAGCAGCCAGCGCCTATCCGGCGTGATGTCCACCGACAGCGTGCCCGGCGTCATGGTGATCATCGCGGCGAAGACGGCAATGCCCTGCGGATTGGTGATGCCAAGCGGCACCCAGACGAAGCGTGGCCGGATCGCTGCCTCAGGGCCGAGGATTCGGCGCGCCACCTCGAGGTTAGCCACCACGATATCTTTGAGGAACACACAGAGCAGCGACAGCGCAAGATCCGCCCGGCGCAGCGTCGTGACCCGCGGAGTCAGCGCGGCGAATGCAAGTGGCAGAACGAGACCGAGCAGCGCGCCGAGCGCCCAGTGCGCCGGGTGCAGCGTCTGGTTGAGGATCAGCCAGCAGGCAAGCAAGACGAGACTGCGCAGCGGATGGGGGAGCAGGCGTTTCATGGCCCCCCCAAGGTGGCGGCGGCCTGCAAGAGGAAATCGAACAACGACGTCGCGAAGAGCACCATGGCCAGCCCGCTGACGAGCAGCAGTGCGCATGCCAGTCGCATGCCGCGGCCGTCGATCGCGGCCTGCGCGTCCGCGGGCGGAGCGTCACCGGAGGTGCAGGCATCGGCATGACCCGCACGATCAGCCTCTGGCCGCCAGAATACCGCGCTGGCTGCGCGCGCGAGCGACACCAGGATCAGCAGGCTGGCGAGCAGCACGCCCGCCCAGAGCCAGAACTGTGCCGGTGTGCCGGCTGCCGCATCCAGCAGCAACACCTTGGCAATGAACCCGGAGCCGGGCGGCAGGCCGGCGATCACCAGCGCTGCAGCAAAGAAACAGGCGCCGATCCACGGAGCGCCACGCACCCGCGCGCTGCCGTTCACGAGGTAGTGCTCGGCCGCGGGAGGGTTCGAGCCGGCGCGCCCGCGGGCGATGAACTCCACCGCGAGGAAGGCTGCGCCCGCCGCAAGCGTCGAGTGCGGCAGGTAGTAGAGCGCCGCCGCAGTGGCCCGCGTGCTGCCGAGGCCAAGCGCAGCGAGCAGTACGCCCGCAGACACCACCACGAGCCAGGCGACGAGCACGCGCAGATCGCGCGCCGCGAGCGCCCCGCAAGCGCCGAGGAGCAGCGTGACGAGTCCGGCAGGCAGCAACCACGGCAGCACGAGACCGGCCAGCGGGTCGACGTCGGCGCCGGTCGGCAGCGCGGCGATCGGTGCCGGTTCAAACAACGCACCGTGAACCCGCAAGATGGCGTAGATGCCGACCTTGGTCATGATGGCGAACAGCGCAGCCACATGCGCGCTTGCGGCACCGTACGTCCCGGGCAACCAGAGTCCGAGCGGCAGCGCGGCGGCCTTGATGGCGAAAACGACGAGCAGCAACAGCCCGGCCACCTGCGCGAGACCGATGTCGGTCGCGGGCAGAGTGTCGAGGCGGACATCGAGGTCAGCGAGGTTCAGCGTGCCGGCGATCCCGTAGAACATCGCGGCCGCGATCAGGAACAGCGATGATCCCAGCAGGTTGACCGTCACGTAGTGCAGACCGGCACGCAGGCGTGCGGCACCCTGACCGTCGAGCAGCAAGGCATAGGACGCTGCGAGCAGCACCTCGAAGAACACGAAGAGGTTGAACAGGTCGGCGGTCAGGAATGCGCCATTAAGGCCTGCCAGCTGGAACTGCAACAGTGCGGTAAAACGGCCGCTGGCGCGCCCGAGCGCGGCCAGCTGGCAGGCGATACCCATCAGCGCGCTGATCGTCAGCATGAGGGCGGCCAGCCGATCCACCGCCATGGCGATGCCGAACGGCGCTGGCCAGTTGCCCACCATGTAGGTCCAGCTGGCGCCGCTCGCGGTGGCGGCGATCAAGGCGAGCGCCATCACCAGCAGGGACGCGAGCGACAGCGATGCAAGCACCCGCGTCCACGCTGCACCGCGCAGCAGCATCAGCAGCGCGCCCGCAAACAGCGGCACGACGATCGGCAGCACCGCGAGGTGGGGCAACAGACCCTCGACAGGCTTCATGAATCACCACCGTCGTGCCGGCGCCCGGCACGGTCGGCCCGACCCGTGCCGCGGTCGTGGTCTCCTTCGCCCCCGTCAACGTGGTCGCCGCCGGAGACTTCGCGCAGTTTCAGGGCCATCACGATGAGCACGGCCGTCATCGCAAAGCTGATGACGATGGCGGTGAGCACCAGCGCCTGCGGCAAGGGATCGGTGTAGTGCTCGAGCGTGGTCGGAACGCCCTCGCGCAGAATCGGCGCCCGCCCTACCACCGGCCGACCCATGGCAAAGATGAACAGATTGACGGCGTATGAGATCAGCGTCAGCCCAACCACCAGCTCGAAAGTCCGCGAGCGCAGCGAGAGGTAGACACCGACAGCGGTCAGCGTCCCGATCGCGGTGGCGAGCAGCAGCTCCATCAGGCGCGCCCCCCGCTGCCCGCGGACGACTGCAGTCGCCCCAGCCGCGTCAGCGCAAGCATGGTGGCGCCGGCCACTGTCAGGAATACGCCGAGATCAAAGAACATCGCCGAGGGAATCGGCACTTTCTCGAGCAGCGGCACGACCGGCGCCAGATAGGCGCTGGTGAGGAAAGGATGGCCGAGCGCGAGGCTGACGAGCCCGGTGAGCGCTGCGCACCCGAGACCCCAGCCGATCCAGGCCTCGAAGTTCGGGCGCGAGCGCTCCTCCACCCACTGCGTGCCGTTCCCGAGGTAGGGCAGCAACAGACCAATCGCCAGCACGAGCCCACCAATGAAGCCGCCGCCCGGCAGATTGTGACCGCGCAGGAAGAACCACAGTGCCACCAGTGCCGCGAGCGGCAGCATCAGGCGTGAGGTGATCTCCAGCATCAGCGAGCGCTCCGTCGCCGCCCCTCTCGCCGCGGCAACGGCACCGCGCGGCAGCAGCGCGGCGACCAGCACCGCGGCGAGGCCGAGTACCGTGATCTCGCCCAGAGTGTCGAAGGCGCGGAAGTCGACGAGGATGACGTTGACGGCATTGGTACCGAAGGCGCCGGGCACGGAGTTCTCGAGAAACCATGGAGCGAGCGAGTCAGGTCGCGGCCGCATCAGCACCGCATAAACCAGCGTGCTGATGCCGACGCCGGCGGCCAGCGCAATACCCGCGTCGCGCCAGCGTCGGGACGGCGGATCGGAGCGCAGCGACTGTTGGGGCAGGAAATTGAGCGCGAGCAGCAGCAGCAGTATGGAAGCCACTTCGACCAGCAGCTGCGTCAGGAGCAGATCCGGAGCCGACAGCGCACCGAAGGTCAGGCTCACCACCAGACCCACGACACCGAGGTAGAGCAGCGCCTCCAAACGCTCGCGGTGCCTGGCGACCAGCGCAGCAAGCGACACCAGCGCAAGCAGCCACAACGTCCAGCCCACCGGGCCGGCCGGCACCGGGGTCGACGACGACGGTGGCGCCGGACCGACGGCGCCGGGACCGAGCACCGTCCAGGCACCGAGCGCAACGACTACGAGCACAATCAGCATCACCGAGCGCTGCAGACTGCCGTTGACGAGCGCACCGGTGACCGAGCGCGCAGCCCCCACCGCAACGGCGATCGTGAAGTCGAACACCTCGCGGCCGCCGCGCGGCAGGTGTACGAGCTCATGCAGACGGAAGAACCGCTGCAGCATGAAGTAGAGGGCGGCGCCGAGCACCAGCGCGAGCACGCTCATCAACAGCGGCAGGTTGAGGCCGTGCCAGATGGCGAGCGAATAGGCAGGAAGCACGCCGCCCACCACGGGCGTCGCGGCGACCGCCAGAAGCGGGCCGACGGTCAGTGCCGGCAGCACGCCGACCAGCAGGCAGAGCAGCGCCAGTGCTCCCACGGGCACGAGCATCCAGAACGGCGGATCGTGCGGCTTGCCCGCCAGCCCGACCGGCTCGCCATTCCAGAACACGTCGTGTATGAAGCGCAGCGAGTAGCCGACCGAAAACGCGGCGGCGACCGTCGCCAGCACCGGGATCGCCAGCGTCAGCAACGGCGTCGAGTCGAGCTGCAGGGTCTCGGCGAAGAGCATTTCTTTGGAAAGGAAGCCGTTGAGCAGCGGCACTCCGGCCATGGCCGCGGACGCCACGATGGCAAGCACGGCGGTCATGGGCATGTGCTTCCACAGGCCATGGAGCCGCCGCATGTCGCGTGAGCCCGCTTCGTGGTCGATGATCCCAGCCGCCATGAACAGGGAGGCCTTGAAAGTCGCGTGGTTGAGGATGTGGAAGACGCCGGCTACGGTGGCCAACGGTGTCGACAGGCCGAACAGCAGGGTGATCAGCCCGAGATGGCTGATCGTCGAATACGCCAGCAGCCCCTTGAGATCGTGCTGGAACACCGCGATGTACGCGCCAACCACCAGCGTCGCCAAACCCGTCAGCGACACCACGTAGAACCATAGATCCGTGCCGGCGAGCGTGGGATGCAGACGGGCAATCAGAAAGACACCGGCTTTGACCAGCGTCGCGGAATGCAGGTAAGCGGATACGGGCGTCGGCGCCGCCATCGCCTGGGGCAGCCAGAAATGCAGCGGGAACTGCGCCGACTTGGAGAACGCCCCGAGCAGAATGAGCAGCAGCGTCGGCGCGTACCACGGGTGCGCGCGCACGAGCTCGCCGGCGGCGAGCACCGCATCGAGCTGAAAGCTGCCGACGATCCTACCGAGCAGCAAGACGCCCGCGAGCAGCGCGAGGCCCCCGAGCGCGGTGATGGTCAATGAAAGCCGCGCACCCTGCCGGGCGTCGGCGCGGTCCTGCCAATAGCCGATCAGGAGAAACGAGGAAATGCTCGTCAGTTCCCAGAAGACGACCAGCAGGAGCAGGTTGTCCGCCAGCACGAGCCCGAGCATCGCACCCATGAAAACCATGAACAGCGCGTAGAAGCGCGCCATGGGATCCGAGGCGGCGAGGTAATAGCGGGCATAGAGCACGACCAAACCGCCGATGCCCAGAACCAGCACGCCGAACATCCACGCGAGCCCGTCGGCGCGAAAGCCGAAATCAGCTCCCGCGAACGGCAACCATCGCCATGACAGGCGCGGCACGTCGCCGGCGAACACCGCAGGACCGAGCGCCGCCAGCAGCGCCAGCGCGAGCAGCGTAGCGCCGCCGGCTATCGCCGCGGCCGCGTTGCGCCGCCCGTTCGGCAGCGCGAACAAAGCGAGCGCCGCGAGCCAGGGCAGCGCGACCGCCCAGAGCAGCCCCGTCGAGTGCGTCGTCATCCCGTGCTTCTGGCCCGCCAGGTGCGCACGGTCACCACGAGCAGCGTGAGGGCGGTAAGCGGCAGCACGACGGTCTGCATCGCCAGAGCGAAGGTGGCGGCGGCCTCGTGCTGCTGCGCGGTCATGACGAGGAACGCCGTGTAGGCAGCGTAGTAGCCAACGAACACCGCACCCTCCCAGCGTGCGATGGTCGCGCCGGTGAAGAACACCGGCAGACAGGCAACCGCGACCGCGAGCATCACCAGCATGTCGAACTCGAGCAGCGCCGGACTGACAGGCAGCGGCGTCGCAGAGACGATGCCCGAGAGCCCTAGCACGCCGAGGATGTTGAAGGTGTTGCTGCCGACGACGTTGCCGACCGCGATGTCGCGCTGGCCGCGGATCGCCGCCGTGACGGAGGCGGCGACCTCGGGCAGCGACGTACCGGCCGCGACGATAGTGAGGCCGATGACGAGTTCGGACACGCCAAAAGACTTGGCGATGCTGATCGCCGCCTCGACCAACCAGCGCGAGCCAAACACCAGCAGGACGAGGCCGACGATGATCAGGCCGATCTGCGCAGGCAGACGATCGTCCCACCGCTGATGATCGACGACATGCCCTTCAGCAGCGTATTCGTCACGGATCGCTTGTGTCTCGCGCCGGCTCTGCCAGATGAGAAACACCGTGTAGATGACGAGCAGCGAGAACAGCAGCGCCGCTTCGACGCGGGAGATGCTGCCGTCGAGTGCCATGGCGAGCAGCAGCAGGGAGGCGCCGATCATGATCGGCACCTCCTGGCGCACGATCTGCGCGGCCACAATCAGCGGCACGATCAGCGCCGACACACCAAGGATGAACAGCACGTTGAAGATGTTGCTGCCGACGACATTGCCAAGCGCGATGTCGGTGGCGCCCGAAGTGGCTGCCTGCACGGACACGGCGAACTCGGGAGAACTGGTCCCGAAAGCAACCACCGTGAGGCCGACGACCAGCGGCGAGATCCCGAGGGATATGGCCAGCTTGGATGCACCGCGGACCAGTGCTTCGCCGCCCACAACCAGCAACCCGAGCCCGCCGAGCAGCATCAGGATAGTCATCTCTGCCTCCTTGCAAGCCCCTGATCCTAACCCGTCGGGGCGCCCTTGACTGCGACCCGCCACCCTGCGAACAGTTCCCCCTTCTGGTCGCCTGAAGAGGCCGTCAAAAATAGACATGGTGGCGCGAGAGCGCAACCCCGCGGCGGCACGACCCGGACTTGACTGCAGCCGGCGAACCAAAGCACATTCCGGGCCCGCGATCTTCCTCCTTGCTTGGAGCTTTCCGTGCCCGAGTTCAGCCTTCGGCGACGCTGCCATGCGCTCGCCTGCATGGTTCTCTGCGCCGTTGTCGTCAGCCCGCTGATCGCCGATCAGGCCGCGCCGCGAACCTTTCCCATGTCCCGGGTCGCATGGCCCGGGGCCGATCACGATCCCTCGATTCCGACCGCTGCGCAGGTGCTCGGCTATGAGGTGGGCGCTGAAATGGCGACGCACGCGGAGGTCCGCCGCTACTTCGATGCGCTCGCGGCCGCTGCTCCGGAGCGTATCAAGCTGTTCGACATCGGCGAGAGTTGGCAGGGACGGGGTCTTTTCTACGCTGTCGTCTCAAGCCCGCGCAATCTCGCCCGGCTTGAGGAGATCCGCAGCGGCATGCAGCGACTCGGTGATCCGCGCCGGCTCGCGGCCGGCGAGGCGGACCGCCTGATCGCGAACCTGCCTGCCGTGGTGTGGATCGGGCACTCGATACACGGCAATGAGCCCGGCACCACCGACGCCGCGCTCGCCACCACGCACCACCTGCTGGCCAGCCGCGGCGATCCGCGGATCGCACAGATGCTCGAGCAGACGGTGGTGATCATCGCTCCGCTCATCAACCCGGATGGCCGCGAGCGTTTCATCCACGGCAATCGCTCGGCCCGCGGGATCCAACCGGACCCGCATCCGCTCGCGGCTGAGCGCGACGAGCCCTGGCCTGGCGGACGCATGAACCACTACGTCTTCGACATGAACCGCGATTGGTTCACACAGACACAGCCCGAAGTACGTGCCCATGCGCGGGCCATGCTCGAGTGGCTGCCAGTCATGGTGGTCGACGTCCACGAGATGGGTACCGACCGGACTTTCTTCTTCCCGCCGAAAGGGGCACCGGCCAATCCCCACCTCACTGCCACCCAGCGGGCAAACGGCGAGCGGATCGGTCGCAACAACGCCGCCTGGTTCGACCGCTTCGGACTCAGCTACTTCACGCGCGAGATCTTCGACGACTTCTTTCCAGGCTACGGCAGCGGTTGGCCCAGCTATCAGGGCGCGAGTGGCCTGCTGTACGAGCAGGGCTCCTCGCGCGGACTGCTCGCGCGCCGCTCCGACGGCACGCTCCTGAGTTTCGCCGATACCGTCTTCAGTCAGTTCGTCGCTTCGCTGTCGGCCATCGAGGTGGTCGCCGGTGATCGCGAGGGATTCCTGCGCGACTTCGCTGCCTATCGGTCGAGCGCGGTCGAGGAAGGCCGGCGCGAGCCGATCAAGGCGTATGTGCTGTCGGCAGAGCCGGATCGCGGCGCAGCGGCTCGTCTCGCCGTCACGCTGGCGCGCAACGGCATCGAGGTACGGCGCGTAACTGCTCCCTTCGCCGCCTGCGGTGGCCGCTTTCCTGCAGACAGCTACGTCATCGAGTCGGCACAGCCGACAAAGCGGCTTATCCGTACGCTGCTCGACGAACAGACGCCCATGGACGCGGATTTCATCGCGCGGCAGACAGCGCGGATCGATCGCGGGCTGCCGGACGAGATTTATGACGTGACCGCATGGTCCCTGCCGCTGATGGCGAACGTGCCGACGCGCACTTGCGCGACCGTCCCCACGGTGCCGGGCGAGCCGGTCGGTGCCGACTGGGAGCTCCCCGGCACGCTGCTGAACCCGACAGCGAGCGTAGCGTTCATTGTGCGTTGGGGGGACACGGCCTCGGCGCGGTTTCTCGCTCAGGCGCTGCGCGCTGGCGTCGATGTCCAGACGTCGAACAAGCCGTTCACGGTGGCCGGCGTACGCTACCCGGCGGGCTCCCTCGTTATCCCTGCAGCCGGCCAGAATGATCTCGCAGTGCGTCTGATGGCGCTCGCCACAGCGACCGGCGCCGTGGTGACCGGCATCGACACCGGCTGGGTGACCGAGGGTCCGGGGCTCGGCTCGCCAAGCATGCTGCACATGTCGACGCCAGCCATCGCGCTTGTCTGGGACGAGCCCACGGAGCGTTACTCCGCAGGTCATGCCCGTTTCGTGCTCGAACGGCAGTTTGGCTACCCCGTCACGGTAGTTCGTGGCCAGCGACTCGCCAACGCCAGCCTCGACAGTTTCGACGTCATCCTGCTGCCCGGCGAGGCGCGCAGCTACGAATCCATGCTCGGTCGCGCGGGGGTTGCCCGGTTGAGGAGTTGGGTCGAGCGCGGCGGTGTACTCATCGGGCTCGGCACCGGCACGCGCTTCCTGGCCGATCCGGATGTCGACCTGCTGCCGATACGGCTGGAGGACGGCGTATTCGACGCTGCGGACGGCAGTCGTGATGGGGACAAGAAAACCCGCGACGACAAGCCCGAAGCGGGTGGCGACGGTCGGGTGGCGGGCAGCGTAATCGCCGACGAGGCAGCGCTGCGCAAGGCGACCTCGCCCCAGAAACAAGCGCCGCGACCCGCGGCGGGCGCGCTCGCGCGCGCGCTCGTCAAAGATCCCGAGCACTGGCTTGCAGCCGGTGTCCCGCAGACAGTCCACGCGCTGGTCGATGGCAGGGACATCTACTCCCCGGCGCGGCAGGGCGAGGCCGACACGGTGCTGCAGTTTGCCGGGCCCACGGAACTCCTGGCCTCGGGAGTGCTCTGGGAGGAGAGCCGCCGGCAAGTGGCCTTCAAGCCCTTCGTCGTCAGCAAGCGCCAAGGGCGCGGAGTCGTCGTCGGATTCACACAGGACCCGAACTTCCGCGCGCACCTCGGCGGCCTGAACATCGTGCTGCTCAACTCGATATTTCGCGGTGCGGCACTGGTGCACGATGCCAACGCTGCGGAACTGGCAACCGGAGACGAGGAGGATCCCCTGTAATGCACGCCATCAACCGAAACCCGGCCCGTGCGCTGGCAATCCTGCTGGCGCTGTACACCGCGAACTCTGCAATGGCCAACTCCGCGACGACTGGCGTTGCAGCGGCCACGCCAAGGGCGATCGAGTTCGCCGACTCCTCACTGCCGGTCACGGGCATGCTCGTGCTGCCTGTGGCCAAAGGCGGGGTACTGACATCGCTTGCCCAGAAGACTGATGCAGCGACGGGCGGTGCCATCGTCGAGGCGATGCGCCTCGCCAAGTTCACGGCCGATGCGGGTCAGACACTGACCCTTTACGGCAAGGGCCCCTACCCCGCGGTGCTGCTCATCGGCACCGGCGACGCGATCAGTTCGGCGGTGCATCTGCGCACCTTCGGCGCCCTCGCGGCTCGGGGCACAGCCAACTGGCCGAGCGCGCCTCTCGTGGTCGTACCCGACGCCGCCGACGTACAGCATGACGCTGCGGAGGCGGCCCTGGGTGTTCGGCTCGGCGAGTACTCTTTCGGCAAGTGGGGCCCCGGAAGGACCGCGGGCGCCGCCGCGAATGCCCGACCGGGACTCACCTTCCTGACGGCAGATGCGGCAGCAGCACGGGCCAGTTTCCAGCGTGACGGTGAAGCTGCCGCCGCCGGCGTCTGGTTCGCACGCGACCTGATCTCCACGCCGTCCAACGTCAAGACGCCTGAGTGGTTCGCCACGGCGGTCCGCGAGAGATTCAAGGACGTTCCGAACACCACGGTTACCGTGCTCGATGAGCGGCAGATCAAGTCGCTCGGGATGGGTGGCCTGCTCGGCACCGGCCAGGGATCGGCGCAGCCGCCGCGTCTGGTGGCGATCGAGTATCGGGGTGGCAAGCCCGGCGAGGCGCCGATCGCCTTCGTCGGCAAGGGCATCACCTTCGACAGCGGTGGCATCTCCATCAAACCGGCGGATGGCATGTGGCGGATGCGCAGCGACATGTCAGGCGCCGCCGCCACCGCCGGGGCGCTGCTGACCCTCGCGCAGCGCAGCGCACGGGTGAACGCCGTAGCCGTGCTGGCGATCGCCGAGAACATGCCCGACGGCAATTCGATGCGACCCGGCGACGTTCTCACCACCATGAGTGGCAAGACCATAGAGGTTCTCAACACGGATGCCGAAGGGCGGCTGGTGCTCGCCGATGCGCTGTGGTGGGTGCAGGAGAAGCACGCGCCCCGCCTCGCGGTCACCATTGCCACGCTCACCGGCGCCGTCGTCCGTGCGCTCGGTCCAGACCATGCGGGGCTATTCACGCACGACGATGCGCTGGCGACGCGCTTCCTCGACGCCGGCAAGGCTGCGGGCGAAGCGCTGTGGCGCCTGCCGGTAAGCCCGGCGACCGTGCGCGCACTCAAGAGCGACATCGCCGACGTACAGAACGTGACCGAGGGCGGCAGTGCTCCGGGAGCGTCCTTTGGTGCTGCGTTCATCATGGAGTGGGTGAAGCCGCAGACCCCCTTCGTGCATATCGACATTGCCGGCACGGCTTGGGAATCCACGGGTCGACCAACGGAACCGAAGGGTGCAGTGGGCTTCGGTGTTCGCCTGTTCGACGAGTTCGTGCGCCGCGACGAGGCAGCTGGAGCTGCGGGGGGAACGTCCGCCCGGTAGGACGTTCGGGGCTGCGCCCAGTGGCTCGGGCGGGTGCGCTTTGGTAGCATTGATTGAGAATCATTCTCATCTGTAATCCAAACGTACCCGCCTATGTCACCTCTGAGATCCCACCCTGCCCGCACGCGCGCGTCGCTGTTCACCGTCGCGCTCACCACAGTTCTGCTCGCCGGCTGCGGTAAGCCTGACCAGCCCGCCTCACCGGCCGCGCAGCAGGCCGAGGTCGTCGTCTATACCGCCCGCAAGTACCAACTTGTCGAGGAGTTGTTCGCCGAGTACACCCGTACCACCGGCACCCGAATCCGTACCGTCACCGATGACGCCGGCCCGCTCATCCAGCGGCTGCGCACTGAAGGTGTCGACACCCCGGCCGACTTGCTGATCACGGTGGATGCCGGTGATCTCTGGTTTGCGGCGCAGCAGGGACTGCTGGCGTCGCTGCCCAGTGCAACGCTGGCCGCCAACGTCCCAGCGAACCTGCGCGACCCCGAGAACCGCTGGTTCGGACTCGCGGTACGTGCGCGGACCATCGTGCACTCGACGTCCAGTTGGCCTGCAGAGCGCTTTGCGGCGGCCGTGCAAGGCTATGCGGATCTGGCGCGTCCGCAGTGGCGCGGCAAGCTGTGCCTGCGCAGCTCCAAGCATGTTTACAACCGCTCGCTGGTCGCGGCGCTGATCGCGCGCCATGGCGAGCCGCGCACCGAAGAAATCGTGCGCGGATGGATCGCCAACCTGGCCACCCAGCCCTTCTCCAGCGATACGCTGCTGCTCGAGGCCATCATCGCCGGCCAGTGCGCCGTGGGCATCGCCAACCACTATTACCTCGGCCGCCTGATTGCCGAGCGCGGTGCGGCGGCCGTGCCGGTGGCGATCCGCTGGCCGGATCAGGATGGCGCCGGCGTACACGTCAACATCTCCGGCGCGGGCCTCACGGCTCACGCGAAGAACCGCGAAGCCGCCATACGCCTGCTCGAGTGGCTATCGACGCCGCCGGTTCAGGAACGCTTCGCCGGTGCGAATCAGGAGTATCCGGTGCATGCCGCCGCCAGCCCGACCGCCATCGTTCGCGGCTTCGGCGGATTCACGCAGGATCCCCTCGCCGTTGCCGAGGTCGGTGCGCTGCAGCCGGCGGCGGCCCGACTGATGGATCGGGTCGGCTGGCGTTGAGCACGACCCGCGGGTCGCTCTGGCTCGCCGCGCTGATCGCGGCACTGCCGGCCACGGTGCTGGCTTCGCTGCTGTTTGGCGCGATCGGCGGCGATCCAGCGGCGATCAGCCACCTGCTCGCCCACGTGGTGCCCGGCGTGCTGGTGAACACGCTGGTGCTGGTCGTCGGCGTGGTGCTGCTCGCGGGTCTGCTCGGCACCGCGCTCGCCTGGCTGGTCACGGCCTGCGAGTTTCCGCTGCGGCGGCTCTTCTCGTGGGCGTTGCTGCTGCCGATGGCGATCCCGGCGTATGTGCTGGCCTTCGTCGCCGTGGCCGGGCTCGACTTTGCCGGTCCGCTGCAGACCGCTCTGCGCAGCGTCCTCGGACCCGAACTGCAGCTGCCGCCCATCCGCTCGACCGGTGGCGTGATCATCGTGATGTCGCTGGCCCTGTACCCCTACGTTTACCTGCTCGCCCGCGGCGCCTTCGCCACGCAGGGACAACGCGCGCTTGAGGTGGCAGCGTCGCTGGGCCTGTCGCCGCGCGCCACCTTCCTGCGCGTGCAGTTGCCGCTGG
Organism: Steroidobacteraceae bacterium; assembly: GCA_044375655.1. GTDB lineage: Bacteria > Pseudomonadota > Gammaproteobacteria > Steroidobacterales > Steroidobacteraceae > UBA964. The sequence continues at coordinate 17,844 of JBILMF010000009.1, read as the reverse complement.
CGCGCCCGTGGATCGCTGGCGGCATGGCGCTGGTGGCGATGGAGACCCTCGCCGACTTCGGTACCGTTGCCGTCTTCAACTACGACACCTTCACCACCGCGATCTGGCGGGCGTGGTCGGCGCTCTACTCCATCGAGGCCGCGCTGCAGCTCGCCGGGCTGCTGGTGCTGCTGGTGGGTGTCGCGTTGGCGCTCGAGCAGCACGCGCGCGCAGCGCAGCGGCACGTCAATCTCGGCGGACCCACGCAGCCGCGGCGGCGTTTGCAGGGCTGGCGTGCGCTGCTCGCCACCGCTGCGCCGGCAACGGTCCTGCTGCTGGCGCTGGTGCTGCCCGGCATGACGCTCATCGGCTGGGCGCTACGCCACGCGCAACGCGACCTCAACGTCGGCTGGTGGACCGCGGTGCTGCACAGCGTCGTCCTCGGTCTGCTCGCTGCGCTGCTGATATGCGCTCTTGCGCTCGCTCTGGCCTACGCAGTGCGCACGCGGACCGATCCGTCCATGCGCGCGCTCTCACGGCTCGCCACGATCGGCTACGCCCTGCCGGGCACCGTGCTCGCGGTGGGCGTGTTCGTGCCCCTCGCCCAATTGAACAACCTGCTCGAGGCGGCCGGGCGCGCGCTCGGCACGGACTGGCCGCTGTACCTGCAGGGTTCGCTGGTCGCGCTGCTGCTCGCCTACGCGGTGCGTTTCCTTGCCGTCGCCCATGCGCCCGTGGAGGCACATCTCGGTCGCATAACCCGTTCGCTCGACGACGGCGCACGTCTGCTCGGCGCGACCGGCCCTGCGCTCGTCCGCCGTGTCCACCTGCCGCTGCTGCGTACGGGTCTGCTCACCGCCGCCGCGCTGGTATTCGTTGATGTGGTCAAGGAAATGCCCATCACCCTGATGACCCGTCCCTTCGGCTGGGACACCCTCGCCGTACGCGTGTTCGAGCTGACTTCGGAAGGAGAGTGGACGCGCGCCGCTTTGCCGGCGCTCGCCATCGTGTTGGCCGGTCTGCTGCCCGTCGCGCTGCTGCTACGCCGGGCCGAGCAGACGGTCTGAGGTTCCCGCCATGCATCTCGAAGTACAGGACCTCAGCTGCTCGTTCGATGGCACGCCCCTGCTGCGCGGACTCTCCTTCGTGCTGCGACCCGGGACGATCGGTTGCCTGCTCGGCCCAAGCGGCTGCGGCAAGACGACGCTGCTGCGGATCATCGCCGGCTTCGAGCCGTTGCGTGCCGGTCGGGTAAGCGGCGACGGACGTACGCTCGCTGCCCCTGGCCTGCACGTAGCGCCGCACCAGCGACGGATCGGCATGGTTTTCCAGGACCACGCCCTCTTCCCACACCTCGATGTGCTCGAGAACGTGGCTTTCGGGCTGCAGGCGCTCGCCAAGGCGCAGCGCGAGGCGCGTGCCCGGGAACTCCTCGAGGCCGTCGGGCTCGCCGCGCTCGCCGCGCGCCGACCGCACGAGTTGTCGGGCGGCCAGCAGCAACGCGTGGCACTGGCGCGGGCCTTGGCACCTTCCCCCGATCTGCTGCTGCTGGACGAGCCGCTATCGAGCCTCGATGCGGAACTGCGTCGCCAGCTGGGTGCGGAGCTGCGCGCCATCCTCAAGCGCTACGGCACCACCGCGCTGCTGGTGACCCACGACCAGCAGGAGGCGTTCGCGATCGCCGACGAGGTGGGCGTGCTGCACGATGGACGGCTGGAGCAGTGGGCTACGCCGTACGACCTTTATCATCGGCCGGCAACCCGCTTTGTGGCCGAGTTCGTTGGTCTCGGGGCCTTCGTGTCGGGTCGCTGCCGGGCAGACGGCACCATCGACACCGTCCTTGGCCCGGCGACTGCGCCGCATGCAGCGCACTGCCCCTGCACCCCGGGATCGACGGTCGACCTGCTGCTGCGTCCGGACGATGTGGTGCATGACGATGCCAGCCGGTCCACCGCGGAGGTGGTCGCCAAGGCCTTCCGCGGGGCGGACTTCCTCTACACCCTGCGACTCGCCGACGGCACCCGGGTGCTCTCGCTGGTACCCAGCCACCACGACCACGAGGTTGGCGGGCATATCGGCGTGCGGCTCGAGACCGACCACGTGATCGCCTTCGAACCGCGCCGGGAATGAAGCGCGGCGCCGAGGCCGCGCTGCCTCGCCGTTGCAATCCGCCGCGCGGCAGCGTATCCCTATCGTCCTCCGACTCGCTGACCGAGGGACTCCCATGAAGCACCGGTGCCGTCTCCCCGCGCTGGCAGGCCTTGCCTTGCTGACCCTTGCAACACCGGCCATTGCGCAAACTACAACTCCGGCCGCCGCACCCGTGGCGACCGTCTCGGTATCAAACCTCAGCTTCACGGCGCTCGAGGTCGGGCGTGCGACACCCACCCAGTCAGTGACCGTCACCAACAGCGGCGACGGACAGCTGCGGATCACCGGAGCCACCAAGGCCGGTGACGCAGCCGCCGACTTCACGGTCACCAACGGCTGCCGCCAACCGCTTGCCAAGAACCAGCGCTGCACCCTCAGCGTGTCCTTCAAGCCCACGGCAAGCGGCTCGCGCGAGGCCACGCTGAACATCGCCACCAGCGACAAGACCCTTACCGTCAAGTTGACCGGCTCCCTGTCGAGTACGGCGGCCAAGATCGCCCTCACCCCGTCGACTCTTGCGTTCGGCGCCGTCAATGTCGGCAGCAGCGGTGCCGCGCGCACCCTCACGCTCGCCAACTCCGGCAATGCGGAGTTCAGCGTCGGCAGTGTCCGCGCCTCGGGCACGGACGGTCTCGACTTCCAGACGAAGAGCAATTGCCCGGCGCGACTCGCAGCCGGCAGCAGCTGCGAAATCACCGTCACTTTCAGCCCGAAGAGTCCCGGCGAGAAGAGCGCCTCGCTGACGATCGCCGGGCAGGCCCTAGGCAGCCCGGTCACTTCGCGCCTCACGGGCTCTGCAGTAGGCGCGCGGCTGGTTGCGAGCTCGCTGCGCCTCGCATTCGCCGAACAGACCAATGGTACGGAGAGCGCACCGCAGACCATTACGCTGTCGAACGGCGGCAATGCGCCGCTCAATTTCGGCAAGATCGCCCTCGGCGGCACCCATGCCAGCCATTTCATCCAGACCAACAATTGCACCGCGGCGCTGGCACCGGGTGCGAACTGCACGGTGACCGTGACGTACAAGCCGAGCGCCGAGGGTCCGAAGCTCGCCACGCTGTCCGTGGCGGGCAACTTCGTGCCGACCCCCGCGCTCATCGCGCTGTTCGCCGATGGCAAGCGGCCGATGCAGGGCGGCATGTGGCAGGGCAGGGATCCACTCTCCGGCAAGCCGCTGCGCGGGGTGATCGCGGAGAACGGCGTCGCGCAGTTCGTGCGCGAGGATGGCGTGCAGTACTTCGGTCTCGCGCGTATCGACGGCGACAAGATCGACGCCATCCTGTCGGTCGGTGCGCCGGATGCGCTCAAGGGCACTGCACGTCTGCAGGGAACCATCAGGCAGGGTGCTTCGATCACCGCGAAACTCAGCTTTACGCCGCAGGGCGGCAGCGTGCAGAGCGGTGATCTGTCCCTCGCCTACGACGGGCTGTACGGCAGGACCAGCAGCCTCGATAAGGTCGCCGGGAACTTCCGCAACACCAGCACCGGCGCGACACTCAACATCAACTCGACCGGCGTGGTGTTTTCGCAGGACGCTACCACCGGCTGCGTCATCAATGGTGCCGTCACGCTGATCGATCAGCGCTTCAATGCCTACGGCGTGCGGCTGTCATTCACCAACTGCCGAGGCAGCCTCGCCAACCTGAATACAAGCACCGCTCTCGGCCTGATGACGCTCGATGACTCCGGCAGGACGCCGCGGGTGCTGATCGGCGCACAGTCGCTGCGGCCGGGGTTCGCCATCACCATCAACGCCGAGAGACCCTGAGTCCATGTGCGTACGCCCCGCCGCCGCCGCCGGACTCGTGCCGCGGGCTGTCGCAGCGCTCCTCGCATCACTGCTGGTCGGTGCCTGCTCCGGCGACCCGCCGCCCCCGCCTGCCGGCCTTGCGGGACCGGCCGGCACTGCCACGCTCCCCCACCTGCAGGCACCAATGCGCGACGGCGTGCGCCTCAACACCAGCGTGTGGTTGCCGGCGGCCGACGGCAAGTTCCCGGTGGTGCTGGTACGCACGCCTTATCGCACGGAAATCGGCGGACGCCGTTCGCAATTCGCCACGAGCCTGCTCGAAGCGGGCTACGCGGTAGTGCAGCAGCATGAGCGCGGGCGCTACTTCTCCGAGGGCGAGATGCGCATGCTCAACCGGGCCGACGAGGACGGCTGGGACACGCTCGACTGGATCGCCCGGCAGCCATGGTCGAACGGACGCATCGCCACCTACGGCTGTTCATCCTCGGCCGAGAACCAGCTGAAACTCGCTGCGCTCGGACATCCGGCGCACAAGGCGATCATCGTCGGCTCCTCCGGCGTCGGCATCGCCGAAATCGGTCCGCATCACGAGCAGGGCAACTTCTGGCGTGGCGGCGTCTGGCAGATGGGCTGGGCGGACTATTTTTTCGACGCCATGTATCTCGACTGGCCGCAGTTGCCCGCCGGACTGAGCGATGCCGAGCGTACCGCCCGAATGGCGAGCGCGGAGCTCACCGAACCGGACTCGATTCCGAAGGAGAAGCTGGCCGGCGCCCGCATGCACCTGCCGATGATCGAACTCGCGAAGGCAGTCGGCGCACCGGACACCGAACTCGAGGAGTATCTGCAGCGCGGCCCCTATCACCCCGCCTGGGCAGAAGATCGGGTCACCGACCGCGACGTCATCAAGGTGCCGGGACTGTGGATCGAGGCGACCTACGACATCTCTGCGGCATCCGGAGCGGCTTTCTTCGAGAAGACCCGACGCGAGAACCCGCCGGGCACGCAGTCGCTGATCGTCACCAACGGCGGACACTGCTCCTTCGGTTCGCCAGTGACACAAATCGGCGATAGGCCGCTGGGCGGCCCGCAGCTCGACTGGCAGTCAAAGGTACTGGCTTGGCTCGACCGCTGGCTGAAGGAAGACCCGTCTGCACCGAAGCTGCCGGCAGTCGAGGCGCACCTGGCGGGCGCGGATCGCTGGGCGACGTTCGACGCCGTGCCAACTGCGGAACCCGCTACCGGCCGCAGCTTCCACCTCTCCAGCGGTGGCAATGCCAACAGTTCCTCGGGCGATGGCGTGCTGCTCACCGCCCCGCCGGCGCGCGCCGCGGTCGACCGCTTCGACTACGACCCGGCGAACCCGGTGATCAGCCGTGGCGGGCAGATCGGCGGCGTCGGACCCGACCAGAAGGACGGCGGCTTCGATCAGCGCGAAATCGCAAAACGGGCGGACGTGCTCGTTTACACGACGCCGCCACTCGAGGAGGATCTGCTCGTCTTCGGGTTCGTCACGGTCGATCTGACCGTCGCCTCCGATGCGCCCGATACCGACTTTACCGTGAAACTGGTCAGCGTTTCGCCGGATGGCGTGGCGTGGAACATCTCGGACACCATCCAGCGCATGCGCTACCGACAGGGCAAGGCCGGCGTTGCCTTCATGAAGCCCGACGAGACCTACACCATCTCGCCGCCGCCCATGCTCGTTTCCAACGTATTCCCCAAGGGACACCGGCTTCGCGTCGAGGTTTCCTCGAGCAACTTCCCGACCTATGCCCGCAACCTCAACACCGCAAACGATCCGTACACCTCCACGGACCTGCGCGTAGCCCGCAACAGCGTGCTGCACGGCCCCGGTCGTCTGTCACGCATCACGCTGCCACAGGTCGCACCGCTCACGGCGACTCGCTGAGGTCACGAGCAGCGCGGCCGTGCATGATGCCTCGCTGTGGCGCATGCGAACCGATCCTTACTGCCGGCTGGCGGGTGGTCGCCAACCAGCGAGTTTGCGTCGCAGTTCCGTGACCAGCGAATCGACATAGAAATCGCTGGAGGATTTTTCGGCTTCATCAAGAAATTCACGCAACTGCTGCGGATCCTGCGCCGTGGGGCAACCCGCGAACCGGCCTTCCATCACCCACATGGGATAACCCACGAGACCCGCCAGCCGGCCAAACAGCGCCGAGCGGTGGATGAGTTCCGCTGCACGACACGGATCCTTGGTCGCCTTGTTGAGACCGTCAAGATGCAGATAACCGATGACGAACAGCGCCTGCGGGTAGTCGCCGGCGACAGCCGCCTCGCGATGGACCACTCCCTTTTCGCCCTGCCCCGAGTAACCATAAACGCGGCCGAGTTGATACCGCAGACGCGGGTTGCTTGGCTCACGGGCGACTGCGACTTCGCAGGCTGCGATCGCCGCCGGCAGATCGATGTTGCTGCGCTCGACGCCGGGCGACACCTTGTACGGATCGTCCGGATGCGAGGCGAGCCGGTCACAGCCAGTGACTGCCTGCGAGTGGCGGGTGACCTCGAACTTAAGCGATGCGCCCTCGGCCGCGGACGCCACGAGCACGCCGAAGAACAGCCCTGCGACAACACTGGCTGCCGAGCGGGTGAATACTCTGAAGTAAGACATTTCAGTTCCTCTATCCGCTGCCTGCGGGTCGAAAACCGGGTCTGCTGAGCTGAACTATACCCCCAAGCCCGCTCGCTTCGCCCATCAGGGTCGCCTTGTGCCGGGGGGAACGGACTCGTCAGGCTTGAATGCGAGGACGGAGCAACGTAATGACTGGAGGATGCCCTCCGCCGCTCTGCCCATCAGGAGGGCACGCAGCCCCGCCTTGTTCGAAGTTCCCATAAGCAACACATCCAGATCGCTATCCTCGACGAACGCGGGCACTCGCGATGCGGCGGTCCCATGGATGCGGTTCACGCGCAGCGGTCCGTCGATGCCCGCCTCCTGCAGCAGGCGATCGAGCGCGGCACAATGATCGTCGTCGGCATCTCTGACGGCGGCCTGCAGTTCAGCCGCATCCATTCGAAGAAACCACGGGTTGCGATCGAGATAAGCCTCGTACTCGTACGTCCAGCAGGAAACCACCTGCAAAGGAAACGCCCCGAGCCTGCTGAGCTCGTGTCCCATACGGAGCATCCGCAAGGCAAGGCCCCATGCCGCAAGACCCGGCGCGAGCGGATCCACGGCAACGCCAACGCGCATGCCCCCCGGGCGGATCGGACGCGGCCGTGCCAGCCACACCGGCATTGGCGCCAGGCGCAGGATGTTTAGATCAACCGGCGCAAGACCCGTACGACCTCCGGCGCCATCTACCTCCTTGAGGATCAATTCACAGTCGTCCCGTTGCGCAAGGCGTGTCGCACACTCCGCCGGTGACGCGTCGAATTCGACGGTCACGGGAATGGGGGCGCACGCGGCTTCAATGCCTAGCGCAGACGCGACTGCAGATGTCTGCTGCGCGAGCTGGTCGCGAAGCGATTTCTCGAATATTGAAGAATAGGCCAGCATCGAGGCAGGCAGCGGAGGCGCAACGACGAGTATCCGCAACGACCCGACGCTGTGCTGCGCCAGGACAAGACCCAGTTCGAGCGCCGCCCGCCCATCACCCACACCAGAGCAAACGATCAGACCACGACGGAATCCAGCCATGACACTTTCCCCCACATGTATTTTTGACGGTCAAAAATATAACCGCCTGTCTACGTAGTCTCCACTAAGGATGGCGTCCGCAAGGCATGCGCTGCACCGTACGCGCAGTCCCGTACGGCGAAGCTCTGATACCTGTCCTGCCGCCTAGTGCGCAGTATCGCTGGCTCCCGATCCCGAAGATGGAGGCAGCCAGTGCGCAAAACCGACCGCAGTCCTCAGGTCCGTTTCGGAATTGAGGAGGAATTCTTCCTGTGTAGAGCGGACGATCACGGCATCCTTCGCAGGCCGTCCAGAGCATTTTTGCGCGATTGTCGGCGATCTTTCGGCAACAACATGTGTGCGGAGCTGCTACAGAGTCAGATTGAGCTGCGGACGGACATCCTCGACTCGCAAAGCGCCGCTGCGGACGCCGTGCTGCAAGCGCGGCATACACTGGTCAAGACAGCACGCGCGCACGGACTGTGCGTACTCGGTTCGGGCACCCACCCGCTAGCGCAGTGGCGCCAGCAGGTTCCCAGCGAAACGACGCGATACCGGAAACTATTCGAGAACTTCCGGATAGTCGCCCAGCGCAACCTGCTGTGTGGCCTCCACGTACACGTGGAAGTGCCAAGCGGCCTCGACCGGATACGGATCCTGAACGGCGTCGCTCCCTGGCTCCCCATGATGCTTAGCCTTAGCGCGTCGTCACCATTCTGGTGCCGCCGTGATTCGGGGCTGATGAGCTACCGGCAATCGGCGTACGACGAGTGGCCAAGAGCCGGAATTCCAAGGCTCTTCAGCGATGAAGCCGAGTACCGTCGATATGTCGCAACGATGGTTGCCGCGGGAGCGATGCCCGATGAGAGCTACATATGGTGGGCAATCCGTCCCTCGGCCAAGTATCCCACTCTAGAGTTGCGGATCACCGACGCCTGTCCTGATCCTTTGGACAGTCTCTGCATTGCCCAACTCTATCGCGCCGCCGTTCGCCAGCAGACGATTCTGCTCGAGAGAGGGGTCAACACTCCCGTCGACCCGGTCGAGCGGCTAGTCATCGAGGAGAACCGCTGGCGGGCGAAGCGCTTCGGTACGAAAGCCATGCTGATTCCGTCGAGGACATCGGTGCCCTCGGACCTGGAGCGGACGATCGATTCCTTCGCGCACAGCTGCGAAGAGGCAATCGTCGATCTGAGAGCTGAAGGAGCTGTGGCACGGGCGAAAGCCGTCGCCCGCGAGGGCTGCAGTGCGGAGCGACAACTACACCAGTATCGGCGAGCCCGCGAACGTGGCATTCCGCATGTGAGAGCTCTCGCCGAGGTAGTGGAGCGACTAGTCGCCACCACACAGGCGGCGTGAGCGGCCTCGTGCGACCGTCAGCTCAGATCGCTCCCGGCCGCAGGATCTCGAGCGAACGTTTTGCGGATCGGAGACTGCTGCCGAGCGGCCCGGCGATCTCTCCGTCGAGCACCAGAGCGCGGTGCAGTTCGCGCAGGTCACGGGCGAACGTTTCGTACTCATCCGCAAAGAGGTCCTGGGGCGACGCGCCGGTTGCATCGCTTAGGGGCATTCGATGCAGGCTCAGCACGCGGAAGCTGCGCTGGGTGCGGGAATGGATCTCGAACAACCTTGTCTTCTCGGCCCGCCCCACAGGCATCCCCGAGTCGCGTAGACCAGTCGCCACGTCCAGAAACACAATCAGATCCCGCTCTATTGCAATCAGCAATTTCGCTGATGCCGATCGCGATGTTTTCGCGAGATCCGCCGCGTGAGTTGGTGAGACTGCTGCCAGCATTGTCACCAGCAGAAAGAGTGGCACCAGGATGACTTTTCGGAGATCGATGGACATGAAGATCCATTCCGAGGCCACAGGACCTAAAGAGGCCGGCCCGCGTTGGATCGCGGGCCGTCCCACCGCTAGGTTGTACGACCGGCAGCCAAACCTGCCAGACGCGGGGACTCTATCGGACAGCCGGAAAACACGGGATTAGGGCTGGCCCTTACCGGCGCCCGCGACCAAGCGGACGCCCGCGTACACTGGATTATGATTGCCGACGATGTTGAAGCCGTCATCCATATTGTTCCCGCTGGGCTACGTCCTGTTGCATGTGCTTATGGATGCCGGCAGCTATGTTCAGCCGGTACTCAAAACAGGGATCACCCCCTGGAATCCGCAGACAGGACTGTTGCTGGGATTTCTTTGTCTGCAGCGCAGGGGATTCGGCTGGGCCATCGCGGCGCAGATTCTCGCCGAGCTCTCGATCCGCGGAATCCCTGCGCAGACAGGTGTTTTTCTCGTCCAAACCGCCGCGGTAACGGCGGTCTACCAGGGTTGTGCACTGTTGATACGCAGTTGGGACATCAGTCTGACGCGGCCGACGAGTGCCGTCCTCATCCGCTTCGGACTGGTGGCAGCGGCGTCCGCGCTCGCGGTGAGCGTCATCGTCACCGGTCTCTATGCGGCGACGGGTTCGCTGCCGATGTCCCAGGTGCCGTCCGCAATGGGCAAGATCTGGGTTGGCGATCTCAACGGCATCCTGATGCTCACCCCGCTGCTGCTGAACCATCACCACCTTTCCGCGGGAGTACGCGCCGCACTAGCCGCGCCATACAAGTCGCTCGGTGTCGTGGCGGCGCTGCTGCTGGCATTCATGATCGTGTTTGTCGTCGGCAACCCGGGCGACCTGCGGTTCTTCTATGTGCTGTTCGTTCCCGCGATCGTCGCCGCACTAGCGGGCGAGGTTATCGGCGTGCTGCTGGTGGCAGTCGCGATCCAGGTCGGTCTGGTGGTCTGCGTCCAGCGACTCCCTGAGGTTCCGCCTCTGGTCGACCTGCAGTATCTGATGCTGACCTTGGTCGGTACAGCCTTGGCGCTCGGCGTCGTCGTGACCGAGCGCAGGGTAAGCGCAGAGGTGGCTCTGCGTCGGGAAAGCCAGCTGCGGGACCGTGAAGCAAGTCTGGCGAAAGCCACGCGGGCCGCTACAGCCGGCGAACTCGCTTCCGTTATCGCTCATGAGCTCAATCAGCCGATGACCGCTCTCGTCGGCTACCTGCGCTCCATCGAAATCATGCTCAGCAACTGGTCGGCAGCCGACCCCCGCCTCCCGCAGACCGCGCGCAAGGCTGCGGATGAAGCATGGCGAGTCGCCGACACGCTGCGACGGCTGCGAAACTTCTATGCCGGCCGTGATCCGCAGATCGAGTCCGTCGATGTCGATTCACTGATACGCAGCATAGTCGACATGATGGAGCGGCGCGGCAAGGTTGGCAGCGCCACCGTCAGGATAGGCAATCTGGAGACAGTGCTGCGGGTGGAAACCGATCCAGTCTTTGTCTCGGTGATCCTCGCGAACCTGATCCTCAACGCAGCCGATGCACTAAACGCCAGACCCGACGGGATCATCAATCTGGTGGCGCGGGTCCACGATTCCGCGCTGGAGATCGCCGTCGAGGACAACGGTCCGGGCGTCCCTGACCGACTGGTGTCGGAACTGTTTCAAGCGTTTGTGACGACCAAGGGCGAAGGTATGGGCATGGGCCTTGCTGCGAGTAAGTCCCTTGCCGAGGCACTTGGCGGGAATCTTGTCCATCAGCGCGGGCTCCGTGGTGGCGCGCGATTCGTGCTGTCACTGCCTCTTGGGAGACAGACATGAGCACCAGTCCGACCGTTCACCTCATCGACGACGACGCCGGCATCCGTGACGCCCTCGCTTTGCTGCTGTCGCTGCGTGGCATTCCTGTATCGGTCCATGCGTCGGCGGAGTCTGCGTTGGCGACGCTTGCGGAGGATCCGCGCGGTTGTGTCGTGACCGACCTCCGCATGCCCGGCATGAGCGGACTGGAGCTGCTGCGGCGATTGATCGACGGCGGCTCCCTGCTTCCGGTGATCATCCTGACGGCGCACGGTGACGTGGCTACCGCACGCTCGGCGCTACGCGGTGGCGCGTTCGACTTTCTTGAAAAGCCGATCGACGAGGACATCCTCCTGGATGTCCTGGCTCATGCCCTCACCGAGGATGATCGCCGACACCGCGTCCAGCGGGAAAGCGAACGGAAGCGCCGGCAGATCTCGTCGCTTACCCCACGCGAACTGCAGGTTCTCGAGCTGCTTGGTCGCGGCCTGCAGAATCGTGAAATCGGTATCACGCTGTCGATTAGCCCACGGACCGTCGAGGTCTACAAGGCGAGGATGATGGAGAAGCTCGGCTGCGAAACCATCGCCGATGTCGTGAAGATGAGCATGCTGCTTGACGTGCCCCCCGCTGTTGGCGGCTAGGTGATCCTAGGCGTCACCACGAGTGGGAATCGCCGCTAGCGACCTGATCCAACTGTTAAACGAGGAATCCCCCGGACTGCCGCTGCCACAGTGCCGCGTAGAGACCGCCCTTGTCCAGCAACTCGCGGTGCGTCCCCTGCTCGACGATCACGCCCTTGTCCATGATGACGAGGCGATCCATCGCCGCGATGGTGGAGAGACGGTGCGCGACTGCGATGACCGTCTTGCCCTCCATCAGCGCGTAGAGGTTCTCCTGAATGGCCTGTTCGACCTCGGAGTCGAGCGCGCTGGTCGCCTCATCGAGCACCAGTATCGGCGCGTTCTTCAACAACACCCGGGCGATGGCGATGCGCTGTCGCTGGCCGCCGGAGAGCTTGACCCCCCGCTCGCCGACATGGGCTTCGTACCCGCAGCGGCCGGCAGGATCGACCAGCGCAGCAATGAACTCCTCGGCGTGCGCCTTGCGCGCCGCCGATTCGACCTGCGCCATGTCGGCGTCGGGTCTGCCGTAGCGGATATTGTCGAGCACTGAACGGTGGAGCAGCGAGGTGTCCTGCGTAACCACACCGATAGCCGCGCGCAATGAATCTTGGGTAACACCCCCTATGTCCTGCCCGTCGATCAGGATGCGGCCCTGCTCCACGTCGTAGAAACGCAGTAGCAGATTGGTGAGCGTCGATTTGCCGGCACCCGAGCGACCGACGAGACCGACCTTCTCGCCGGGCGCTATGTCGAGCGACAGGCGATCAAGCACCGGCGGCGCCCCGGCTGTGGGCGGCTTGCCGTAGTTGAAACTCACCGCCTCGAAACGGATCGCACCGGCGTGCACGTCGAGGGCCTGCGCGCCGGGAGCGTCCTGGATGAGACGCTCACGGGCGATGGTCTGCATCCCGTCCTGAACGACACCCACGTCCTCGAAGAGGCTCGCCACCTCCCAGATGATCCACTGTGACATGCCCTGCATGCGCAGCGTCAGTCCCACGGCGAAAGCGATCGCACCCGTCGTGATCGCAGCTTCATACCAGAGCCAGACCGCCATCGCACCCATGGAGAAGATCAGGAAGCCGGAGAGAACCTGCAACGTGGTCGTCAGGAGCGTCGCCATGCGCATGGAGCGGTACACCGACGACAGCATCCACTCCATGCCCTCGCGCGCGTAGGCGTCCTCGCGATCGGCGTGGGCGAAGAGCTTCACGGTCGGGATGTTGGTGTAGCTGTCCACCACCCGCCCGGTGACCAGGGAGCGCATGTCTGCCTGCTCCATTGACAGCTTGCCGAGCCTCGGGACGAAGTAGCAGCCTGCGGCAACATAGCCCACAAGCCAGGCGAGCATCGGCAGGATGAGCCAGCGGTCGGCGGATGCCACCAGCAACAGTGCGCCCACGAAGTAGATCACGATGTAGACGAGCACCTCGGTGAGCCGCATCACGGCGTCGCGCACGCCAAGCGCCGTCTGCATCACCTTGGTCGCCACGCGGCCGGCATAGTCATTGGCGAAGAAGTCCATGCTCTGCCGCAGCACGTAACGATGCGCGACCCAACGAATACGCATCGAGAAATTGCCTCGCAGCCCCTGATGGACTACCGACTCGCTGACAAAGTTGAGCAGCGGCAGACCGATCAGCGCGAGCGCAGCCATCAGCAGCAACCGATCGCCGTGGTCATGCCAGAAGGTAGCCCGTTCGGCACGCGCGAGCATATCGACGAGCTCGCCAAGAAAGGCAAACAGCACCACCTCGAGCAGTGCAATCGACGCGGACAGCAGGGTCGCTGTGAGCAACAGCGGCCAGAATGGCCGTGTGTAGTGCCAACAGAAGGCCAGTAGACCCTGCGGCGGTATCGCCGGGCGCTCGGGCGGGAAAGGGTCGACCCGCGACTCGAGCCAGCTGAACATGTTTGCCATGTCGTCGAGCCTCCCATCCACCCCAAGCGAAATGCCCGACGTTATCGTAGCAGCGCCTCCGCGGCACCGTCGGCCGGCGAGACCGGCTACCATGCACGGCCATGAATGGCGTCACCGTGGGTACTTTGAAAGCAGGAAGCGCCTACTTCGCCCTGGTATTCGGCGCTGGCTTCATGCTCGGGGCAATACGTGTACCGCTGCTCGTGCCACGCCTCGGCGAGCGGATGGCCGAGCTACTCGAAATGCCGCTGATGTGCATCGTGATCTGGTGGTCGGCCCGCTTCGTCATCAGGCGCTACGCATTGCCTGCCGCCCTGCTGCCACGCCTCGGAGCTGGCCTGCTCGCCTTGCTCCTGCTGGTGGGCGCCGAGCTACTGCTCACGGTCGCGCTGCAGGAGCGCTCCGTGGGCGAGTACCTCGAGAGCCGCGATCCGATTTCCGGTTCGGTCTACCTGGCGATGCTGGTGCTGTTCACGGCAATGCCGTCACTGCTGGCATGGGGCGGTACGATGACGCAACCGGATCCGCCGCCGTGATCTGCGGGGGCGGCGCAAAGGGCTTGATTCCGAGACGCGGGTAGACCTCGGCCGGCAAGTAGAACACACCGTCCTTCGCGACCAGCGAAATGGTCTTGATCGCCTTCAGATCACGGGTCGGGTCTCCCGGAACCAGAAAGAAATCCGCAAACTTGCCGCGCTCGATCGAGCCGGTTGTCTGGTCCATACCGAGGTAACGCGCCATGTCCAGCGTTGCCCGCGCCAGTGCCTCGGCGGGCGTAAAGCCGGCGCGGGTCAGCAACTCGAGCTCCCGGTGATAGGTGAATGATCCGCCGGTGTCAGTGCCGGGCGCAATGAAGATGCCCTTGGCGTGCGCGCGTCGCAGGATGTCAATGAGCTTGTCGAAAGCCACACGGGCCGTGGCGTCGCCACCGAAGGTATCCGGGTTTGACCAGGCCTGCTTGAGGTCACGCTGCACGCCGATTGGCATGTTTGGGAAATAGTCGGCCGCACCCGGCGCAACACTACCGTCGCGATTGAGCAGCAGATTCTCGTGGATGCCGATCGTCGGATCCAGTGCGATGCCCCTTGCCTTCATGGTATCCAGCGTCGACTGCACAGGTTCGGAGTCGAGATCGAGACCCTCAAGCCGTCCCAGCGCAGTGAGTCGAAACAGAGTCCTCGTGTCCTCGCCGGGCTTGATGATCCAGCCGAGAGCCAGCTGATTGATGTGGGTGATTTCGTCATAGCCCGCAGCGATCATGGCATCAGCATTTGTGAAGGCTGGAACATGTCCCATGACCTTCATGCCCAGCTTGCGCGCTTCCGCGACCATGGCCGGTACCCACGAGGGATTGATGCTGTTGTAGATCTTGATCGACGGGAAGCCACGTGCTGCGTACCAGCGTACAGCCTCGAGCGCACGGGCCTCGCTGTCGGTGACAACGCCATTGTTGGCGCTGAACGGCGACTTGCCCTCGATGAATCCGCTGCGCACGATGCGCGGTCCCGCCACCTCGCCGCTGAGGATGCGGCGATCGAGCGCGTCGAGCACATTGTTGGTGTTGCCCATGTCGCGCACGCTGGTCACGCCGGCCAATACATTGAGTAGCGCACCGCTTTCGCCGAGGTGTCCGTGCATCTCGAACATCCCGGGAACGAGAGTGCCACCTGCACCGTCGATGAGGGTCTCACCGGGCGTGGCCGGACTGTCGACGGGATGCACGCCGCTGATGACGCGACCGTTCACGACGACCGAGACGGGGGCGGTGAGCTGACGGGTCGCGGGATCGAACACCCGGACGTTGGCGATGCGTACCGGGCCGTCGAACCTCTTGGCCGAATCCCGTTGGATTTCAGCCCAGCGCGCCGCCTGCCACTCGGTGACGAGCTTGCGCAGACGCGCGTTCTCGGCCTCGAAGCCGACGCGTACCATGCCGCCGGTCGAGGCAGGAAGGGCGATCAGTCGGCGTTGATCGTCGAGCAGCATGATGGTCGGGTTCAGGTCGAGCCCGGTCAGGTCGTAGCGGGTCACGGCGAGTTCGCCGTCCTTTCCCCGCAGCGTGAGCCGCTCGCCCTTGGTCAGCGACAACGTACCGCCCGGAAGCACGTCCAGCCGGCCACCAGCGTCGAGGATTTCCCGGGCGTACAACTGCAGCGCCCACGGACTCGCGCTCTGCGCGATGTAAAGTTTCGGGGTACCCGTCGTTCGACCGGGTCCGCCGGAGTCGCGCCACGACGAGGTCTCACCCCGGCGACGGAATGATTCGGCGATCTTGCCGCCGAAGGTCTGCGTGCCAGTGATCCGCCAGTCTGTGGGCAGACCGTCAGCGTCCAAACTCAGGGTCTCGGCTACAGTCGGTCCGCGGCCGTTGTCCTTGACGTCGAACTCGATCTTCACCGTCTTGCCGTCGACCTGTGCGATCAGCCGTCCGATCTCGGTGTCCTGTCGATACACGGCGAAGCGTTCAGTCATCACGGGCGCAGTGGCAGTTGCCGCATCCGCGACGATCGGGTGCACAGACAACGCCGCCAACAAGCCGACAGCGCAAACAAAGCGGCGGAAACGGATGTCGATCTTTGCAGGCATGTTCAACCTCGAAAGTCTTTGGCGACGATATAGACCTCCCGCGACTCGGGCCGGGAAGCTTTGGGTTTTCGGATCGAGACCTTGTGGAAACACTTGCGTAGCTCCTTCATGTACTCGTCCGAGCCCTGCCCCTGGAACATCTTGGCGACAAAGGTCGCTCCAGGCTTCAGCGCCAGGCGCACGGTGTCGAGGGCAAGTTCGAGAAAGTGTATCGAGCGTGCCTGATCGGCGGAATCTATGCCGCTCAGGTTGGGCGCTATGTCGGAGATGACGAGATCGAACTTGCCGCCCCCCAGCCAGTCACGGATACGGTCCACGACGGCCTCGGTGGTGAAGTCTCCCTGGATGAAATCGACATTCGGGATCGGATCCATCGGCAGGATATCCGTCGCCAGCACCTTGCCTTTTGCGCCTACGGCGCGGGCCGCGACCTGCGACCAGCCGCCCGGTGCCGACCCGAGATCCATGACCCGCTGTCCAGGACGGAACAACCTGTCCTTCTCGTCGAGCTCGAGCAGCTTGTAGGCCGAGCGCGAACGATAGCCTTCCTTCTGGGCGAGCTTGACGTACGGGTCGGTGACATGTCGGCGCAGCCAGCTGCCGCTGCTCTTGGATCTGGCCATGATGTCGATAGACTATCGCGATTCATATCCTTTGTCGGGTACACCGACCAGGAACCGGACCGTGATCCGCATCGCCGAACTCTCGCTTCCCTTGGGCGATCCGCAAGATCCCCGGACACAGGACGCATTGCGTCGGGCCATCGTCAGGCGGCTCGGCATACGCAACGACGACCTCGGAGCCTTCACGGTCTTCAAGCGCAGCCACGACGCCCGGCGCAAAGATCGCGAAATCGCCTTCGTCTACATCATCGACGCCGAGGTGCGCGAAGAGGCGGATGTACTGGCGAGGCACCGTGATGACAGACACGTGCTGCCCTCCCCCGACACCAGTTTCCGAGCACCGCCGCGGGCTACCCGGACGGATGGCGAACGGCCCGTCGTGGTGGGCTTCGGTCCCTGCGGCTTGTTCGCAGCGCTCATCCTCGCCCAGCAGGGGTATCGGCCCCTCGTCCTCGAGCGCGGCCGCGACGTGCGCCAGCGAACGCAGGATACCTGGGGCCTCTGGCGCAAGCGCGTGCTGCAAGAGGAGTCGAACGTGCAGTTCGGCGAGGGTGGCGCGGGTCTTTTCTCGGACGGCAAGCTGTACAGCCAGATCAAGGATCCACGCCACCTCGGTCGGCAGGTGATGCGGGAATTCGTCCGTGCGGGTGCGCCACCCGAAATCATGTACGTCAACAAACCGCATATCGGCACCTTCAGGCTGACAGGTGTCGTGGCCCGACTGCGCAACGAGATCATCCAGCATGGCGGGGAAGTGCGCTTTGGCAGCAAGGTGGTCGACCTGCACATCGAGGAAGGAGAACTGCGTGGCGTGCTGCTCGCCGACGGCGAATCCATCGCCACCCGTCACGCAGTGCTTGCGCTTGGACACAGTTCCCGCGACACCTTCCGCATGCTGGGCCAGCGCAACGTGTTCATGGAAGCCAAGCC
>JBILMF010000085.1:0-12955 GCA_044375655.1 Steroidobacteraceae bacterium | reverse complement strand
ATCAGCGCGCAGATAGCGCCACTGCCCCGGGGGCAACGAGCCCAGCAGTACGCCACCCGTACGGATGCGCTTCAGGCCAGTCACTCTGAGGCCGACGATTTCGCACATACGGCGGATCTGCCGCTTGCGACCCTCCCGCAGACCGAAGCGCAGCTGGTCGGCGTTCTGCCAGGACACCCGCGCCGGTTTCAGTTTCACGCCGTCGAGCGTGAGACCATGGCGTAGCCGCGCCATGCCCTCCGCAGAGAGTTCCCCCTGCACGCGGACGAGATACTCCTTCTCGATGTCATTGCCGCCGATCAGCTGCTTGGCGATACGGCCATCCTGTGTGTAGACCATCAGTCCGGTCGAGTCGATGTCGAGTCGTCCTGCCGGAGCGAGACCATCGAGATGCTTCGCCTCGAAGCGGCGCACGGAGTCGTCCCCGCTCCAGCGGTTCTCCGGACGGATCAGCACCGTTGCGGGTTCGTAACCGTCTTCGGCCTGTCCCGAGACATAGCCCACCGGCTTATTGAGCAGGATGGTGACGAGTTCCGCCTGCTGCGCGCGCGCCCGCGGATCGACCTCGATGCGCGACTCGCGGCTCACCCGCGTCCCCAGCGTATCGAGGACCTGGCCGTCGACACGCACCCAGCCGTTGACGATCCACTCCTCGGCCTCGCGCCGCGAGCACAGCCCGAGCTCGCTCATGCGCTTCGACAGGCGCGGATCCTCGCGCGGATAAGGTGGGGTGTCCGACATGTCACTCAGGTTTGGAGGACGGGCGCCTCGCAAACCCTACCTTACCAAAAAGGTCCCGCCTCCCTGCGGCCGGTCACCGCCGCAACGGCAGTCCTGCGACTCCCAGGGTGGCTGCGATCAGGATCGGCAGCGGCTCAGGATCGATAGCGCCGGTTGAGCTTGCGCATGCCGCCGATCCAGCGCCCATAGTCCTCGGCTTTGACAAGCATGTAGTCGCGTACCTGAGGGTGCGGCAGGATAAGGAATTGCTCGGCGACGATCCCGCGCACGCAAGCCTCGGCGACCGCCTCCGGCTCGATCATGCCGTCGATGGCGGCAACTCCGTCTGGGTTGTCCGCGGTCATCGCCGTACGCACGGCCTGCGGACAGAGCACGGAAACTTTGATGCCCTGATCCGCGTGTGTGAAGGCAAGCCATTCCGCCAACCCCACGGCGGCATGTTTGGTGACCGAGTATGGAGCGGAGCCGACCTGCGACAGCAGCCCCGCCGCCGACGCCGTGTTGAGCAGGTAGCCACCGCCGCGCGCCGCCATGCGTGGCACCAGATGTCGGGCTGCAAACACGTGCGCCATGACGTTCACCTTCCAGATCTTCTCCCAGACCGCGTCGGCGGTCTCGACACCGCCCTCGACGACGATACCGGCGTTCGAGCAGAACAGATCGATGGGACCCACCTCACGTTCGACGTACTCGATCAGTGCTGCGACCTGCCGTTCCTCGGCGACATCGACTCCAGAGCCGAGACCACCGATCGCCGCCGCCACTCGTTGCGCGCCGGCGGCGTCGAGATCCGCACAGACCACACGCTCAGCTCCCTCCAGCGAGAAACGCTCCGCGAGTGCCTTGCCTATGCCATTCGCCGCACCGGTGACGACGACGATCTTTCCCGCGATTTGCATGCACCCCTCCTGACGAACTGTCGCCACGCCGCGAGGCGCAGCCCAAGCGACCGCAGCCTATCGAACCCCGAGCGCGGCCGCTCACGCGTAGCGCGTCGAACCCCAGCGCTTCTTGACGTCGGCCAGACGGCGTCGGCTCACGGCGACCTGCTGCCCGTCCTTCAACAGCACCACCCAGCGACCGCGCACGGACTTGACCTGTTTCACGTGACGATCCGCAACCCAGTCCCCGCGCCGAACCTCGAGACCTTGATCCGCCATCAACTCGATGATTCGGTGCATGGGACCCGGCACCGTCGTCACGCCCTCGGGGCTGTGCAGGTGCACATACTGAAGATCAGCGGTCGCACGCACTATGCCGCCGCGAACCACCGGCGGCAGCAGTTCCTCGACGGTATCGGTCGGATCGGGCTGGGGGGCATCGCTGGTCGGTGCGTCAGCTTGTTCGACTGCGGGAGCGCGCGCCGCGAGCAAGGCGGGCAGGCTTGCAATCATGCAGCTCGCGAACACCGGGATCGCGCTGACCAGCCACTCCTCCAGCAACTGCGACGGATTGAATGCGTCAGGATCGGGGAGCTGGAACAGCACATCGAGAGCCATGGATAAAGGCACAAAAAGCAGCGTAGCCACCAGACTCGAAGCCACCAGCCGACGCCGACTCGGTTGGTCGCGGCCCGATACGACCAACCGCCGGCTGAGCCACCAGGAAAGGAAAGTGGCCCCGGCGGTCGCGATCCAGAAGGCGTAGCGCATCACGATGCCGTGCTCGGCCACCGGATCTGCGCGCAGGCTGGCCAGTGTCACCCCGATCAGCAGAAAGACCGACGCCGCGAAGACTCCCCAGCGCTGAATCACGGCGGAGGTTTCTGCAGCGGTTCGCTGCGCGCGTTGGGAAACCTGATCTCGACTCTGGTGCCTGAGCCAGGGCTGCTGTCAATCATGACGGGCCAGCCGAAACGGTCGGACAGCCTCTTTACAATGGTGAGCCCCACGCCGTGCCCGCCGCGTCGGCTGACATCACCGCGGACGAACGGCTGGTACATGGCGTCGACCTGCCCAGGCGCCATCCCGACCCCGGTGTCACGGATCACGACAGACGCCGCGCCCACCTCCACCGCCACTTCGCCGGCATCCGTATAGGAGAAAGCATTGCGCAACAGGTTGCCGAGCAGCACCGGCAGAACCTTCTCCGGAGCGTCGACCAGCAGCCGGTGTGTGGCGGCGAGACGCGACTCGAGGGGCTTGCCGGTCGCAAGCAGGCGGGCACGATCCAGTTCGTCGGCCAGCACGTCATTGACACAGGTCACCTCGAGCGGCAGACCGGTCTGTGATTCGCGTGCAAGCAGCAGAAAGGCGCTCGTCAGCTCCTCCATGTCACGGGCTGCGCGGCCGATACGGGCCACGGCCCGACGGCTGGCGTCGGCAAGTCCGGGATCGGTCTTGAGCATACCGGCCGCCAGCTGGATAACCGTCAGCGGACTGCGAAACTCGTGGCTGGCATCGCGGGTGAAGTTGCGCTCGCGGTCCACGAATTCGTTCAGCCGCTGCGCGTAACGGGCAAGCGCCTCGGCAAGTTCGCGCACCTCATCGTCGGCGTCGCGCGGCAGCCGCGCAGGGTCGAGTTGGGCGGGATCAGGCGCTGCCGGATCGAGTTCGCGTACCGCCCGCGCAAGGGCGATCACCGGCGAGAAGGCCCGTCGCGACGCGCGGAAGGCGAGCCATGTGGAGAGGTAGAGAACCAGCAGCACCATGGCAAGCGGCAACAGGCCGAACACCGTCGCCAACCGGCCGACACCGCTGCGGTCGAACACCAGATACAGCCGCTGCCCACCGCGCTCCGTGACGTAGACGACGGTCTCGACGCCATCGAGCACACGCTCGTGGTAGCCGGTCGGCAACCCTGCTATCGCGGGCGGCGCGGTACCGAGGTAGCCGGTGAGATTGGAGGTCGCCGGCAACGGAAAATCGGCTGCACTCTCGCGCTGCGCCCAGAAATGCGCGACCTCCTCGCGCAGCGCCTGGCGGATCAGGACTCCCTCGAGCAACAGGCTGGCCAGAAACACGCCGACCACGGCCGCCGCACCGATGAACGCGGCCTGCAGCAGGAAGGCGCGGCCCAGCCGCGCACGCAGGCCGCTAGCCGCCATCGTCATCTGCCAGACGATAGCCGGCACCGGAGATGGTGTGCAGCAGCGTCCGCGCGAACGGCTTGTCGATCGTCTTGCGCAGCGTGTATAGGTGGCTGCGCAGCGTGTCGCTGTCGGGCAGAAGATCGCCCCAGACCTCGCGCTCGAGTTGCTGGCGGGTCACGACCCTCGGCGCCGCCCGCATCAGCGCAGTGAGCAGCTTGAGGCCGATGGGCGTGAGGGTCAGCACCTGTCCACCGCGGGTCACCCGCAGCGTGGCGGTGTCGAGCGTGAGGTCACCGACCGTGTAGGTCTCGCGGGCAACGGCGCGACGGTGCCGACGGAGCAGCGTGCTGATCCGCGCCTCCAGCTCACGGACTTCGAACGGCTTGACGAGATAGTCGTCAGCGCCGGCGCCGAGGCCCGTGATCTTGTCGTCGAGCGTGTCGCGCGCCGTGAGCATCAGCAGCGGCGTGTCGTTGCGGGCCTCCTCGCGCAGCTTGCGACACACCGACAAGCCGTCAAGACCGGGCATCATGATGTCGAGCACGATCACGTCGTAGGGATTGGTGACCGCCAGATGCAGCCCCGTGACGCCGTCCGCGGCATAGTCGACGGCGAAACCCCGATGCTCGAGGAAGTCGCTGATCGCACCGGCGATGTCGCGGTGGTCGTCGATCAGCAGGATGCTCGGTTGTTTCGGCTCGTCGGTCATGGCGCTTAACTTCCGGAGTCTGCAGTGTAACGCGGCGTCCGCTCATCCCGCCCGGGGCGGCCCGTCTGCGCGACGGCCAGCGCCCCGAGGTCGCCGGGATCCCGGCGGTACCGCAGCGTGCGTCCGCCGTCGAGCTTGCTGTCGAGGGCGATCCAGTCGCTGCTGCCCGCGGCGTAGGCCACCGAGATATCGATGCCCTTGCCACGGATCGCGTAACGTTCCACCTTCACATCACGTCCGCCGACACGCACGCTGCCCGCGCCCAGCGGCTCGATGCGAACGGGCGTGTACTCGCCGGTCTGCGAATTCAGGAGCTGCTGGCGCTCACGCAGTACGCGCCGATCCCAGTAGGCGAAGCTCGCCACGCAATCGCCGAGGGTCTGCTCGCCCGATGCGGTCGCGACCACGAAGGTACTGCCGCGATCGCGCCCGCTGACGGCCTGTTTCCTGCCATTCGAGTCGGTACGCGCTTCGATGGTCTGCAGGCAGCCGTTGCGCCAGAACTCCGTGTTGCGGTGGTCATACTCGAACGCAGTGATCCGCAGGACCTTCACCGCGAACTTTGCCTGCGTCTCGATGCGCGTGCCATCGTCGGTGGGCGTCAGGGTGAAGCGCTGGAAGCCGATCTCGCGATCGTCGAGGAAAACATCGAAGTTCAGCTCGCGTACGCCTTCGGTGGCCGTAGCGCCGACAGGCATGGCGAACGACAAGCCGAGCGTAGCCGCTACGGCGAGGACTTTGGGTATCGATCTCATGGTCAGTAACCTCCGTGTCAGGGCGCGCGCGGCGGCCCGGGGAAAAATGCGTTCGTACGGCGGATGTAGTCGCTGTATGCGGGACGACGGTCGGCGATGTCCTTCTCGAGCAGCGCCACACCGGATACCTTCAGCAGCAGGACACTCATCACCAGCGGCCCGAAGACGCTCCACCAGCCGCCAGCGGACAGTGCGACCAGGAAGAGTCCCCACCAGACGCAGAAGTCGCCGAAATAGTTGGGGTGGCGGGTGTAGCGCCACAAGCCGCTGTCCAGGACCTTGCCGCGGTTGGCCGGATCGCGCTTGAAGCGCGACAACTGCCAATCGCCCCCAACCTCAAAGACCATACCGAGCATCCACAGCGATACGCCCGCCAGATCCAGCCAGCCGAGCGGTGCCGTCGAGTCGATCGCCGCGAGCAAGGGCAGCGAAATCACCCAGGCGAGCGCTGCCTGCAGACCGAACACCAGATAAAGGCTCTTGATGGCGAAGCCCGGATCATTGTCGGCGCGGATCTTTTGGTAGCGGAAGTCCTCGCCCTGTCCGTGGTTCCTCCAGCCGATGTACGCAGCGAGCCTGATCGACCACAGACCGACCAGCGTGATGACCAGCCAGGCGCGTGGACCCGGAGCAACCTGCCCCGCGGCGTAGGTGAGCGCTGCCAGCAGAAACATCAACGACCACATGATGTCGACGATGCTGACGTTGCGCAGGGGCAGACTGAGGAGCCAGCCAGCTACCGCAAAAAGGGCAAGCACCGCCAGCCCGTTGAGCCAGAGAGCAAAATCAAACATGGCTGCGTGCCTCCTGCGTAGCCTGGGGGAAAGCCGCGGTCGGCACGGGATCGATACCGTTGAAACGGACCGCAAGGCGCGACAGCAGCGGCAGCATCACTGCCCAGCCGATGGCCTGCGCACCAAGCGCAAGCGTCGGATCGGCCATCTGCACTCCGCCGAGTCGCTCGCCCGCAAGATAGGCGATCGGACCGCCGACGAGACCGACCAGCGCGGCCAGCCACAGCCGCCCCTTCAACCATGCCAACGACAGGTTGAGCGAAGTGGCAAACACCGCCCACATGGCGACGATCCAGTAGGGCGCCAGTCCGGTTACGAGGTTACCGGTGGGATAGCTCATCAGCCCAAGCATCACCAGCAGGCTGTCCCAGGCGAGGCCGATCAGGGCAGCCACGGCGATCAGCAGCGCCTCCGGGCGGGCACGCTGTGCCAGCACGAGGTGCAGGCCGATGACGAGGCCGGCCACCAGGGTGCCGGCAAGAGCCCGGTCCTTCGCCCCGCCGAGCACGCAGGCGAACCATGCGACCTCGAGGGCAATGAAATTGAAAAGTGCATGCAGTCCGAACTTCATGGGTGTGATTCCTCGCTCCACCAGTTGATCCATGGGACGACACTTTGCGGGCCGTGCGGTGAAGGCGGCGTGAAGATGCCGTCAAGAGGCCGTCAAGCCTGGGGTCGACTTGCGCATCCGCACCCGCCCCCGGGGGGGGGGCTCCGGGCGCCAAGCGATCCGCGCGCCGATCGACCGCTCTGCGTCAACGGATTGATGGAACTGACTATCGGTTCATAGGCTCCAAACCGCAGGGACGAGTTCATCGCCCCGTCGGGTTCCACAGCCCGTCGATCCGATACATTTCCATGGGAGCAGAAATGAACGACAGGACCTTACCGCGCCGCGCGCTCTTGAAGGGCGCACTCGGCCTAGCGGCAATCCCGGTGGTTGCCGCCGTCGCGACCGCTGATGCACAGGGCCAGGCCCAGCGGCCGGCTGCCAGCGGCGCGCAGCTGCCGCGCCTCGACCCCGCCTCGCCGCAAGCCAAGGCGCTGGCGTACGTACACGATGGTGCTCAGGTCAACCGCAAGGCAAACCCGAACTTCCGTCCCGAACAGAAGTGCAACAATTGTCTGCACTGGACGGGCCGCCCGACGGACCCCTGGGCCGGTTGCAACCTGTTTCCCGGCCGCTCCGTGGCCGGCCCGGGCTGGTGCCGGGTCTGGGTCAGGAAACCCTGAGGCTGCCGACAGGCGCGGAGATGATCGTCCGGTTGGACGGGGCTGGGGGTCGGTGATATTTTTGGTCAGATGTCGCCGCCCTCTGCTGCCGTCCTGCCGGCGTTCCTCCATCCTTGGTCACCTGCCCAACTGGTCCGCCTCGGGCAGGACTACGACGGCGGCTACCTCGTCGACCAACGCGACGTGGCGGCGTCCGCGGCGCTGCTCAGCTTCGGGCTCAACGACGACTGGAGCTTCGAGCGCGATTTCCTGCGTCTGCGGCCCGTCCCGCTGCACGCCTACGACGCCACGCTGAAACCGGGCTATCTCATCAAGCGTCTGTGGCGCTCGCTGAGGCGCCTGAAAACACACGAGATCGCCGGCAGCGTGCGCAGCCTCGTCGACTATCCGCGTTTCTTCTCAGCCGACCGGCATCACTACCGAGCCTATGTCGGGCATGAGGGCGTCCCCGGCTTCGTGTCCTTTGCCGCTGTGATGCGCACCCTCGACGAGGCGCTGCGCGGTCCCTCCGGGATCTTCGTGAAGATCGACATCGAGGGCTCGGAGTACCGCATCCTCGATGCGCTGGTCGAGCACGGCAGACGTTTCTCGGGTCTTGCAATCGAACTGCACGACGTAGACATCCATCTCGCGGCACTTGAGCGCTTCATCGGCCGTTTTCCGCTGAAGCTTGTGCATGTACACGCCAACAACTACGCACCGGTCACCGGCGGCGGCATGCCGCTCGTCATCGAGTGCACATTCAGCGCCAGCCACCCGGACGGCGACCGAGGGACAGTCGTTCTGCCGCATCCGCTGGACATGCCGAACAAGCGGAACAGACGCGAAATTGCCCTGACCTTCGCCTGAGCGTCGATCGAGCACGTTGGGGCGTCGTGCGGTGCCGCTGGCCCCGAAGCGCAGCGGCCGTCAAAGCCGGTAACGCAGCTTGACGAACAACTGGTCAGCGACAACGGCGTCGAGCGCATCACTCCACAATCCGCCCGTGCCGCGGCGACGGCCACCCTCTTCGAAGAATTCGCCACCGCGTCCGTAGACTACGTAGAGATCCGACAGTGGCGCGAGTTCGAAGCGGTATCGCAGTTGCAGACCGAACTGCGCAAGGCTGAAGTTCGCCGGTCGCGGGCCGAGGACCCGCGCGCGCGGTCCGCCCGCCACCGAGTAGGCCGTACGGCCCTCAGCGTCCAGACCCACCCACTGGAACTTCAGCCGCAACTCGTGCCGCGGCGCGGGGAACCAGTTGCCCTCGAGCGAGGCGGAATACTCGCGCCGACTGAAGGTGCCCACCGCGCTGCCTCCGGTCCAAATCAGCCAGCCCGAGCCCCGCTGCGCATTGAGGCGAAGGCTGAGATTCAAAGCGTCGTGAGGCACCCAGGTCGGCGTGAAGCCAAGCTCCCACGTCGTACCACCCAAGGGCTCCCGTCGGACATTGCCGCCGAGACGGAGACGCACCACTCCCGACTCGGCCTGCCGCCAATAAGCCCACACGCCCCCGCCGGCATCGAGCTTGAGATCGCCGTTGCCGCGAGTGATGCGATCGTCGATGCCGGAAAAATCCCGCCATCCGCCGAGGCTGAGATAGTCGCCGTTGCGCAGGTTCAGTTCACGCCGCGCCTCCACCCAACCTGGCAACGACTGCCCCTGCTGGTTCCAGAAAGCGCCGCCCTCCACCGACCACTCGCTGGCACTGAGCCAATGCCCCTCGGGATAGGAGCGGCGGTAGAACGTGGTCTCGCTGGTGATCTGACGGACATTCGAGCGCTCCTGATAGCCGAGGTCATTGACGTCGAAGTCGTCTCCGAGCCACACCACCTCGATCTCCTGTGACAGAGTGCCGCCCGGCTGGTAAGTGAAAGCGGCGGTAGCTCCGTAGCCCACCGTGTCGCCAGAGACGTCGCGCAGGTCAGAGCGCATCGCCCTCGCCTGTATGGATACGGCGGGACGCGGGTACCAGTCGAGATCGACGGTATTGACCATGGCGTCGCGACCGAGCGTCGGTCGGTCGACCCACGTGCCGAGCCAGCCCACCGCGAGCCCTTCACCACTGTGACGCAGACGCGTGGCGAGGAAGTCACGTCCCTCGGCCTCGCTCGCGTCATCCTCAAGCGCCGCAAAAACTCCGTACTCGAGAGCGCCCGACTGGCCCGTGTACTTGGCCGCGGCGAACACGTCACTCGCACCCTCTTTACCGACATCGGGTACGGCGCCGATACGCCGCGTGTTGACGAGCCGGCCCTCTTCGGAAAACCGCAGATCGAAGAGTTGCTGACCCTCGGTGAAGAAGGGTCGCTTGTCGCCAAAGAAAGTCTCGGTCGCCGTGAAGTTCACGACCAGATCATCGCTCTCCACCTGACCGAAGTCGGGGTTGAGCGTAGCCGTGAGCTGGTTCGAGCCGTTGGGCTTCCAGAAGACATCGACGCCGACGCGGCCCTCGGTGCGGTCATCGAGCAAGTCGACGTCACCGGAAGCGTAGGGGTAGAAATCCAGCGTGCCACCAGAGTAACGCGGCACCGTTACGCGCTGGAAACCCTGCACGAAGGTTGGGTTCAGTTGCTCGATGGCCGGGAAGGCGAAGCGTCGCGAACGGGCCTGCATGAACACCTCACCGTAGACGCCGATCGTGCGTGGCCCCGCCGTATCCTGCCCCGACGGAGCCACCCACCACGGGATCATCACCTCGGCCGACCACCCGGTGTCGGTCTCGTGTACGCCGTGCAGCCATACGGCATCCCAGTCGTAGGAAATCTGCGTATGGTTCAAGACCACGCCGTCGCGCACACCGCCGCTGAGCGTCACCGTGAACTCGTAGGCGGTGCGACCCTCGCCCTCGAAATCCACGAGGAAGACCAAGGGGTCGGCACGCAACGGCTGCGCGTCTCGTGGCGAACGGCCGCGTACCCGCAGCTCGCGCGGTACCGCGGTTTCCATGGCAAGGTAAAGACCCTCAGGACGCGCCAGCACGCGCATGGTCGAGGCGTGTTCGGCCACCTCGCCGGACAGCGGTTCCATGACCCGGAAGTCGTCGAAACGCTGTGCCTGCTGCCACTCGGGCTCGTCCAATCTGCCATCCACGGTCATGCCGAACGCCGACGGCACGAACCCGAGACCGGCAAGAAACGCGACAAGGGTGAGACGCAGCGCAAGCATGGTTGGTGGGTATCCGGATGGGTCGGCGCGGCACCGCCAGATTTCGGGCCGCGGATTCTACATCCGCGGCGGTTAAGCCAGGGTGCCTACATGCTAGGAAAAGCGTCCACAGACACCACGCTGCCCCCGGCCGTGCGGTGAGCGGCGGGCGGCCCGTCTCGGCGGCACGCCCTCGATCGGCCGTAGGTGGCGATAGCCTGATCAGTAGCCGCGCGCGGCGTCAGCCACTGACAGCAGACGTCCACCCGCCACATAACGACGGAGGTTCTCGCGCAGCACGCGCAGGCTCGCATCCGCGCCGAGGTCGGAATCTCCGGAGACATGAGGGGTCAGCACGAGATTGGGTTGCCGCCACAGAGGGTGATCCTCAGGGAGCGGCTCCGGATCGACGACGTCGAGAGCCGCCGCCGCGATGGTGCGGTCGCGGAGCGCGGCGGTCAGATCAGCTGTCACCACGGTCTGGCCCCTGCCTACATTGATGAAAAACGCACTGCGCTTCATCCGCGAGAACATCTCGGCATCGAACAAGCCTCTGGTGGTCGACGTCAGCGGCAAGGCGTTCACGACGACGTCGGCCTGGCCCACCAGTGTCGCTAGTTCAGCTGACGAGCCGACATACTCGACGTAGTCGGGCTTTGTCTGTGGCGTCGCACGCGTCGCAATGACTCGCATGCCGAGGGCATGGGCGCGCTTTGCAACCTCGCTGCCAATGCCGCCGAGGCCCGCAACCAGCATGGTCTTGCCGGCGATCACCGACATGGGGAGCCCGCGCGAATCATTTGCCCAGATGCCGCGCTCCTGCAGAGGGATCCAGCCATGCAGGTTGCGCGATAGCGCAAAAGTGAAGGCGATCACGTGCTCGGCGATGACGGGCGCCGCAATGGCCCGCAGGTTGGTGAGGATGATCTGCCGCTCGCGCAACAGCTCGCCATGCCTCGCACAGGCTTCCACACCCGCATAGACGGACTGCAGCCAGCGCAGATTCCTGCCAGCAGTCAGCAAGCGTCCATCGCAAATGAAGGCAGAACGGCCGATGACTGCGTCGGCATCTGCCGCGGCGCCGGCGGCCAGCGCGGGCGAAGGGGCCCCGACCCACTGCACACCGGGGACTACGCTTCGGAGGGCGTCGAGCAGTCCCGGCACTCCGGTATCGACGATGATCTTGCGTGGGGCGCGCCATCCAGGCAGCGTCGCCAAAGGGCTAGCCGCCTCGCGCAAACCGAACTCGGCGATCAGTCGCTCGCCTTCGCCGGTCGGCGTCTGGGCAATCGCGTACGGCGCCTGCAACAGTGCAGCGACGGCGACCACAGCAACGAACGGGAGCCCATGTTTCATTTGCAAGTCTCCGGGTTACGAGCGCTGCAGGAAATCGACGCGAACCTTCGGGCGGGGCCGGGCTTGAGCCCTCAGCTGCTCAGAGCGGGTGGCCAAGCCAGCACGTTCCAGCGCCAGAGCAAGAAAGCAGCAGCGACCAACACCAGCACAGCTGCAGACCGCCGCAGCTTTTGCCATGTACGACCTTCTTGACGCCAAACGATCGGCAGCGAAAACAGCTCGAACAGCGTCGCAAGCGCTGCCGCGGCAGCAAACCACAAAGACCAGCGCAGCGATGTCGATGGGTAGCTGAACAACGCGCTCTGGCCCTCGCTGCCGAGCGCCATCACGGCATAGACAAACGTCCCGAAAAAAAGCAGCCACGTTGCAGCGACAAACGTCGAGAGTGAAGCGAGCCCACGCCGACCCGAGGGGTGCAGGGTAGCGCGGCGACGCAGTTGCCAGACGGCGCTCGCGAGACGGCCGGCGACGATCAGCAGCGCCGCTGCAGAGACCAGAACCAGCAGCTGCAGTCGATCGAGCGGCAGGATGCGCTCCATTACGTCGGCACCGAAGCCCGCGACGTAGCGATCGGGTTTGCCGTCGGGACCTGCGAGGAACTGCAGTCGATCGCCGTCATCCGCGTTGCGGAAAGCATCAGGGCCAATCGGCAGCCAGCGGCTCGTCTCGCCGCCCGCGGTGATGCGCAGCGTGCCATCAGATGCCGCGGTTACCGTGGCATCGCTCATCGGTCCGAGAAACAGCTTTTCGACCGAAGAGTACGGACGACGATTGCTGCGGTAGACGCCCGCATAGCGCGCCAGCGCCTCGGACGAGACCGCTGCAGCGGCCACATCGAGCGCCGCCTGAGGCTGCAGGTCGTCGAGCATGCGCTTCAGGATCAGGTTTGCGATCTCGTCGGCCGCGCGGCGGGCGTTGCTGCTGTTGACGGATACGAAGACGCCCACGCCCTGCTCGGGGACCATCAGCATCTGCGAATGGAAGTAGAGCGTCGCGCCGCCGTGACCCCAGGACCGATGCGAACCCAGCGGTCGGGTCAGGAACCCGTGGGCGATACCACCCGTCTGCGGCGCGTTACTGAACATCACCTCGCGCATCCCGAGTGCGGTGGCCTCGGGCAAAACCCGGACTCCATCGAGCACCCCGGCATTTAGATGCATACGCATCCAGCGCGCCATGTCGGCAGCGCTCGCCGACATGCTGCCGGCAG
>JBILMF010000037.1:0-22195 GCA_044375655.1 Steroidobacteraceae bacterium | reverse complement strand
ATACCGGCCTGATTGGTCACAACGACCACAAGGAACCCGGCGCCTTTGGCGGCGCGAACTATCTCAAAAATACCGTCGACGAATTCGATGTCCTCTTGCCTGTAAACATAACCCCGGTCAATGTTGATGACGCCGTCACGATCGAGAAATAGCGCAGGTCTGCTCATACCCGATTAGCCAAAATCGTATTCGCCCGAAGGTAATCCTCGGGGACACCGATGTCGATAAACGTCCCGCAGGTTTCATAAAAATCGATGTACGTTTTTGAGACAACGCGGGCGAAAAAATCATGCTCGATGGAGAAGGCGGCAAGCAATGGAAAATCGTCAAGGTCTCCCGTTCCGAGCACGTAGCACCCGGCGTTGATCAAACCGGGACCGCTTATCCCTTTTTCAGTAAAGCCCACAACTCGTCCGCTCTCAACTAACAGTCGTCCGTAGCTCGCCGTGTCGGGCACACTGCGGGCGACGACTATGGGTCGACGATGTCTTTGCCAGAGTTGCTCGACCTTGGCGGCTTCTAGATCGAGATAGGTGTCGCCGTTGAAAACAAATGCATGGTCGGTGATGCAGCGGGATAAACCCATACGAATCGCACCGCCAGTACCGAGCGGTGAATCCTCCACAACATGATCGATGTCCAGACCGTAGAACGATCGGCCGAAGTGGTTGATGATCACATTCGCCTTGTGGCCAACAGCAAGCACGACCCGGTCGAAACCGCGTGCTCGCAACCCAGCCAGAAGGATTTCAAGGAATGGACGCCCGGCCACGGGCGCCATGGGCTTAGGAACATCGGATACGAGCTTGCGCAGTCTCGTTCCCAGTCCGCCAGCGAGAACGACTGCCTCCACTATTCCTTCTGCCCGAAAATGGCGTCTTCGATGAGGCCACAAAGAATGTGTCCAAGCACCGCGTGACCCTCCTGGATTCGAGGGGTATCTGCACTAGGCACCTCAAAAAGATGATCGCAAAGTGCCCCCATCGGTCCGCCCCTGTTACCTGTCAGACCGATAGTCGAAAGGCCCTGAGCACGAGCCTCCTGCAGCGCCAAGAGGACATTCGGAGACTTGCCTGACGTGGAATAGGCAACAAAGACATCACCAGAGCGCCCATGGGCCTGAATCTGTCGCGCAAACAATTTATCGTAACCGTAGTCGTTGCCGATTGCCGTTAGAATGGAGGTGTCTGTCGTCAAGGCTACGGCCGGCAGCCCGGGCCGATCGAACGCGAAGCGGCTTACGAGCTCCCCAGCGATATGCTGGGCGTCGGCAGCACTACCACCGTTACCGGCGAGCAAGATCTTGCCGCCGGACTGCAAAGAGTGCACGCAGGTTTTTGCCGCGCGTTCAAGGCTGGCGAGGAAAGCCTGGTCGCCAGCTATGGCGTGCAACACCTGACAGGCCTCTGATAGTTTTCCGGAAATGTAGTCGCGCATCGTTTTTGCCTGCGTCGAGTCCCGTCGAAAGCTTGTCAGACCCGCCAAGCCTGTGTGCCGTGCTTGGTGAAATGACAGTTACTGATCTGCCCTCCGAAGCCCGCTAAAGTACGCAACACAGCCATTCGTTTTTCCGTCGGCACGAAAAACCACATGAACCCGCCGCCTCCCGCACCCGAAACCTTGCCGGCTGAAGCACCCGCCGCGATCGCGGCGTCATAGATCGAGTCAATGCGCGGGTTAGAAACCGCTGCAGCAGATTTTTTCTTATTCTCCCAAGCCTGACGCATGGATTCCACAACGCCCGCAAAGTCCCCCCGGAGAAGACAGTCTTTCATTACTAATGCCTCTCTCTTGATGCCGTGCATAGCCTCGAGGGTGGTAACTGATCCAGCCTTCACGTTACTGCTTTGGGCCGCGATAATCTTTGCAGAGTCGCGCGAAACACCCGTAAAGTACAGGAGCAGCGACGCCTCCAGTTCACAGACGATCCAGTTTTTTATTCGCAATGGATTAACCACCGCGCGATCGTTAGCGTAAAACTCCATGAAGTTGAAGCCACCGAAAGTCGCAGAATACTGATCCTGACGACCACCCCCCAACCCGCACTCCACCCGCTCAATTCTAAAGGCAAGTAGCGCGATCGCATAGTCATCGAGCGGCACGTTGAGAAGTTCCGCGTAGGCGCGAATCATCGCGACCACGAGCGTTGACGACGACCCTAAGCCAGAACCGGCGGGCGCGTCACAAAATGTGTTTAACTCTACGGCTAATGGGCGACCGCCGTTGTAGCAAGCAACCA
Source organism: Steroidobacteraceae bacterium (assembly GCA_044375655.1). Classification (GTDB taxonomy): domain Bacteria; phylum Pseudomonadota; class Gammaproteobacteria; order Steroidobacterales; family Steroidobacteraceae; genus UBA964. Next base: position 19,956 of record JBILMF010000037.1, on the reverse strand, counting down.
TGTGACGGTGAACTGCGGTGTGGAGATCGAGGGTGCCGTCCAAGGTTGGCAACTCGCTTGCTGGGAATTCCTTGATGGCTTGTTGATCTGCCGCGACGAACCGCACCAGCGGTTTTTCAATGGTACTGATGACCGCGTAGGCGTACCGATCGATCGTCGCGTTGAGAACAAACCCGCCATGTTCTTCGCAAAATGGCGACACATCAGAGCCGCCACCGGCGAGGCCCAGACGAAGAGGTGCGCGAGCACGAATAATCATTACTTGGTCGTTCCTGAACAGTTAACGTTGACGCCACTTGCGTCCCGATTTCTCGATTTTGCAGAGCGAAGATTCGCCTAGCCAGACCAAAATCTAGACGGAAAATAGCGCGATGCAGCGTAAGGTCCAGCGCAGGTCGTAACCGGCAGCGCAAGCGAAGGCATGCAGCGCGGCATCGAGACGCCCTTTGAGATGGCTCGCCGCCGTCGACGGTCGCCTTTCAAATGTCCGATGAAAGGTTCGATGGCCTGACGGTACTTCACTCACGACCGTTGTCTTCGGGTGATCCATTTGCGTTTACCGCATTGCAGGATCTCCACACTCTTGAGGCTTCTGCCATCCATAGCCAAGGTAGACGATGGCGGCTTGTGACTTTTCGCCGCTCAAGGTTTCCGCGTGTTCGAGTCGCTCAGCGAGGGTGTTGCCTTGGTACCGGTTCCGCGGAAAGATTCTTGAGCCAACGATGCGTCCGCGACGGGCGGTCACCGCAAAGCCGACCTTCACGCCAAACTGACAACGGTGTCGGAATTTCCCTTTGCGGGTACACTCCACCTCCGGAGTGCGCACGGCAGTTCGCTTGTCCTGTCCTTGCGGTGCTGGATCCGCAGTTGGGCGCCGCGATTCAGCATTCTGCGCGGTGAAAACGTGGCCTCGGCGGTGTGGACCTTGCGTTCGACATTACAGCCCCGCTCGTAGCTCTGGCGCAGGGCGATCCCTTCCTGTTGCGCTCGCTTAACCAGCTACGGCCGCATCGTCTCCAGCTGACGACTGTCGCTTGGATGGGTAGTCGCCTTCTCTTGCATCGTCGTGTCGATGATCACCCGGCGCAACTCGTTCGGCGTCATCGCACGCATTCCCTCGGCAGCGTCAATGGTCTGCGCAAGCAGCCCCTCCAACCTGACTTCACCCAAACGGCTTCGCCAGCGCGAAAACGAACTCAAGTCAAAGGGCCGACGAATTTAGAAATGCACCTCTGCGATGAAGTACTGCCACTAGCCATTCTCAATCCAGCGCTAACAGGTCGCTTCCCATCCGAGAGATTGCAGGAATGTTTGAGATACAAGAGCCCGGCCATTAAACGAAGGGGGAGCGTGGGTCGCCCGTCACCCGCCGGCGGGGTCGGCAACATCACCGATACGGCTCCTTCACTCGCCGTGCTTAGATGCCGCATGACAGTGCGTCGGTTTTGCCAGAAAGCTGTCCCAGTGCAAGCAGTTTCGGGTAATCTCACCACGCGTCGACCAACCGAAAATATCTGTAAAACAAGGGCGAGATTAAGTTTTCAGGGACGGCTCGATAAGGATGAGCAGGCACATACCCTAATCCCACGATAGCACTGCGAGCGGCACACTCTCAGCATTCCGATTTGTTGCACCGTCATGTTGCCGGCTTGGTTAGCGTTTCCCTAAACCGCGCTCTAGCGATCGCCACATAAAATCAGGAGAGAAATCGGACTTGCATCTAAGTTGTGCGACCTTCGATCTGGAACGCCAGCTAACGTCGGACTGAAGAAGTTCGAGTACTTTCTTTGCAAAGCCTCGTGGATCGTCTGAGATAGCCAAATAGCTTTCCGGGTCGGGAAGCCCTTGGGCGCCAACTGTGGTCGTAACACACGGGACCCCGAAGCGCATAGATTCTACCACTTTACCTTTCACGCCCGCACCAATGCGTAGCGGCGCAATCACGACCCTCGCGCCAGCATAGAAGTCCTCGAGCTTGCTGTCCGTGACGAAACCTGTGCTGACGATTCGTTTTTCTGCAAGCATGGTGAATTCGGGAGGCGGGTTGGAACCAACTAGCGTCAGCGACACACTCGGAAAACGGTCGCGAATGATAGGTAACACCTCCTCGATGAACCAATTGACCCCTTCGACATTCGGCGTATGTGACCAACCCGCCACCATAAGCAGTCCTTTTCGGTCGGCGAGATTATCCGATGGGTTTTGTGGAAATTCATCGTATGCGTAGGGCGGCAATACCAGAGCGGTTGCCGGTTTCTTTCTCGACTTCAAATATTGGTTTACCAGCTCCACTTCGTTAGCAGCCGGATAGAAAACGACGTCCACCGTTTCCCAGATGCTTTGTTCCTGGTTCCTTACGTGTTCCATTTCGGCAGCGACACCTATCGACCAGTCGACAGCCAGTTGCAACTGCAGCCGGGCGTGATGAAGGTCATGCCCGTAGTACAGTAACTTCGCCGCGGTGTGTTCACGAAGTACGCTCAAAAGAGGGTAAGCAATATGCGGTCGTGACAAAATGACGGCGTGCAGGTACCTGCCATTTTCAATAACCCACTCTGCAAACTTGTTTTTATACTCTACGCCGTAAAACACCTCGACCCCAAGCTTCTCAAGTTCCCCAGTGTAGCTAGGGTCCCTGTGCAGGTTTTCCGGCCAGAACTTGACGACGACCCCATGTTCAAGCAGCGACTTAACGATCTGAATCATCGTACGCGATCCGGCATCTCGATCGGGCTGCGGAACGTAATGATCACAGATCAACACGATTGGTTTCTTTCTGCTGCGCTCACGAGCGAGAAAAACACTAGTTCCATTGGGGAAGTGATCCTGTTTCAGTCGCGCCTCCCAAATCTCAGCGAAGAGACGTTGATTACTAACTTGATGCGATTTAATCCCGTCAGTCGTACTGGTCCCGTGCGACACGCCCTCGAAGTGCACAATGGCGCTTTTAGGTTGGTATATGACGGTTCGGCCGGCTTCGCGCACGTTGAACGCCAGCGAACTATCCTCACAATAGGCGACGCTATACCGCTCGTCGAACCGACCCAACCCCTCGAACAAAGCTTTTTCGATCAGAATTGCCGCACCGGAGCAGTAGTCAGTTTCCCGCGCGTAGTTATAACGAGATAACGTCGGGTCATCACCGCGCCCATAATTCCAGCCACTTCCATCGGCCCAAATAATGCCCCCTGCTTCTTGCAGCTTTCCGTCGGGGTAAATCAGCTTGGATCCAATAAGCCCGGCGGTCGGAAAGTACTTGTAGGTGTCTACCAGCTCATCAAGCCAGCCGGGCGTAACGACGGTGTCGTTGTTTAGGAAAAACAGGTACCGCCCCCTCGCGAAACCACTACCTCGATTACACGACCTCAAGAAACCGAGGTTTTCAGGGTTTTCGACGATGCGAAGATTGTTTACTTTCCGTAACTCGGCGACCGAATCATCGGGAGAGTTATCGTCGAGCACCAGGACCTCAAACGCGCAGGCCGGTGGATTATCAGAAATTGACTTTAGGCAGTTTAGAGTATGTCGCAACTGTTTATACACTGGAATCAAAACCGATACCAGCGGAGCCTCACACAGTGGCAACGCTATGTCTGAATGCTCAATATTCTGCAGTTCGTAGACCGACTTCTGTCGGCGGTGAAACGGATTATCTGATCGGTGCCGCACGCCCTCCTCGCTAAACCAAATTCTCCTGCACACATCCAGCGCGGCAGACTCGCCGCGATCAACGCAGCCGGCGAGGTATTCGACTTCGCGCGGCGTGCCATCTCGGCCGAGGTATAAACTCAGGGTTTTTTCGACGAAATCGGCCGCGCCTGTTGCGCCCCTTAGCTTTTCCAGCCTATTCACACCGCCCCTCGCAGCGGTCAGCGTGCTGGCGAGTTCGGTGCGGTTTATTCCGCTGTAAGCGTCTACGGCGTCCCACAGGCCGGGATATCGGTTCGCTAGATTGATTGAGATGAAGTCGGAAAGCGGCTCAACAGCAGAAAGCTTCAGAAACTCGGCAAACCTGATTTCGGTTGTGTGGCGACTACTAGAGTCGTCGAGAACATAGATCTCTGAGCCCCACACGATTTGACTAATAACACCATAAAGACACGAGGATTCCGATGGGTTGATTATCACCACAGCTGCCGTCGGTCGTCGGCATACTTCTTGCTCGAGATCCTCTATTAGAGTCTCGTCGCCGCAAGAGATTATAGTGGGCTCGATGATATCGCGGGGACCGGTTCCCCGGCGGAGCACCCAAGAGGTGCGTCCACCTCCCCGCTCGCGTGGGAGGCTCGGAATCATCTCAGAATGAGACGGATCGCCAAAGGTTTGGTCGTACAGCATCACGGACGGGGCGCGACGACCATCATCGTTCTTCCACCGATGCTGCATTATCGCGAGGTTCGATGTAATCTGCCTCGAGACGCTGGGGCTTTCCCGCAGGGCAACCAGATAGAGAAGCGCGGCCTCTTGGAATCTAGAAGCCCGAAACGCCGCGTTCGCGATAGCAAAGTTTCGTAACGTCATTGACGTAGGGTCTTAACCATTTTCTTTGATTTTGGAAGTGGGAAGTCTCGAGAGCGATCTGCTTCAATCGGTGTCGGGTGGATGGCCGTAGCGGCCGCTACTGTCCGCTGGGGCTAGACAATCAAAATCTAGTGCCGCAACGGAGGGAACACGCTCGAAGTGAGACTCAATCCGCAAAACTCTTAAAGCCGACGCCGGCGCCAGCGGAATGCAGACAAGTAATGCAGATCGGACAAGCCGAGCGCTGCGTCTAGGCTTGGCACGAGCTAGGCAACGATATCGGCAAGAGTTGCAATAACAAGCCGAGGTTTCAGTTCATTTCGGGCATCAGTGTTTCCGCGCCCTGCTTCAGCACCGGCAAATGTCGAACGACCACAGCCCAGACGATGTCGACATTCGGTCCGTCGTAGTTAGGAATTCGGCGGTTGCGGACTCCAACAATTTGACGAGCCTAGGCGGTCAAGACCCTCATGCCGGGGTCACGCTGAGTTTACTTGGCGCCTCGTCGATGATCGTCAGTTCGCGCTCGACTGCGGTTCGCCGAGCAGGGTCTGTTTGGAAGTTGTCAACGATTGCGTTTTGAGAGAAGCATTCAATCAGCGAAATCGCTGTCAAGATGTTGTTGCAGTAATCAAGTTTTCTGCCGTTTGCCGGACAAAAGAACCGCCGTGGCTGCGACCGGCTCCGATCACCGGCAATCGCTTCGCCGATATCACCTGAAACTCCATCACCGCCCGATGTGTCGCGCCGTGCAACTCGGCGCCATGATGGTCGATGGTCGCTGTCGCGTGAGCCGCTTAAGAGGCCCTGCGGCACGAGCGCCCGTTCAGATCGGCAAACGCTACCGCCCTCACGCGTCAACGTGCTGACAAAAAAAGGGATGGGAGAGTCGACCCCGACGCGCGAGCCGCTCCCACGGCGCGCGCAAAATAATGTTAATCCGCTCGTCTACAAACGCAACGTTTTTTCTGAAGAAATGCGACGCGGTACCCGCGCCCGCCGATTGATCGTCAGAAACTGCTGCGCGCGGGTGCCGGGCGTGAAGCCGCGTTGCGGGCGCTTTGGGGTTGGAAACAGGCAGTGGCTCGGGTCACGGGTGGGGTGGGTCCCGGCGTAGCGCTTGATCTCGGCGCGCGGCTGGTGCTGCCTGTCGAACGCGTCGCTGTGGCGCTACGGCGCCCGCCCCCCTACACTTGTGGGTCGATGGCTGTTTGCCGAGGGCGTCCGTGCCACTGTTCTCCAAGTACTCCGATCAGCAGTTCGAGCAGCTTCAGGCCGAACGCGATGCGCTCAAGGCCGAGCGCGACGCCCTAAAGTCCGAGCGCGATGCCGCGCAGTCGCGGTTGGCGTCCTTGCAGGAAGAAAACGGGTTGCTGCTCGCGCAGCTGCACCAGGTGCAGGAGGAACTTGAGAGCGTTTTCCTCAAGTCCGGGCAATTCGAGGAGACCGCCGCTCGAGCCGCCGACCTTCAGAATCGCCTCAACGCCGAGGCCGAGCGGGCTAATGGCGAAGCCCAGCGTCGCAGCGCCCTCGAGTCACAGGCCGCCGACCTCCAGAATCGCCTCAACGCCGAGGCCGCCCGCGCCAATGGCGAAGCCGAGCGGGCGAATGGCGAAGCCAGCCGCCGCGCGGCGCTGGAGTCACAGGCCGCCGACCTTCAGAATCGCCTCAACGCCGAGGCCGCCCGCGCAAATGGCGAAGCCGACCGTGCCAACGCCGAGGCCGCCCGCGCCAACAGCGAAGCCGCCCGCGCCAAGGACTTGCAGGAAGAAAACGATCTGCTGCTCGCCCAGCTGCACCAGGTGCAGGAGGAGCTCGAGGTCTACTACCTCAAGAACAAGGATCTGGAGCAGTCATTTGGCGAGACCACCGCCACGCTCCAGAAGGCCCGTCAGGCGCTGGTGAACCACCTGCTCGACACCCGCGGCCATGTGATCCCGCCGGCTCCGGCGGCGGCTGCCAAGGCAGACAGCCGGGCCGGTCGCACCGCACGCGCCAACTAAGCGGTTTTTTCCGGGGCCTCAGCCCGCGAGCTGGGCGCGCGCGAGCGCGTATTCGAGCAAGAGGCGCGCCGTGCTCAGCGCTTCGACGGCGGGCGAGGGTTCTTCGGTCTCGGCGGCGGTGTCGTCGCGCTTTGCGCTCGCCTTGCGCAGCATCTCCCCGAGCAGCTTCTCGGCAGCCGGCAGCGGCGTGCGGCTGAACACCAGCGGTTCGAGCAGCGAGAACGCACCGGCGAGGTCCTTGGCCTCGAGTCGCTCGCGCACCTGGGCCTGCACCTTGTTCCAGGCGTCGGCGCTCGCGCGCAACTTCTCGAGGCGTGCGATCTCGGTGGCCAGCGGGTGGGCGGGCAGCAGCGCCGCCCCCACCACGGTCTTGAAGGGCGTGTTGAGCACGTAGAGCAGCTTGGTGAGCTGGTCCCTGTCCATGCTCTCGAGCAGCTGCGTGGGCACGTTGAAGTAGTTCTCGTTCTTTTCCCGCTTCGCACGATAGTGCACGGCACCGTCCGGGCGCGCCCCCTTGGGGGTGGGGATGAACGCCACGGTCGCCCGCCGCTCGACCCCTGCCTTCTCGTCACGGAACACGGCCGAGGCCTGATGGCACTTGCGCGCGGGTGCAGCGATGACCTGCGGGAAAGGCTTCTCGCTGGCGAGGCGGATCTCGGTGGGCTCCGGCGTGTCCATGGAGGTGAACAGCGCGACCAGCACCCCGCCCTCGACGGAGATGGCGATGATGGGTGTCGGCGCGGGGGGCGGCCCCTTGAGTGCCAGCGCGGTAGTGGGCGCGGCGGGCTTCCCGGCGGCCGGCTTTCTGGCGGCAGACTTTTTCTTGACGGCAACAGTCGGCTCGGCGGCAAGCTTGGCGGCGGCGGCAGGCTTGGCGACAGCGGCGGCCTTGGCCGCTACCTTGGACTTCTTCACGGCGTTCCCCCGGCGATCAGTTGCAGGTCGAGCTGTGCGCTGCCGAGCGCAAGCTGCGAGTTGACCAGCGCAACCTCGGCATTGGCGAGGTTCTGGATGGCGCTGACCACGTCGATGTTGCTCTTCACGCCGCCCTGGTAGCCCTTGAGGTTGCCCTCGACGGCGAGCTTGGCGCTCTCGATGACCTGTTCGCGCACCTTCACCTCTTCCTGCAGCGACTGCACGGTGGCGTGCAGGCGGCGCGCCTCGGAGGCCACGCTCTCCTCGACGTAGCGGGTCGACTCGCGTACGCGGCGCAGCTCCACCGCCGAGCGGCTGCTGTTGAGGATGTAGTTGGAGTTGAGCGGCACCGAGAGGCTGACGCCGATGCGCGTGTCGTCGACGCCCGGCAGCCCCTCGGTCTTGGCGTAGTTGGCGAACCCCGAGACCTTGGGCAGGAACTCGGCGCGCGAGCGCTTGAGGTTGATCTCGGCCAGCTCCACGTCGCGTCGCGCCTGCTGGATCTGCGGGTTCGCACCCTGCGCCTGCGACACGTACCACGCCACCTCGCGCAGCGCGCTCCTTGGCGCCGCCTCGCTGACCGACACCGTCTCGACCACGGCCTGCAGGCCGGTGAGCAGCGTGAACGAGCGCTCCGCGGTCTGCAGGGCGTTGAGCACCGTCAGACGGTCCGCCCGCGCGATCGCGAGCTGCACCTCGAAGTCGCTGACCTCGGTGACCGTGCCCTGCCCGAGTTCGCGCATGCGCCGCGCCCGCTGGGTCTGCGTTTCGAGGGCCGCGATGCGTCCGGCGATCGTCTTCAGCGTCTCGCGGCTGCGCACGATCTCGGCCATGGTGCGGAACACCCGCTGCTGCAGGTCGAAGTCGATGCTGCGCGCCTGCGCCTCGGCCCGTGCCTCGAACGGCCGCGCCGAGCGCATCTGCAGCCACAGGTCGTAGTCGAAAAGCGGCTGCGCGGCGCCGGCTCCCCAGGTGCGGCCGCCGGCATTGACGTCGTTGTCGTTGTAGGTCACCCCCACCGAGGGGATATACGAGAGCCGCAGCTGCGTCGCGGTGAGCCGCGCGCCCGCCACTTCCGCAAGCCGGCTCGCGTAGATGGGGTCGTTGCGCCGCGCGGCGGCGAGCGCCTCGTTGAAGTTCTGGGCGACCGCCGAGCCGGCGGCGAGCAGCAGGAGCCCGCTGAGGGCGTGACGGAAGAGACGGTGCATGCTCAGTCCTTGAAGGCTACGGCCGTGCGATCGGTGAGCGGCTTCAGCAGATAGTTGAGGAAGGTGCGCTCGCCGGTCTTGATGACCACCTCGACCGGCATGCCCGGCTGGATGCGCTTGCCCTCGAGCAGCTTCAGCCCCTCGTCGGTGGTGGCGATCTGGGCGAGGAAGAACGGCTCGCCGCCCTCGGGCTTGGTGATCTTGTCTGCACCCACCAGCCGGACCACGCCCGGGATCACCGGCGTGGTGTTCTGGTTGAACGCCGAGAAGCGCATGTCGGCCTCGAGGCCGACGCGCACCTTGTCGATGAGGTTCGGCGGCACTTCGGCCCGGATGATGAGGGATGCCTCCTCGGGCAGCACCTCCATGAGCACCTGGCCGGCGTTGATCACGCCGCCCACGGTGTTCACCTGCATGCCGACGATGACGCCCGACACCGGCGCCTTGATCTCGGTGAGCGAGCGCTCGAAGCCGAGGCTCTGCTCGCGCACTTCCATCGACTCGCGGTTCTTCTGGAGCTCGGAGAGTTCGCGGCCGATCTCGGCGAGCCGCGTGGCGCGCAGTTGGGCGAGGTTCTGGCGCGAGGCCGAGAGCTCCGCCGTAAGACGCGCCATCTGCGCCTCGAGGCTGCTGCGGGCGCGGCGCATCTCGTTGGCCCGCGACTCGGGGACGTAGCCCTCTTTGGCGAGCTGGATGGTGCTCTCGGTCTCCTGCGCCACGAGGTCGAGCTGCACGCGCGTCTCGGAGATGACGCGGTTGAGGCTCGCGATCGAGGACTCGAGGGCCTGCCGCCGGCTCTCGAACTCGCCGCGGCGCGAGCGCAGCAGCTGCTCCTGGATGAACTTGGCCTCGGCCACGCTCGGCTCGAGGGCGCGTTTTTCGAGCTCGGGGTCCCAGCGGATCTCGCGGTCGGCGCGCTCGGCGAGCAGACGCGACTCGGTGGCGAGCAGGGTGACGAGCTGCGAGGAGGCGGTGACGAGGTTCGCCTCGCTGTTGAGCGGGTTGATGGTGACGAGCACGTCGCCCTGCTTCACCCTCGCGCCTTCCCTGACGAGGATGCCGGTGACCACGCCACCCGAGAGCGGCTGCACCGACTTGCGGCTGCCGGAGACCGTCACCGAACCCTGCACCACGACGCCGGCATCGAGCGGCGCCAACGCCGCCCAGACGAGGAAGGCGACGAAGGCAGCCATGATGAAGCGCACGGCATTGCGCCGCGTGTGGCTCTCCTCGAGACGGATCGGCTCGAGGCCGTCGGGGGCCGGCGGCAGCTTGTCGGGGTCGTAGGGGTTCCAGCCCTCGAACCAGGAACGCAGCGCGGTGGTGCGACTCATGCGGGCTTGCCCTCGGCGGCAGGGCTGGGACCGGTGCCGGTGTCGGCAAGCGGTGTCGTGGCGATGGCCTGCGCAGCGGGCGTGGCGAGATTGCGCCGCACGGACTCGAAGAGCTCTTTCGGCGGGCCGAAGCCGACCTGCCGACCGCTGTTGAGCACCAGCATGTAGTCCACGACGCCGATCAGGCGCGGCCGGTGGGTGGTGACGACCACCGTGGCCTTGCGCTCGCGCAGGTGGCGCAGCGCCTGGATCAGGGCCTGTTCGCCGAGCTCGTCGAGGTTGGCGTTCGGCTCGTCGAGCACCACGAACTTGGGGTCGCCGTAGAGGGCACGGGCAATGGCAAGACGCTGCCGCTGCCCTCCGGAGAGCGAGAAGCCGGTCTCGCCGAGCGGCGTGTCGTAGCCGTTCGGCCAGGCGAGGATCGTCTCGTGCATGCCGACGAGTTTAGCGGCTTCGACCACCTTTTCGGGGTCCACCGTCCCGAGCCGCGCGATGTTCTCGGCGACCGTACCCTCGAAGAATTCGATCTCTTGCGGCACGTAGCCAAGATGGGGACCGAGCTCGTCGTGGTTCCACTCCGAGATCTCGACGCCGTCGAGCCGCACCGAGCCGCGCGCCGGGCGCCACACCCCGGTCAGCAGGCGGGCGAGCGAGCTCTTGCCCGAGGCACTCGGGCCGACGATGGCGAGTGCCTGCCCCGCCTGCAGCCCGAAGTTGAGGTCGAACACCACCGGCTTGTTGGCGCCGGGGGGGATGCCGGCGAGCCCCGTGACCTTGAGGTCGCCCGCCGGCGGCGGCAGCGGCATCTGCTCGGGGCGCGTGCCGTCCTCACCCAGCAGTACGTTGAGCCGCGCGTAGGCCTGCCGTGCCTGCACGATCTGCTGCCAGTGCGCCACCAGCTGGGTGAGCGGCGAGATCGACTTCGCGATCAGCATCGAGGCGGCGATCACCATGCCGCCGGTGATCAGCCCCTCGATGGCGAGGAAAAGGCCGAGTGCGAGCTGCAGCGACTGGATGTTGTGCTGCAGGAAGCTGGTGATGCCCTGCATGGAGCCCGCCGCCTCGCTGGCGTTGACCTGCAGCTGCAGGAACTTGCGGTGCCCCTGGTACCAGCGCTTGCGGGCAGCCGGCAGCATGCCGAGCGCCAGCGTGGCCTCCGAGTGGCGCAAATAGCTGGCGGCGAGTCGAGTGGCCTCGGTCTGTGCGTCGTTCGAGGCCTTGAGCGCCGGGCTCGACACCTTCTCGTGCGACAGCGTGGTGATCAGCATGATCGTCGCCGCGACCAGCGAGAAGAGTGCGAGGTAGGGATGGAAGGCAGCGCCGATGGCGATGAAGATGATCGCGAACGGCGCTTCCATGACGGCGAGTGCGCCCTTCCCGGAGAGGAACTGACGCAGCGCCATCAGGTCTCCGAGCACCTGGTGCACGTTGACGTTCTTGCGTCCCACGTGCCGCCGGAACGAGGCATCGAAGATCGGCGCCGCGAGTTCCCAGTCGAGCCGCAGCGACAGCCGCACCATGAGGCGCGAGCGGATCCACTCGAGCGCCGACCAGAACACGTAGACGCCCACCACCAGCAGGGTCAGCGACACCAGCGTGACCATGCTGCGGCTCGAGAGCACGCGGTCGAACGCGTTCCACATGTAGATGATCGGCGCCAGCGACAGCAGCTCGATCACCACACAGGTGAACATGACGAACAGGAAGCTGCGTTTGCAGCGGGCGAGCACCTCCCCGATCGGACCGTGGAGGGTGCCGCTCGCTGCCGCAGGCTCTGCCATCAGGGATCAGACCTTCTGCTTGTGCAGCAACCCGAATGGATCGTGCGACGACGTGTCGTTCACACCGAGCAGCTCTGCCTCGCGCGGTGAGACCGGGTGCAGCTCGTACATCATGGCGAGCTGGTCCGGAGCCTGCTGCACGCCCATCGAGAGGCCTGCATCGCCGATCGCCTGCTCGAGGTCGCCGAGGGTCTTCGCCTCGTACTGCCCGTCGAGTCGCAGGGTGGTGACGCCGCTCTGCACGAGGGCACCCAGCACCCCTTCGCTCTCGATGATGCTCTTGACCGTCGGCTCGTCGATGATGGCGACGATGTCCTGCCACTCGTCGCGCTCGAAGTGCGGCATCGTGGCGAGGATGTCGGCGCCTTCCTGCGTGAGGCCGTCGCCGAAATGGAACTCGACCCGTTGCACGTCCGCATCGGGGCTGACCACGGCAACCTTGAGCGCCGCCATGTCGGTGAGGGAAGTCTGCAGATAGGCGATGCCCTCAGGCGTATCCGCCTGCGCCACCACCTTGACCTGCGCGAGCCCGTCGCCGTTGACGAACTGGACATTCGCCGCGGCGAGCGTGCGCGCGAGTTCGTCGTCGAGCTCGAGGTGCAGCGTGCCGGCACCGTAGGCGTCGCGCTGCAGCCCGATGAGCCCTTCACGCAGCTCGTCGAAGTTGCTGGCGCCGAGCGCGCTGACCGCATCGAGGTTCACGCGGTAGCCCGACGCGCCCTCGTTGTAGAACTCGCCCGGCAGCGCGGACATGATGGCCGTGCTCATGTCGAAGCCGAAGTCGCCAGTCGTCTCGACGCTGGCGGAGAAGTTTGCGCTGCCGTAAGGCGCGAGGAAGCTGGTGCCGCCGATGGTGAAGTCGTCGACGTTCAGTGCGGAGTTGACCTCCGGCAGACTCGCGATGAGGCTGGCGCGCAGCCCTTCGTAGCTCGGGCCGAAAGCATCGGACAGTTGCCGCAGGTCGCCCGCCTCGAGCTGGATGGTGTCGATGAGCTGGGCACCGTTCTGGATGCCGCTGTCGAGCACCGCCTCGAAGTCCGCGAGCATGTCGGGGCGCGTCGCGTTGTCGCGCAGCTCGGCGATGTCGGAGTTGTCGAGCCGCACCATGACGCTGGCGTCCTCGAGCAGCGTTCGCAGCTCGGCAGCCGTCACGCCGTTGGCCGAGTCGTTCGGCGCATCGAGGAAGCCTGCGCCATCGACCGCAATCGGCGCGCTGGCGGCGAAGCTGAAGGTGCCCGGCGCAGCAAGGTTGATGATCTGGCCAGACTCGAACTCGACCTGGTCGACGCCAACGGCGAGCAGCCGGCTGACGAGGTTGTCGAGCGCACCATCGCCGCCCGCGAGGATCTCGCGGAAGTCGGACCCGGGCAGGCGCACGGTCACATCTGCGTCCTGCAGCAGTGCCTGCAGTTCGCTGATCGTCACGCCCGGCGCGCTGAGGAACGAGGTGCCGTTGATGACGATGTCGGTGCCCGGCGCGAAGTCCATGTCGGTGCCGGTCAGCGCCTGATCGGCGAGCTGGGCGATCTGCCCCGCGTCGAACTCGATGCGGTCGACCCCGGCTTCGGTCAGCCGCGTGGTCAGCGAATCGAGTGCCGTATCGGTGGTCAGGGTTGCAAAGTCGCTGGCGTCGATACGCACATCGACGTCGGCCACGCCGAGCAGGGCACGGAGCTGATCCGCTCCCACGCCGGTTCCGGAGTCGACGAACGACGCACCGTTGATGACGATGTCGGCGCCCGCGTTGAAGTCGACGCTGGAGGTGAGCGCGCCCTGCGCGAGTCCCAGGATCTGTCCGGAGTCGAACTCGATCTGATCGACGCCAGCACTGGTGAGACGGTTGACGAGGCTGTCGAGCGCCGCGTCGCCACCCGCAAGGACGGGCACGAAGTCCGACGTAGCCACCCTGACGGTGACGTCGGCGTCGCCGAAGAGCGCCTGAAGCTCCGAGGTAGTCACGCCGGAGGCGCTGAGGAACGACGTGCCGTTGATGACGATGTCGGTGCCCGGCGCGAAGTCCATATCCGTGCCGGTCAGCGCCTGATCGGCGAGCTGGGCGATCTGCCCGGCGTCGAACTCGATGCGATCGACGCCCGCGTTTGCGAGGCGGCCAGTCAGATTGTCGAGCTCGGTGTCACTGGTGATCGCCGCAAAGTCGCTGGCGTCGATGCGCACATCGACGTCGGCGTCGCCGAGCAGGGCCTGCAACTGCGCCGCGCTCGCGCCCGAACCCGTCTCCGAGAACGAAGCGCCGTTGATGACGATGTCGGCGCCGGCGTTGAAGTCGACGCTGGAGGAGAGCGCGCCCTGAGCGAGGCTGACGATCTGACCAGAGTCGAACTCGACCCGATCAACCCCTGCGTTCGCGAGGCGACCGACGAGATCGTCGAGCGCCGCGTCCTGGTTGGTGGCGCCGGCGATGGCTGTGAAGTCGGGGGCCGTCATCCGCGCGGTGACGTCGGCGTCGCCGAGCAGGTCGCGCAGCTCGCCCGTCGTGACGCCGGACGTGCTGAGGAAGGACGTGCCGTTGATGACGACATCCGTCCCCATCGCGAAGTCCATGTCCGTGGCCGTCTGCGCCTGATCGGCGAGCGTCGCGATCTCGCTCGCATCGAGCAGCACGCCATCGAAGCCGGCGGTGATCCGCCCCGCCACGAAGGTGTCGAGCACATTGTCCGGGGTGCTGCCGACGAACGTCGCCATGTCGGCGGCGGTGATGTCGTACAGCCCCGGCGGCGTCTGGCTGGACGGCGACGGCGGCGGCGGCGGAACGGTGACGGAGTAGTTGGGCGACAGCACGGAGTCGATGCCCGCGGCGCCCGAGCTCGAGTCCGTGACTCCGCTCAGATTCAGCGTGATCAGGTTCTCGGTGTCGGTGACGGTGCTCGAGGCCGTGAACGTAGCCGTGTAGACCGCCGGGTTGCTGGTCACGCTAAAGGCGGACAGCGAGCCGTTCTCGGCGACCAGATCATCGAGCGTGAAACCACTGACCGCCTGCGAGAAGGTGATCGTGACGGTCGCGGTGTCCCCGACATTGAGCGATGTGGCCGAGAGCGCGATGCTCGCCGTCGGCCGCAGCGTGTCGACGGTGTAGTTGGCGGACTCCGCGGTGCCCGTACCCGGGTTCGAGGCCGCGTCGGTGACGCCGCTCAACGCCAGCGAGATGACGTTGGTGGTGTCTTCGATGTTCGCGGTGGGAAAGAAGGTCGCAGTCCAGACGAGCGGGTTGGAAGTGCTCGTGAGGTTGCTGAGCGCACCGCTCTGCGCAGTGAGGTCCTCGAGCGTGAAGCCCGAGACCACCTGCGAGAAAGTGATGGTGACCGTAGTCGTCTCGCCAGCGGTCAGCGCCGTGTCGGCGAGCGCGATCGTGGCAGTCGGCGGCCCGGAGATGACGGTGTAGTTCGGCGAGATAACGGTGCCCAAGCCGGTGTTCGACGAGGCGTCGGTGACCCCCGCGAGGTTGACGGAGACGACGTTGGTGACGTCGGTGAGATTCGCTGTCGGCGTGAGCGTTGCCGTCCACACCAGAGGGTCGACGCTGTCCTGCTGGAGGTTGCTCAGCGTGCCGCTCTGCGCAGTGAGGTCCTCGATCGTGAAGCCCGAGACCGCCTGCGAGAAAGTGATGGTGACGGTGGCTGTCTCGCCCGCCGTCAGCGCCGTGTCGCTGATCGCGACCGTCGCTGTCGGACGCAGCGTGTCGATGGTGTAGTTGTCGGAGGTGACAGTGCCCGTGCCGGGGACTTGGGTGAAGAACGGAATACCAGTGAACGGGCTAGTCTCTTCCTTCGAGAAACTCAATCTGGATAGATCGACGGTGATGACGTTGGTCGTATCCTCGATGTCCGCCGTCGGCGTGAAGGTAGCAGTGACGATCTTTTGATCTGCATCGATCTGAATGTCTGTGAGTGTGCCGTTTGCAGCGGAGATCGGGCTGAGCGCCTGAGTAAAAATGGGGGTCACAATAGCGAGAGGTTCGGTGAACGCTATCGTTACCTGAGTGCTCTCACCCGCCGTCAGCGACCGGTCCGCGATCGATATAGTCGCCGTGGCAACTAAAGAATCGACTGTGTAGTTCGCTGAAGTCGCCGAGCCGATGCCGGCCGCGGCGGACGAGGTGTCGGTGACCCCTGCGAGATTGAGGGTGACGACGTTGGTCGTGTCCTTGATGTTCGCCGTCGGCGTAAGGGTCGCGGTCCAGACGAGCGGGTTGGTCGTGCTCTGGGCGAGATTGCTGAGTGCACCGTTCTCGGCGCTGAGATCGTCGAGCGTGAAGCCCGAGACCGGCTGCGCGAAGGTGATGGTGACCGTGGTGGTCTCGCCAGCGGTGAGCGCCGTGTCGGCGATCGCGACTGTCGCCGTCGGCCGCAGCGTGTCGACGGTGTAGTTCGCTGATGTCGCAGAGCCGACGCCAGCCGCCGTCGACGAGGTGTCGGTGATGCCGCCAAGGTTGACGGCGACAAGGTTGCTCGTGTCCTCAACGTTCGCCGTCGGCGTAAAAGTCGCGGTCCAGACGAGCGGGTTGGTGGTGCTCTGGGCGAGGTTGCTGAGTGCACCGTTCTCGGCGCTGAGATCGTCGAGCGTGAAGCCCGAGACCAGCTGCGCGAAGGTGATGGTGACCGTGGTGGTCTCGCCAGCGGTGAGCGCCGTGTCGGCGATCGTGACTGTCGCCGTCGGCTGCAGGGTGTCGACGATGTAGTTCGGCGAGGTTACGGAACCGACGCCCGCGGTGTTGGACTCCGCGCCGACGACCTGGGCGAGGTCGAGCCTGACGAGGTTGGACGTATCCTCGATGTTCGCCGTCGGCGTAAGGGTCGCGGTCCAGACGAGCGGGTTGGTCGTGCTCTGCGCAAGATTGCTGAGCGCGCCGCTCGGCGCAGTGAGGGCGCTGAGCGTGAAGCCGCTCACCGGCTGCGAGAACGTGATGGTGACCGTGGTGGTCTCGCCCGCCGTCAGCCGCGTGTCGGCAACCGCGATCGACGCCGTCACGGACTGCGTGTTGACGGTGTAGTTCGGCGAGGTGGCGGAGCCCACGCCCGCCGCAGTCGAGGACGTGTCGGTGACACCCGCAAGATTCAGGGTGACGGCATTGGTGGTGTCGGCAAGGTTGGCCGTCGGCGTGAACGTTGCGGTGTAGCTCACCGAGCCATTGGCGTTGACGCGCGCCGCGGAAAGATTGGCGAGCGTGCCGTTCTCGGCCGCGAGGTCATCCAGGGTGAAGCCGCTGACCGGCTGCGCGAAAGTGATGGTGACCGTGCTGGTCTCACCCGTGATCAGCGCACGGTCGGACAGCGTGATCTCCGCGGTGGGCCGCAGCGTGTCGACGGTGTAGTTCGCAGAGGTGGCAGTGCCCTCGCCTCTGATGAACCCCGAGCCGCCAGGAACGAACCCCGTGAACCCATCGCCGCCAGCAAAAAGGAACTTCGAGAGGTCGACGGTGATGACGTTGGACGTATCCTCGATATCTTCCGTCGGCCTGAAAATCGCGGTGATTGTCCGATTGTCATCACCAAGCACCACACCTGTGACAACACCGTTCGGAGCTGAGATCCAAGTGTTTTCGTTCTCATTGGCCAGCAGCGAAATGTACGATCCTACATCAACGGTTTCGTTGAACGCGATCGTCACCTGAGTGGTTTCGCCCGCCGTCAGCGAACGGTCCGCCAGCGTGATCGTGGCCGTGACGGGTCGCGTGTCGACGGTGTAGTTTGCGGAGCTCGCCGCGCCGACGCCCGTCGCCGTCGAGGAGGCGTCGGTGACGCCTGCCAGATTGAGCGAGACGACGTTCGTGGTGTCGGCAACATTTGCCGTCGGCGTGTAAGTCGCCGTCCAGACGAGCGGATTGGTGGTGCTCTGCACGAGATTGCTGAGCGCACCGTTTTCGACGCTGAGATCGTCGATCGAGAAGCCGTTGACGGCCTGCGCAAACGTGATGGTGACCGTCGAGGTCTCACCGCGCGTCAGCGTGCTGTCGGACAGCGTGATCGTGGCCGTCGGCCGCAGCGTGTCGACGGTGTAGTTGGCGGAGGTGGCCGTGCCCTGGCCCGAGGAGCCGCCGCTGGTGACACCCGTGAGGCGCACCGAGATCGCCGCCGAAGCCGCGTCGACGTTGACCGCCGGCGTGAAGGTCGCGGTGTAGGTTTGGGTACCGTCCGGGTTGGTGGTTCCGGCCGACAGGTTGGTGAGGGCACCGCGCGGCGCCGTCACGTCAGCCAGCGTGAAGCCCTGCACGGGCGCCGAGAACGTAAAGGTGACGACCGAGGTTTCACCGGCCTTGAGGTCGGAGTCGCTGAGCGACACGGTTGCCGTGAGGTTCGAGGTCGCGAACTGCACGCCGACCTTGGTCAGCGTGTCGAGCGCCGTCGGCGAGAGACCCGGATTGTCGGCCTTGAGGCCCGTGGGCCACTTGAACTCGAGCCCGGCGTCCGCGAGGGTCTGCAGACGCCCCACGTACACCGCCGCCGAACCGGCGAGGTCTGCGGGCGTGACGACGACGAACGGATCGCCGGACTGCGGACCGGGGAAGCGCACGCCCGCGGCGACCAGCGTGAGCGCGTCGTTGACCGAGAGGTCCTGCAGGCCTGAGCCGGTGATGTTCACCGTGCCCGAGAACTTGAGGCCACCGACGACGA
The DNA here is from genome assembly GCA_044375655.1 of Steroidobacteraceae bacterium. Lineage (GTDB taxonomy): Bacteria > Pseudomonadota > Gammaproteobacteria > Steroidobacterales > Steroidobacteraceae > UBA964. The sequence continues at coordinate 1,565 of JBILMF010000037.1, read as the reverse complement.
CGAGGTTGAAGACGTCGGCCGCGCTGAGGCCCGAATCGGGCGCAAGCTGCACCGAGCCTTCGGCGAACTTCAAGCCGCTGGCGATGAGGCTCTTGGCGTCCGCCACCGACACGGAAAGCGTGCCGCCCACGGCCTTGATGCTGTCGACACCCGCGGCCTGCAAGCGTGCGGCGTTCTGCAGGACCTGCGCGAACTCCGATGCGGAGACGCTGAGGGTGACCTGATAGCTGTCGGCGAAGGCGCCGGCACCCACGCTGGAGGCTGCGGTAGTCGAGCCCAGAGAGATTTCGACTGCCGAACCGCCGCCTTGCAGCACCACGGACTTGATGTTGAGCGCGACGATGTCGTTGAGCGACAGCGTGGACACCGCCGAGGCGAGATCGAGGACCACCTTGGCCTCGGTCGAGGACGCGTTACGCACCTGCGAGACGAGGTAGGCCGGCAGACCGTCGACGACACCGGCGTTGCCGGCGACCTGCGCCTGCACGACCTTGGTGAAGGACTCGGTCGCGGTGTTCAGGGTGGTCTGCAGCTGCGCCTTGAACTGGTCGGCCACCGCGTTTGAGTTGGTCGAGGTAGCGACCTGGTTGGTGACCGTCTGCAGCGTGGTCTGCGAAACCGATGCCGTGGCCTTGGCCTCGGCAAGGCGGGCGACCGCCGCGGCCTTTTCCTGTTCCGTGGCAGTGGTCGAAGTGACGGCGCGACGCGCCTCGGAGAGCGAGATGCCGCTCGTCGGCTGATAAGCCGCGCCGATCGCGTTGTTGGTGGCGTTGATCGCGCCGGCGAGCGCCTCGGCCTTGGCAGAGTCGGTGACCACCGTGGAGGTGGCCTGCGTGGCGATCTGGTTGACGCCGGTCGCGCCGGAGGAGATCGCCGCGCCGACTGCGGAGACGGCCTCGGTGAGTGACCGGGTGTCTGCGGTGCCTGAGCTGCCGGATGCGGCGGTGGACAGAGTCTGGATGACCGTGAAGATCTGCTGCTGGGCGGCGAAGACGGCCTCGCCGGCCTTGGCGGCGGCGGCATCGCCCGTGTCCATTGCGGCAACGGGGTCGAAGGTCTTGAGGTCGACGTTCTGCGGGATGCCAAGCGACTGCTTGAGCTGCTCCTGGGACAACTCGGGGTTCAGCGCGAGCAGCAACGTGATCGGCGTGATGATGCCGGAGCTCTGGCCGCCGTCCGGTGAAGCCAGCAGGCCGACGCGGTTACCGGTCTCGGTGTCGACACCGCCGGGGAGGACGACGATCTGGCCCTGCTCGGTGCGCGTGAAGCCGGTCAGGTTGTAACGGCCGCTGTCGTCGGTGACAGTGGAGACTTCGCCCGGATCGAGGATGAAGTCGCCGTCGGCGTCGTAGAACACGGTCGCGTTGAAGACGTAGCCGTCGACGACGCGGCCATCGACCGAACCGGTGGGCGGCGGAGTCGGCGCAGGCGTCGGGGCCGGAGTGGGCGCCGGAGTCGGCGCCGGAGTCGGAGCGGGCGTCGGAGCAGGCGTGGGCGCCGGGGTGGGCGCAGGCGTCGGAGCGGGCGTCGGTGCCGGGGTGGGCGCCGGCGTCGGCGCCGGAGTC
>JBILMF010000036.1:0-22254 GCA_044375655.1 Steroidobacteraceae bacterium | reverse complement strand
CGGGACCCGCGGTGTCCTTGTACGGGTCGCCGACGGTGTCGCCGGTGACCGCGGCCTTGTGGGCCTCGGAGCCCTTGCCGCCGTAGTGGCCTTCCTCAATGTACTTCTTCGCGTTGTCCCAGGCTCCACCGCCGGTGCACATGGAGATGGCCACGAAGAGGCCGGTGACGATGGTGCCAATCAGCAGGCCGCCGAGCGCCTTGATGCCGGCGCCCGGGCCCATCAGCGCGTTCATGCCGAAGGCAACCACCACCGGCACCAGGATCGGCAGCAGCGACGGCACGATCATTTCTTTGATGGCCGCCTTGGTCAGCAGGTCGACGGCCTTCGAGTAGTCGGGCTTGGCCGTGCCTTCCATGATGCCCTTGATTTCGCGGAACTGGCGGCGCACCTCGGTGACCACCGAACCGGCGGCGCGGCCCACGGCTTCCATCGCCATGGCAGCGAAGAGGTAGGGCACGAGGCCGCCGATGAAGAGGCCGATGATGACCGCGGGGTCGGAGAGCGAGAAGTCGACCAGCTTGCCGGCGTCCTCGAGCTTGTGTGTGTAGTCGGCGAACAGCACGAGCGCGGCGAGTCCGGCCGAGCCGATCGCGTAGCCCTTGGTCACCGCCTTGGTGGTGTTGCCCACGGCGTCGAGCGGGTCGGTGATGTTGCGCACCTTCTTGTCGAGGCCCGACATCTCGGCGATGCCGCCCGCGTTGTCGGTGATCGGACCGTAGGCGTCGAGCGCGACGATCATGCCGGTGAGGGACAGCATGGAGGTTGCGGCAATGGCGATGCCGTAGAGGCCGTGGCCCGCCTCGCCGCTCTCGCCGAGGGTGTAGGCGCCCCAGATCGCGGCGCACACGGCGAGCACCGGCAGCGCGGTCGACTTCATCGACACGCCCAGGCCGGCGATCATGTTGGTGGCGTGGCCGGTTTGCGAGGCCTCCGCGACCTTGCGCACCGGGCTGTACTCGGTGGCGGTGTAGTACTCGGTGATGACGATCATCGCCGCCGTCAGCGCAAGGCCGATGAGCGCGCAGCCGAACATGGCCGCGAAGTGCTGCGGCATCAGCGCCTCGGTGATGAACCAGAAGGCGATCGCCGAAACGATGCCCGAGACGATCACGCCCTTGTAGAGCGCGTTCATGATCTTGCCGCCGTCGGCGACGCGGACGAAGAAGGTGCCGACGATGGAAGAGACGATGGAGGCGGCGCCGAGCGCGAGCGGGTACATGATCGCCGCGCCGTCGCTGCTGGCGATCATCAGGCCACCGAGCAGCATGGTGGCGACCAGCGTCACCGCGTAGGTCTCGAAGAGGTCGGCGGCCATGCCGGCGCAGTCGCCGACGTTGTCGCCGACGTTGTCGGCGATCACCGCCGGGTTGCGCGGGTCGTCCTCGGGGATGCCCGCCTCGACCTTGCCGACGAGGTCGGCACCGACGTCCGCGCCCTTGGTGAAGATGCCGCCGCCGAGACGCGCGAAGATGGAGATCAGCGAGCCGCCGAAGGCAAGGCCGACGAGCGAGCGCAGCGCGTGCTCGTCACCTACCGTATCGCGCACGGCGAGGTAGTAACCCGCAACGCCGAGCAGGCCGAGGCCGACCACCAGCATGCCGGTGATGGCACCGCCGCGGAAGGCGACCTGCAGGGCGGCATTGAGACCGTTGTTGGCCGCTTCGGCGGTACGCACGTTGGCGCGCACCGAGACGTTCATGCCGATGTAGCCGGCAATGCCCGAAAGGATCGCACCGACCGCGAAGCCGCCGGCGGTTACCCAGTCGAGGGCGAGCCCGAGGATGATGAAAAGGGCGACGCCGACTCCGGCGATGGTGGTGTACTGGCGGTTGAGGTAGGCCTTGGCGCCGGCCTGGATGGCTGCGGCGATCTCCTGCATGCGCGCGTTACCCGCAGGCAGCGCGTTGATGGCGGCAGCAGCCACCGCACCGTATACGACCGCGAGTGCCCCGGCGCCCACGGCGATCCAGAGCCAGAGATTGGCGTCCATTAGAGTTGATCCCCCTGCGAAAAAAACCTGCGAAGAAACCGTCGATGAATTCGTATGTTCGTCGGAACGGCGGCGGAATATAGCACAGCGACCGCGCCGCCCCGACGGGCTGCGGCGCTAGACCTTGAAGGGCGGCAGTTTCCGGCGCACCGCCACACCCTTGAGCCTCACGTACACCGGCAGACCGTCCTTGTAGGGAGGCGGGGCGTCGCCGCCGATCAGCGGCAGCAGGTAGTTTCGGCACTTCTCGGTGATGCCGAAACCGTCCGGCGTGATGAAGTCGCGCGGCACCTTCTTCTCGACGTTGGCGACCTTCGCGAGTTCGACGTAGCCCGTGGTCCAGCGGTACGGCCGCGAGGACTTGCGCACCACGATCGGCATCACGGCATTGTGGCCGCCGACGGCGAGCTCCACGGCCGCCTTGCCCATCGCGTAGGCCTGCTCGACATCGACCTTCGAGGCGATGTGCCGCGCGGCACGCTGCAGGTAGTCGGCCACCGCCCAGTGGTACTTGTAGCCATGCGCCTCGCGCACCATGTTGGCGACCACCGGGCCGACGCCGCCGAGCTGCGTGTGGCCGAAGGCATCCTTGGTGCCGGCATCGGCGAGGAAGCGGCCCTCGGCATCGTGCGTGCCCTCGGAAACCACGATCACGCAATAGCCGACGCGCTCGACGGTTTCCTTGACGCGGGCGAGGAAGGCAGCGCGGTCGAAGGCAATCTCGGGAAAAAGGATGATGTGCGGCGGCGCGTCGCGCCCCTTGCCGGCGAGGCCGCCCGCAGCAGCGATCCAGCCGGCGTGGCGGCCCATGACCTCCATCACGAATACTTTGGTCGAGGTGCGCGCCATCGAGGCGACGTCGAGCGAGGCCTCGAGCGTGGACACCGCGACGTACTTCGCCACCGAGCCGAAGCCCGGACAGGCATCGGTGTACGGCAGGTCGTTGTCGACCGTCTTCGGCACGCCGATGCAGGTGATCGGATAGCCGAGCGACTCGCCCATCTGCGCCACCTTGTGCGCAGTGTCCATCGAGTCGTTGCCGCCGTTGTAGAAAAAGTAGCCGATGTCGTGTGCCTTGAAGACTTCGATGAGCCGTTCGTACTCGGCGCGGTTCTTGTCGAGGCCCTTGAGCTTGAAGCGCGCCGAGCCGAAGGCGCCCGCCGGTGTGTGTCGCAGGCCTGCGATCGTCGCCTTGCTCTCTTTCGAGCAGTCGATCAGGTCCTCTTCCAGCGCGCCGACGATGCCGTGGCGGCCGGCATAGACCTTGCCGATGAGTTTCGGGTATTTCGCGGCCGTCTCGATGACGCCGGCCGCCGAGGCGTTGATGACGGCGGTAACACCGCCCGACTGGGCGTAGAAGGCGTTGCGCGGTGCCGGCTGCGGGCGTGCGGCCTTCGCGGGCGCCGGTGCCCGCCTGGCCTTCTTCGTGGAGGGCTTTTTCATGGGCCGCGAGCATACCCGACGGTTTGACCTGCCGGAATCAGCCGGTTACCGTGCGCGCCATGAGAATCGTCTTCCTCGGGGCCCCAGGGTCCGGCAAGGGCACTCAGGCGCAGCGGCTGGTCGAACGCCATGGCATCCCGCAGATTTCCACCGGCGACCTGCTGCGGGCACATGTGCGTGACGGCACCGAACTCGGCCGCAGGGCGAAGGCGGTCATGGATGCCGGCCAGCTGGTCGACGACGCCACCATCCTCGGCATGGTGCGCGAGCGGCTGGCGCAGGCCGATGCGGCGCGCGGCTTCATACTCGACGGCTTTCCGCGCACCATCCCGCAGGCTGAGGGCCTCGACCTGCTGCTGGCCGAAATCGGCAAGCCACTCAAGGCGGTGATCCTCTTCGAGGTTGACCCGCAGTTGCTCGTCCAGCGCATTTCGGGTCGGCGCAGCTGCCAGGATTGCGGGCGCGTTTTCAACGTGCATACGGCGCCTGTGCCCGTGCCGCCGCCGTGCAACGGGCAGTGCACGAGTCCGCGGCTGATACAGCGGCCCGACGACGCCGAGGCCACGGTCGCCAAACGGCTCGAGGTATACGAGGCGCAGACGCAGCCGCTGGTGGGTTTCTACCGTGGGCGTGGCCTGCTCAAGGCCGTGGACGCCGACGCACCGCTCGAGACGGTGACCGCGCGGGTCGAGGCGGCCCTTACATAGCGGCGCGCAGCCGCGCCGCCAGCAGTTCCGCCCGCCAGCCGCGCAGCACCTGCGCGGCGTCTTTGCCGCCTGCGATCTCCTCGAGTTCGCGGCGCGTCGAGAGCACCTCCGGAGCGATGGCCAGTTCCTCGGCGATCCCTTGCACTTCCCGCGACAGCCGCTTGGTCGCGGCCGCGAGCTGCGGGTCCGGCCGTTCGCGGCGCGGCAGCGGCGGCGGCGGCCGGGCGATGCCGGCCGCCTCGACGAGCGCGAGGATCTCCTCGCCCGAGTGCTTGACTACGCCCTCCGGGATCTGCGCGATCTGCGCGAGTTCAGCGCGCTCGCGCGGCACACGCTGCACGATCTCGCGCAGCACGGCGTCATCGAGGATCCAGCCGCGCGGGCGGTTGCGGGAGATGGCACGCCGCTCGCGCCAGGCGGCCAGCGACTGCAGCAGCGCGAGCCGTCCCGTGTCCCAGCCCTGCACGCCCTTGAAGCGCAGCCAGGCCCGCTCGGGGTCGACGGCCAGCAGCCGCGGGTTGGCGAGCTCGGCGAGGTCCTCCTGCAGCCAGCTGCTGCGGCCGAGCCGCTCGAGCTGCGCGAGCAAGCAGTCGCGCAGCGGCAGCAGGTAGCGGACGTCATCGAGCGCATAGGTGAGCTGGGCGGCCGACAGTGGTCGCCGTGACCAGTCGGTGCGCGTCTCGCCCTTCTGCAGTTCGTGGCCGAGCAGCCGACGGACGAGTTCCGCGTAGCCGACCTGCGCCGGGAAACCGGCGAGCGCTGCGGCGATCTGGGTGTCGAAGAGGGGCGCCACCGGGCCGACGAGCGGCGCCAGCACTTCGAGGTCCTGGCGGGCCGCGTGCAGCACCTTGACGGGTCCGGCCGGGCCGAAGGGTCCGCGCAGGAGCTCCAGTTCGCCGAGTGCAATGGGGTCGATGCAGGCAGCGGTGCGCGCCGAGGCGAGCTGCAGCAGGCACAGCTCGGCACGGTAGGTACGCTCGCGCATGAATTCGGTGTCGAGACCCAGCGCCTCGCCGTCGAGCTGACCGATGAGGTCCTCGAGCGCCGCGCGGGTCGCGACCAGCTCGGTGGACGACGACATCGCGCGACTATGCAAGAATTCGCTGCCGAGGGGAACGGATTCCTGCATGACCGCCACGATCAAGATCCTGTTCGACATCCTGCTGCTGCGTGCGGGTCCCGAGGACCTGCCGGCGTCGCCGCGGCTGCTGTGGGGCACTTTTGCGCTGCTGATGGCCATGCAGGCCGGCCTCGGCGTCTGGCTGATGCCGGAAGACCCGTCGATCCTGCCGCAGGCGCTGGTCTCCGGGCTGGCCTCGCTCGGCTGGCTGGCGCTGGTGCTGCGGCTGTTCGGCAAGGCCGAGCGCTTCACGCAGACGGCGAGCGCCATGCTCGGCATGGCCTGCCTGTTCGCGCCCATCAGCCTGCCGGTCATCGCCTCGATCCGGCCACAGGCGGGGCAGGCGGTCGAGTGGTCGCCGCTCGTGCTGCTGGCCTTCGGCATCAGCCTGTTTTTGATCTACCTCAACGCACGGATCCTGCGCGCGGCGATCGAACGCCCGCTGTTCCAGTGCGTCTTGCTGTTCCTGCTCGGCGAATTCCTGGTGTTCGCGGTGACGCTGTCGCTTGGCATCGGCGCCCCCGGCGCCTGAGCATGCACGTCCACATACTCGGCATCTGCGGCACCTTTATGGGCGGCATCGCGGCCATCGCCAAGGCCGCCGGCCATCGTGTCACCGGGTCTGATCGCAACGTCTATCCGCCGATGAGCACGCAGCTTGCTGCGCTCGGCATCGAGGTCGCCGAGGGCTTCGGCGCGGAGCAGCTCGAGCCCGCGCCGGACGTCGTGGTGGTGGGCAACGTGATGACCCGCGGCGTGCCGGTCATCGAAGCGCTGCTCGAGCGGCAGATCCCTTTCGCCTCCGGTCCCGAGTGGCTGGCGCGCGAAGTGCTGCACGAACGCTGGGTGCTCGCCGTGGCCGGCACCCATGGAAAGACGTCGACGACCAGCATGCTGGCGTGGATCCTCGAGTACGCCGGTCTCTCTCCCGGGTTTCTCATCGGTGGCGTACCCCACGATTTCGGGATCAGCGCCCGGCTTGGCGAGCGGCCGTTCTTCGTCATCGAAGCTGACGAGTACGACACCGCATTCTTTGACAAGCGCGCGAAGTTCGTCCACTACCGGCCGCGTACCGTGATCCTCAACAACCTCGAGTTCGACCACGCCGACATCTATCCGGACGTCGCGGCGATCGAGCGGCAGTTCCACCACCTCGTGCGCACCGTGCCGGCCTCCGGGCTGATCGTGCATCACGCCGGCGACCCGCAGCTCGAGCGCGCGCTCGCCATGGGTTGCTGGACGCCGCGCGAGCCTTTCGGTCGCGACGGCGCGCCGCTCGCGCGCTGGACTGCGCGCCTTGGCACGCCGGTCGACGGCTCGTGTTTCGAGGTGATGCTGGACGGCGCGCTGGCCGGGGAGGTGCGCTGGCAGCAGATCGGCGGCCACAACGTCGACAACGCGCTGGCGGCGATCGCCGCGGCGCGTCACGCAGGGGTGCCGCCGGAGGTAGCCTGCGCGGCGCTTTGCGCCTTCCGCGGCATCAAGCGCCGTCTCGAGCTGCGCGGCGAAATCGGGGGCGTGCGCGTGTACGACGATTTCGCGCACCATCCCACCGCCATCGCCACTACCCTCGAGGGGCTGCGTCGGCGCGTTGGCGGCGAGCGCATCATCGCCGTGCTCGAGCCGCGCTCGGCGACCATGAAGCGGGGCGTGCACAAGGACACGCTGGCTGCCGCCCTCGCGCCGGCCGACGAGGTATGGTTCTACAGCCCGCCCGATCTTGGCTGGGACGCCGGTGCGGTGGTGCGCACCCTCGGCAGCCGCGGCCATCTCGCCGGCGAGGTGGATGGGCTGGTGCGCGAACTCGCCGCGCGCTTGCGCGCCGGGGATCACGCGCTGATCATGTCGAACGGCGGCTTCGGTGGCCTGCACGACAAGCTGCTGGCGGCGATCGGCTCGCGGGCGCAGCTGCCCGGGGGCGGCGGGCAGTCGAGCAGCGGGGAGCATCCAGATGTCGCGCAGGGATGAACGAATCGTCACGGTGGGCATGACCGGCGCCTCGGGCGCGCAGTACGGTCTGCGTCTCGTCGAGTGCCTGCTGCGCGCCGACTACACCGTCTACCTGATGTTCACCAAGGCGGCGCAGATCGTGGTCGGCTCGGAGACCGATTGCCGGCTGCCCGGGCGCACGGCGGAACAGACCCGCTACCTTGCAGCGCTCTACGGCGCGCGCGAGGGGCAGTTGCGGGTCTTCGGCGACGAGGAATGGACTTCGCCGGTGGCCAGCGGCTCCGGCGCGCCGCTGCGCATGGTGGTCTGCCCGGCGAGCATGGCGACGGTATCGGCGATCGCCAGCGGGGCCAGCGAGAACCTGCTCGAGCGCGCCGCCGACGTGGTCATCAAGGAGCGCGGCGAACTGGTGATCGTGCCGCGCGAGACGCCGTTCTCGGCGATCCATCTCGAGAACATGCTGCGGCTGTCGCGCCTCGGCGTGACCATCCTGCCGGCCAATCCCGGCTTCTACAACCGACCCGCGAAGGTGGAGGAACTGGTCGACTTCATCGTTGCGCGGGTGCTGGATCAGCTCGACATCGACCATGACCTGATGAAACGTTGGGGATGAATCACCCGCCGCCAGCGACCGACCAGCCATGAGCGGGACATCCGAGCTGCCGCTGTTTCCGCTCAACACCGTGCTCTTCCCGCGCGGTCCGCTGCCGCTGCGCATCTTCGAGACTCGCTACGTCGACATGGTCAAGCGCTGCATGCGCGAGGGCAGCTGCTTCGGCGTGGTGCTCGTGCAGGGCGGCTCCGAAGTGGGCGAGGTGCCCGGCTTCGCCGCCATCGGTACCAGCGCGCGCATCATCGACTTCAACCTCCTGCCCGACGGACTGTTGGGCATCACCTGCCATGGCGAACGACGCTTCCGCGTGCGGCGCCGGTGGCGCGAGGCCGACGGGCTCAACATGGGCGCGGTGGAGTGGATCGATCCGCCGAAGGCCCCCCTGGTGCGGGTGCCCGCCGAGTACCAGCACCTCGCCGATCTGCTGCGCCGCGTGCTGCCCGAACTCGGTGACGTCTACGCCGGGCTCGAGCCGCGTCACGACGATGCGGAGTGGGTCGGCGCGCGCCTCGTCGAGATCCTGCCGCTCGCCCTCGGCGACAAGCAGGCCTGCCTCGAACTGGAGGATCCGCTGGAGCGGCTGGCGCTGATCGCGCCGCTCATCCGCCGGGCGGACGAGCCGACGGCCTGAGCACGGCGCGGCGCGAGTACCAGCGCCACAGTGCCCAGCCGATGCAGAGCGTCCAGCCGAGCACCAGCCAGCCGACCACGCCGTCGAACTGCGACAGCAGGAAGCGGTTGGGGCTGGTTTCATCGGGCTGCGAGCTTTCGCGCAGCAGGCTGATGATCCATACCCAGCCGGCATGCAGGCCGATGCAGGCGGCGATGTTGCCGGTCAGCGCCCGCACCATGCCGAGCACCAGCCCGACCGCGAACAGCGTGAGCCAGGCATCGAGGATCTGCAGCGGTTGTGCGAAGCCCTGCAGCGTCCCGAGCACGTAGCGCAGACCACTGTCCGGACCGAGTTCTTCGAGCGGTATCCGGTGGCGGCCGACGAAGTGCAGCGAGGAGTAGAGCAATGCGGTGAGCAGGATCGCAGCCGGGGCACCGGCCTCGCGTGCGATGCCGCTGTGCATCGCACCGCGCAGGAAGGTCTCCTCGATGAATGACACCGCAAGTCCGGTGGCGAGACCGCCGGCGAGCAGGCTGGCGATGAAGAGCGCATCGAACTCGAGCCCCGGCCGCAGCACGCGCAGATCGAGCGCCATCATCAGCAGGCTCACCGGCAGCATGGTGGCCACGCCGAGGCCGAGGCCGATCAGCAGTTCGCGGAGGAAGTCGCGGCGCGGCAGCCCGTAGCCGAGGCTTTGCCGGTCGGCCAGCGCCAGCCGGCGCGCGACCAGCAGGAAGCCGATGAGCAGGACGAGCATCCCGAGGCGGTTGGCAACCCGATGAAACTTGAGATCGAAGGTCGGGGTGAGCAGATCGTAGAGCGGCCACGCGAGCAGGATCATGGCCGCGAAGCCGATCGCGAAGAGCCCCATGAACCAGCCGAAGGCGCGCATCGGTCGCTGACCTCGCCGCGGACTCTAGGGAGCGACGAGCGCCACAGCCGCGGCGCCGGTTACGGGGTCCGTTGCGATACCCGTCGCGGCGCCGGGTACGGCCGGTTCCGTTGGCCGATACGGCGTGACCGTGATGCCGGCGCGCGCCAGCAGCGCGAGCAGGCCGCGTTCGCCTACGAGATGCAGCGCACCCACTACCACCAGCGAGTCCTCTTGCTGCTGGAGGAGACTTTGCAACTGCGGGATCCAGTTGCGGTTGCGGCGATCGACCAGAGCGTCGTAAAGCTGCGGCATATCGGCATAGCCTTCGAGCAGCAGCGCCTCGAGCACCGCAAGATCGCCGGCCCGCCACGCGCCGTACAGGGTGTCGACCAGACGGGGCATCTGCGCGAGCTCGTCGAGCGTGAGGTCGAGCAACTGCAGCTGGCCGCCGAGGGGCAGGGCATCGAGCAGACCGAGCTGGAACTGCGGCGTTTCCAGTCCCGAGATGGGCTTGGAGTCGGCGGCGGCGCGCTGCTGCAGTTGCCGCTCGACGCCCACCGCGGGGTCGAAGCCGAGCCGCGCGTACTCGAGGGTGGTCAGCATGATCGCCGCGCCCCAGGGCTCGAGCGTGGCGCCGAAGGCCTCGGGCACGCCGGAGCGGGCGAGCAGACCCCGCAGGCGCTGCCAGCGTGCCTCGCCCGCGACCTGCGGCAGGCTGCGCCCGTCGGCGAATCTCGCGGTGCGCAGCATGAGCGCCGCCATGGCCTGCTCGTCGGCATCGTCGACGTCGATCTCCATGACGAGCGACTCGGCCTCACGGTAGGCCGCCTCGATGGCCGGCGGCAGCTGCGGCCGGTCGCGATGCAGCAGATGCATGGAGCCGGCGATGTACACGGTGCCTGCCTCTGCGCGCATCTGCCAGACGAGTCCGCCGGCGGGCGGTGCCGTGGCGGGCGGTGCCGCGTGCAGCCCTGCCACGCAACCCGCTGCCGACAGCCAAAGCGCGAGACCGACCGTCCGCAGCGCGCGGCGCATGGTCTTCAGGCCAGCCATTCGACGCGCGAGTCGATGCGACCGTCGGCGTGCAGTTCGAGGCGCCGGAAACCGGGCGGTCGATCGTCGAGTTCGAACTCGACGCTCAGGGGCTTGAACTGGACATTCGAGGAGGGTGTGGACATCAGTCGTACCTCGCCGTGGCGGTTGCGGCGCAGGCCGTCGAACTCCTGGTGCACATGCCCCCAAAGAATTCCGCGGACGTTGGCGTGGGCGTCGATGAGGTCGAGGAAAGGCTCCGGGTCGAACAGGCCGACCGTATCCAGCCAACGGCTGCGGGTGGGCACTGGCTGGTGGTGCAGCACTACCAGAACGTGACGCTCGGCGGCTCCGGCAAGCGCGCCCTGCAGCCGCTGCAGTTCGCTGTCGGTGAGCCGTCCACCCGCCGAGCCCGGAAGATGGGAGTCGAGCATCACCAGCCGCCAGTCACCGAAGTCATGGTGCCCGCCATGGCGGAACGGCTCGCCCGCGAGCGCCGTGCGCAGCAGGCCGGGATCGTCGTGGTTGCCGGGGATGCAGAGCACCGGCTTGTCGAGGGGTGCGAGTTCGCTGCGCGCCCAGCGGTAACCGTCGGGATCGTCGTGTACCACGTCACCGGTGAGCAGCAGCACATCGGCGCTCGCCGGTGCGGCGGCGCGCAGAACAGCGCGGAAACTCTGCAGCGGCTGGACGCCGCGCTGGTTCGCCTCTGGGTCACCGACAAGATGCGGATCGGTGATCTGCAGGAGGCGCAGGGCTGTCATGGCGCGAATCGTAGCGCCATGACAGCCCTGCTGTCAGCGGAGAATGACGCAGCGCGGCTCCCGCTGCGGCGACCGTGGTCGATCAGTACCGGTAGGTGTCCGGCTTGAACGGGCCCTGAGGAGCGACGCCGATGTAGCGGGCCTGCTGGTCGGTGAGCTCGGTGAGCTGCGCACCGAGCTTTTTCAGTTGCAGCCGCGCAACTTTCTCGTCGAGGTGCTTCGGCAGTACGTAGACGCCGATCGGGTACTTCTCGTGGTTCGCCCACAGCTCGATCTGCGCGATCGTCTGGTTGGCGAACGACGAGGACATCACGTAGGACGGGTGCCCGGTGCCGCAGCCGAGATTCACCAGCCGCCCCTCGGCGAGCAGCGTGATGCGCTTGCCGTCCGGGAAGATGATGTGGTCGACCTGCGGCTTGATGTTCTCCCAGCGGTACTGCTTGAGGGAGGCGCAGTCGATCTCGTTGTCGAAGTGCCCGATGTTGCAGACGATCGCCTGGTCCTTCATGCGCCGAATGTGATCGTGGGTGATCACGTGGAAGTTGCCGGTGGCCGTGACGAAGATGTCGGCCTTGTCGGCCGCGTAGTCCATGGTCACCACGCGGTAGCCTTCCATGGCGGCCTGCAGCGCGCAGATCGGGTCGACTTCGGTGACCCATACCTGAGCGGAGAGGGCGCGCAGCGCCTGCGCTGAGCCCTTGCCGACGTCGCCGTAGCCGCAGACCACCGCGACCTTGCCGGCGATCATGACGTCCGTAGCGCGCTTGATGGCATCGACCAGCGATTCGCGGCAGCCGTAGAGGTTGTCGAACTTGGATTTGGTGACGGCGTCATTGACATTGATGGCCGGGAAAGCGAGCGCGCCCTCCTTGGCCATCTGGTAGAGACGCTTGACGCCGGTGGTGGTCTCTTCGGTGACGCCGCGGATCTTGGCGATACGCGTCGAGTACCAGCGCGGATCGCGCTTGAGCGTCTCCTTGATGGAGGCGAACAGCTGTTCTTCTTCCTCGCTGCCCGGGTGCGCGAGCACCGACAGGTCGCTCTCGGCCTTGGTACCGAGGTGCAGCAGCAGTGTCGCATCGCCGCCGTCGTCGAGGATCATGTTGGAGTAGCCGCCGTCGGCCCACTCGAAGATGCGGTGCGTGTATTCCCAGTACTCCTTGAGCGACTCGCCCTTGTAGGCGAACACCGCTGTGCCGTTGGCGGCGATGGCCGCGGCTGCGTGGTCCTGAGTCGAGAAGATGTTGCACGAGGCCCAGCGCACCTGCGCCCCGAGCGCCTGCAGCGTCTCGATGAGCACGGCGGTCTGGATGGTCATGTGCAGCGAACCGGTGATGCGCGCGCCGCGCAGCGGCTGCGTCGGGGCGAACTCCTCGCGGATCGCCATGAGGCCCGGCATCTCCGTCTCGGCGATGCGGATCTCCTTGCGGCCCCACTCGGCGAGGGAAAGGTCGGCAACGTGGAAGTCGCCCTTGCCGGGCGCGGGCTTGATGACAGCGTTCATTGTGGCTCCGTTAATCTTTGGTTGAAGATTGACGGGCGCCGTTCGAACGAAAACTCCGCGGTGCGAGCCTGGCATCGGCCAACCCGATGCTGCAGCGCCCCTCGCTCCTGCGGCCGCGGATTATAGCGGGGTCAGCGGCGCTTTGCTGCGGCCTTCAGGCCGGCGTCGGCGGCCAGCGCTTCCGCCCTGTCGGTACGCTCCCAAGTGAAGTCGCGGTCCTCGCGGCCGAAATGGCCATAGGCCGCCGTCTTGCGGTAGATCGGCCGGGCGAGATCGAGCATCTCGCGCAGCCCGTAGGGCGTGAGGTCGAAGTGCCGTTCGACGAGCGCGGTGAGCTGCTCGCGCGGCACCTTGCCGGTGCCGAAGGTCTCGACCATGACGGAGGTGGGCTTGGCCACGCCAATGGCGTAGGACACCTGCACCTCGCAACGGTCCGCGAGGCCCGCGGCGACGATGTTCTTGGCGACGTAGCGGGCGGCGTAGGCGGCTGAGCGGTCGACCTTGGAAGGGTCCTTGCCGGAGAAGGCCCCGCCGCCGTGGCGGGCGAACCCGCCATAGGTGTCGACAATGATCTTGCGGCCCGTGAGCCCGCAGTCGCCTACCGGGCCGCCGATGACGAAGCGTCCGGTCGGGTTGATGTGGAATTTGGTGCCGCGGTGCAGCCACTTCTTCGGCAGCACCGGCATGATGATCTCCTCGAGCACCGCCTCGCGCAGCTTCTTCGTCGAGACGTCGTCGGCGTGCTGGGTGGAGAGCACAACGGCGTCGATGGCGACCGGTCGGTCGTCCTCGTAGCGCAGCGTGACCTGGCTCTTGGCGTCCGGCCGCAGCCACGGCAGCTTGCCCTGCTTGCGCACCTTGGCCTGGCGCTCGACGAGCCGGTGGGAGAGGGTGATGGCGGCGGGCATGAGGACATCGGTCTCGTTGGTGGCGAAGCCGAACATCAGGCCCTGATCGCCGGCGCCCTGCGCGCGCGGGTCCTTGCGGTCCACGCCCTGCGCGATGTCCGCAGACTGCTTGCCGATGACGTTGAGCACACCGCAGGAGGCGCCGTCGAAGCCCATGTCCGAAGAGTTGTAGCCGATACCGAGCACCGTGCGGCGTACGATCGCTTCGATGTCGACCCAGGCGTTGGTGGTCACTTCGCCGGCGACGATCGCGACACCGGTCTTGACGAGCGTCTCGACGGCGACGCGGCAGCGCTTGTCCTCGGCGAGGATGGCGTCGAGGATGGCGTCGGAGATCTGGTCGGCAACCTTGTCCGGATGCCCTTCGGAAACCGACTCTGAGGTGAACAGATAGCTGTTTGCCATGGGTGCGCTCGAAAAACCTTTGGGTTGAAGCGGCGCGGATTATAGCCGCAGCGCATGCCGAGGCAGCCATCTTCCGGGCCTTTTTCGTTGAAAATGCAGGGTCCAGTGATGGACAATTGCGGTTTGTTGCAAACGACCCCCGGATCCCCGATGCCTCCACGCCGCCTCCTCGCGAACGCCGTTCGCGCGCTCTCCATGGATGCGGTGCAGCTCGCCGCCTCGGGCCACCCGGGCGCGCCGATGGGCATGGCGGACATCGCCGAAGTCCTGTGGCGGGAGGTCATGGACTACAACCCGGCCAACCCGCGCTGGGTCGACCGCGACCGCTTCGTGCTGTCCAATGGCCATGCCTCGATGCTGCTCTACGCGGTGCTGCACCTGACCGGGCATCCGCTCGGCATCGACGACATCAAAGATTTCCGCCAGCTGGGCTCGCGCACGGCGGGGCATCCCGAGCACGATCCGTCGGTCGGCATCGAGACCACCACCGGACCGCTCGGTCAGGGCTTCGCGACCGCGGTCGGCATGGCCCTCGCGGAGCGCTTGCTGGCAGCGGAGTTCAATCGCCCGGGCCACGAGATCGTCGACCACCACACCTGGGTGTTCCTCGGCGACGGTTGCATCATGGAAGGCATCTCGCACGAAGCGGCCTCGCTCGCCGGTACGCTGGGTCTCGGCAAGCTGATCTGCGTGTACGACGACAACGGCATCTCGATCGACGGCGAGGTGCGCAACTGGATGGGCGACGACACCGCGAAGCGCTTCGCGGCCTACGGCTGGCAGGTGATCCGCGGGGTGGATGGACACGACGGCGAGGCGGTTGCGAAGGCGCTCAAGCGGGCGCGGGCCAACCGCCGCCAGCCGACCCTCATCTGTGCGCGCACCGTGATCGGCTGGGGTGCTCCGAACAAGCAGGGCAGCAAGTCCACGCACGGTGAACCGCTGGGCGCTGCGGAGGTCGCGGCGACCCGCGCGGCCCTCGACTGGACCCACGAGCCTTTTGTCATCCCCGACGATGTGCGCGCAGCCTGGGACCAGCGCGCGCGCGGAGCGCGCGCGGAGAAGGCCTGGCGCCGGCGCTACGCCCGCTACCGGCGCGAGTTCCCGGCGCTCGCCGCGGAGTTCGAGCGCCGCACTCAGGGTGAGCTGCCGACGCAGTGGCCGCAGCTGCGCGACGCGGCGCTCGCGGCCGCCGCGGCCGTCGAGGCCGCGCAGGCGACCCGCGCCTCCTCGCAAGTGGTGCTGAACGCGCTCGGCCCGGGCATGGGCGAGCTGCTGGGCGGCTCGGCCGACCTCACGGGTTCGGTGAACACGCTGCGTAAGGACTCGAAGCCTGTACTGCCTGCCGACGTGTCCGGCAACTACGTCTACTACGGGGTGCGCGAGTTCGCGATGACCGCGATGCTCAACGGCCTTGCGCTTCACGGCGGGTTCATCCCCTATGCGGGAACCTTCCTTGTGTTCTCCGACTACGCGCGCAACGCCGTGCGTCTGGCCGCGCTGATGCACCAGCGGGTGCTGCTTGTCTACACCCACGACTCGATCGGTCTCGGCGAGGACGGCCCGACGCACCAGCCGATCGAACATCTGGCGAGCCTGCGGGCGATGCCGAACCTCGGTCTGTGGCGGCCCTGCGATGCCGTGGAGACCGCCGTCGCCTGGCTCGTCGCGATCGAGCGGCGCGACGGCCCGAGCTGTCTCGTGCTCACGCGGCAGGCTCTGCCGCAACAGCCGCGCGACGCGGCGCAGCGGGCGTCGATCGCCCGCGGCGGCTACATCCTGATCGAGGCCGACGGCGGCGGCCTGCCCGAGGCGATCGTCATCGCCACCGGCAGCGAGGTGGGTCCCGCGGCCGAGGCGGTGCGCGCCGCGAATGCCGCCGGCCGCCGCGTACGCCTCGTATCGATGCCCTCCACTGACGCCTTCGACGCGCAGGACCCCGCGTGGCGCGAGCAGGTGCTGCCCGCTGCGGTAGGCCGGCGTCTTGCGGTCGAGGCCGCGGCCACGCAGAGCTGGTGGAAGTATGTCGGCAGCGGCGGACAGGTGCTCGGCATCGACCGGTTTGGCGCCTCGGGCAAAGCTGCGGCGCTGTTCGAACACTACGGAATCACCGCGGGCCACATCGGTCGCGCGCTCGAGCGGCTGCTCGGCAGCTGAGGGCGCCCCGAGCAGCGGTGACGCGGCGGCGCGGCCCGCGTGTGCACCGGACGCGCCCGGATACATTCGCCTACTTGGACACAGTCGGAACAGTCAGAAGAGGAACAGGGATCATGGCAATCAAGGTTGGCATCAACGGTTACGGTCGTATCGGACGCAACGTGCTGCGCGCGCTCTACGAGGGGGGCCGTGGCAAGGACATCACCATCGTGGCGATCAACGATCTCGGCGACGCCGGCACCAACGCCCACCTGACGCGTTACGACACGGCGCATGGCCGATTCCCGGGCGAAGTCAGCGTCGATGGCGATTCGATGGTGGTCAACGGCGATCGCATCCGCGTGCTGGCGCAGCGCGACCCGGCGAAGCTGCCCTGGGGTGAGCTCGGCGTCGATATCGTGCTCGAGTGCACGGGCCTCTTCACCAGCAAGGCGAAGGCGGGCGCGCACCTCGCGGGCGGCGCCAAGAAGGTCGTGATCTCCGCGCCCGGCGGCGACGATGTGGACGCGACCATCGTCTATGGCGTCAACCACCACGTGCTGAAGTCCACGCACACGGTGATCTCCAACGCCTCCTGCACCACCAACTGCCTCGCGCCGATAGCCAAGGTGCTGCAGGAGAACATCGGCATCGAGAGCGGCCTGATGACCACGGTGCACGCCTACACCAACGATCAGGTGCTGACCGACGTTTACCACTCGGACCTGCGGCGGGCGCGCTCGGCGACCATGTCGATGATTCCGACCAAGACCGGCGCCGCCGCCGCGGTCGGCCTCGTGCTCCCGGAGCTCAAGGGCAAGTTCGACGGCTTCGCCGTACGTGTGCCGACGATCAACGTGTCGCTGGTCGACCTCACCTTCACGCCGCAGCGCGCCACCTCGGTCGCCGAGATCAACGGGCTGATGAAGGCGGCGGCGGAGGGTCCGCTGCGCGGAGTGCTCGCGTACACGGAGGCGCCGCTGGTGTCGATCGACTACAACCATGACGCGCACTCCTCAACCTACGACGCGACCATGACCAAGGTGATCGCCGGCAACCTCGTCAAGGTCTGTGCGTGGTACGACAACGAGTGGGGTTTCTCCAACCGCATGCTCGACACCACCCTCGCCTGGGCGAATGCGGCCTGAGGCAGGCGAAGCCATGAACGTGCTGCGCATGACCGATCTCGAGCTCGCCGACAGGCGGGTGCTGATCCGCGAGGACCTCAATGTGCCGGTGGAGGGTGGCGTGATCGGCAG
Organism: Steroidobacteraceae bacterium; assembly: GCA_044375655.1. Lineage (GTDB taxonomy): Bacteria > Pseudomonadota > Gammaproteobacteria > Steroidobacterales > Steroidobacteraceae > UBA964. Next base: position 4,933 of record JBILMF010000036.1, on the reverse strand, counting down.
CGACGCACGCATTCGCGCTGCGCTGCCGACCATTCGCGCGGCGCTCGCGCAGCGCGCCCGCGTGATCCTGCTCTCGCACCTCGGTCGGCCGAAGGAGGGCGAGTTCTCGGTCGAGAACTCGCTGGCACCGGTGGCGCGGCGGCTGCAGGAGCTGCTCGGCCAGCCGGTGCGCCTGGAGTCCGACTGGCTGGGTGGGGTCGCCTGCGAACCCGGCGAAGTCGTGCTCTGCGAGAACGTGCGCTTCAACAAGGGCGAGAAGAAGGACGACGAGTTGCTGGCGCGGCGCATGGCGGCGCTCTGCGACGTGTTCGTCATGGACGCCTTCGGCACTGCGCACCGCGCCGAGGCCAGCACCCACGGCGTGGCGCGGCATGCCCCGGTGGCCTGCGCCGGCCCGCTGCTGGTCGGTGAGCTCGAGGCGCTGGAGCGCGCGCTCGCCAAGCCCGCACGGCCGCTGGTGGCGATCGTCGCTGGCTCCAAGGTCTCGACCAAGCTCACGGTGCTCGAGTCACTGCTCGCCAAGGTCGATCGGCTGATCGTCGGCGGCGGCATCGCCAACACCTTCCTCGCCGCGAGCGGCGTGGCGGTGGGCAAGTCGCTGCACGAGGCCGACATGCTCGACACGGCGCGGCGGCTGCTCGCGCAGGCGCGCGCGCGCGGCGCCGAGATTCCGCTGCCCGTCGACGTGGTGGTGGCGGCGGAGTTCTCCCCGACAGCACCGGCAACGGTGCGCGACGTCGGCGAGGTGGGCGCAGATGAACTCATCCTCGACATCGGACCGCGCACCGCACAGATGCTTGCCGCGAGCCTGCAGACGGCCGGCACCATCCTCTGGAACGGACCGCTCGGCGTGTTCGAGTTCGAGCAGTTCGGCGGCGGCACGCGGGCCATCGCCGAGGCCATCGCCCGCAGCCCGGCCTACTCGCTGGCCGGCGGCGGCGACACGCTGGCAGCGATCGAGAAGTACGGCGTCGAGTCCGGGATCTCCTACATCTCCACCGGCGGCGGCGCCTTCCTCGAGTTCGTCGAGGGCAAGACGCTGCCTGCCGTGGCCGCCCTCGAAGCGCGCGCCGCGGCGGCGCGCAGCGGCTCGTGAACATGCTGCGACGCACCAAGATCGTCGCCACGCTAGGGCCGGCGACCGACGATCTCGATGTACTCGTCGAGATGTGCCGCGCCGGCCTCGACGTCGCGCGCATCAACTTCTCGCACGGCACGCAGCAGGACCACTTGCGGCGCATCGACCTGCTGCGCGAGGCCTCGCGACGGGCCGGCCGCTACGTCGCTGTGCTCGGCGACCTCGCGGGACCCAAGATCCGCATCGAGAGCTTCGCAGTCGGCCCGGTGATGCTGCGTGACGGCCAGCCGTTCGCGCTCGATACCGCGCTCGACAAGGGCGCGGGCAACGAGCGCGAGGTGGGCGTCGCCTACAAGGAGCTGGTCGCCGACGTGGCGGCCGGCGACACCCTGCTGCTCAATGACGGGCTGATCGTGCTGCAGGTGCTCGCCGTGGAGGGCACGCGCATTGAGACCCGCGTGGTGGCGGGCGGCGAGCTTTCGAACCGCAAGGGCGTCAACCGCAAGGGCGGCGGGATCTCGGCTCCGGCGCTGACCGACAAGGATCGCGACGACATCCGCTTCGCCGCAGCGCATTCGCTCGACTACCTCGCGCTGTCTTTCGTGCGCGACGCCGCCGACATCCAGCAGGCGCGCGAACTGCTGCGCGTTGCGGGCGGTCAGTACACGCGCATCGTGGCGAAGATCGAGCGCCACGAGGCGGTCGCGCAGCTCGCCGGGATCATCACGGCGACCGATGTGGTGATGGTGGCGCGCGGCGATCTTGGCGTCGAGATGGGTCATGCCGCACTGATCGGCCTGCAGAAGACCATCATCCACGAGACGCGGCTGCGCAATCGCGTCGCCATCACGGCGACGCAGATGATGGAATCGATGATCCAGAATCCGGTGCCGACCCGCGCCGAGGTCAGCGACGTCGCCAACGCGGTACTGGACGGCACCGATGCCGTGATGCTCTCGGCGGAGACGGCGGCCGGTCGCTACCCCGTGAAGGCCGTGGCTGCGATGGCCGAGGTGATCGGCGGTGCCGAGACCTATCACCTTACGCAGGCGGCGCCGCTGCAGCGTGGCGAGCTGACCTTCACGCAGACCGAGGAGGCGATCGCGCACGCGGTCATGTACGCGGCGAACCACCTCAACGTGCGCGCCATCGTCGCACTGACCGAGAGCGGCGAGACGACGCTGTGGATGTCGCGTCTGCGGTCCGACATCCCCATCTATGCCTTCACGCGGCACGAGGGTACGCGCCGGCGGGTCACCCTATACCGGGGCGTGTATCCGGTGTCCTTCGACGTCCAGCCCGGGGACCTCACGCCGCTTTTCCAGCGCGTGTTCGACCTCCTGCTCGACTTGCGCCTCGTCGACGAGGGCGACCAGATCATCCTCACCAAGGGCGAGCTGACCGGCGTGCAGGGCGGCACCAACTCGCTGCAGATCCTGAAGGTGCACCGCGGGTGAGCCGGCGGCGATGCGCAGACTGATCGTCCGGGCGCTAGGCGCGCTCCTCGTCTGCGGGGTGCTGCTCGGCGCCGGCGGCTGGTGGGCGCTGCGCGGCTCGCTGCCGCAACTCGACGGCCGGATCGTCGCCGGCAGCGACGGACCGCAGGCACTGCTGCGCATCGAGCGCGACGCGGCTGGCGTGCCCACCGTGCGTGGCGAGACGCTTGATGACGTCGCCTACGGTCTCGGTTTCCTGCACGCGCAGGACCGCCTCTTCCAGATGGATTTGTCGCGACGGCTGGCGGCAGGCGAGCTCGCGGCGCTGCTCGGCGAGCGACTGGTTGCGCAGGACCGCGCCGCCCGCGCGTTCCGGCTGCGAGCGGTCGCACGGCGGGTACTCGCCGATGCGACGCCGCCGCAGCGTGCCTGGCTCGAGGCTTATGCGCGCGGCGTCAATGCCGGCATCGAGTCGCTCGCGGTGCGGCCGTGGGAGTACCTGCTCCTGCGTGCGAGCCCCGCGCCGTGGCGCGCCGAGGACTCGATCCTCGCGGTGCACTCGATGTGGTGGTTCCTGCAGCAACACATGCTCGGCAACGACATCTCGCGGCTCGAGATCGCCGCTCGCATCGAGGAGCGGGTGGCCGCGGCGTCGCTGGACGAGGCGGATGCGCGTCCGGCTGCGGAGGTGCTGCGCTTCCTCTATCCACGGGGCGGCGAGTGGGACGCACCCAATTTCCAGACGCTCGCCGAGCAGGCGGCCGCCGCAGCCGACGGCGGTGCCGCGGCACCGGTCGTGCCGTCACCCGACCTGCTCGACCTACGCGCGGATCGCGGCGGACGTGCCACGGCGGCCGCTGCCGTGATCGCGCGCGAGGCGGCGCTGCCCGGAAGCAATGCATGGGCCGTAGCGGGCGCGCATGCGCGCGGCGGCGCGGCACTCGTGGCCGGAGACATGCATCTAGGACTGCGGGTGCCCGCGACCTGGTATCGCGTCCGTTTGCTGGTGGCGCGCGGTCCGGGTGATGGCGCCGCGGCCGGACCCATTGAACTCAATGGCGTCACCCTGCCCGGATTGCCGGCGCTCGTGGCGGGCAGCAACGGACGAGTCGCCTGGGCGTTCACCAACAGCTACGGCGATTGGAGCGACGTGCAGCCGGTCGCCTGCGACACGTCCCGCAACGTGTTCCTGACGGCGCAGGGTGAGCGCAGCTTCCGGCTGCACAGCGAGACCATACTGGTTGCGCACGAGGAGCCGCAGGTGATCGAGGTCCGCGATTCGCCGCTCGGCGTGCTGCTGCGGGTCGACCCGCCGCGGTCAGCAGCAAGCGCTGGCGCCGGCCGGCTGGGGCAGACCTGCTGGCTGGCGCGATGGCTGATCAGCGAGCGCGGCGCAACCACGGTGGCGGCGCGCGAGATGCAGCTGCTCGGCGACGTCGACGCCGCGCTGCAGCTCGCTCCACAGGTCGGCATGCCCCACCAGAATCTGGTGATCGGCGATCGCGGGGGGCGGATCGCCTGGACCATCATCGGCCGTATTCCGCGCAACGCCGGCTATGCCCTCGCCGGGCAGCCGGTCGAGTGGCGCGGTCCCGGCGAGGTGCCGGTCATCCGCGACCCGCAGAGCGGCCGCATCTGGAGTGCCAACGCCCGTCATGTAGACGGCGCCGCGGAGGCGGTGATCGGCAACGACGAGGCGGCTGGCGGCATGCACTACGATGCCGGCGCGCGGCAGCGGCAAATCCGCGATTTGTTGCTCGCGCTGGAGCGGCCGGCGACGCCGGCCGACATGCTGGCGATCCAGCTGGACGATCGTGCGCTGCTGCTCGAGCGCTGGCAGCGGTTGCTGCTCGGCACGCTCGACGAGGATGCCGTGCGCAACCAGCCGCAACGCGCCGAGTTGCGACGGCTCGCCGCCGATTGGCAGGGCCGGGCAGCGGTCGATTCGGTGAGCTACCGGCTAGTTCGCGAGTTCCGCGAGCGGACGCGCGCAGAGGTGTGGCGGATGATCACCAGCGCGCTCGACGCCGGCAAGGATTCGCAGCCCTACCCGCTGTTCGAGAATTCGCTGTGGCGGCTGGTTAGCGAGCAGCCGCCACACCTGCTGGGCGGCGGGTACGCCGACTGGCGCGCCTTCCTGCTGCAGCAGGCCGACGCCGTGATAGCCGCTGCCGAGGCAGACTGCGGGTCGCTCGCCCGCTGCCCGTGGGGGGCGGCGAACACCACGGCGATCCGCCACCCGTTGTCGGCGGCGCTCGGTCCGCTCGGCCGCTATCTCGACATGCCGGCGCGGCAGCTGGCGGGCGACACCAACCTGCCACGCGTCGCCGGTCCGAGTTTCGGCGCATCGCAGCGCTTCGCCGTGGCTCCCGGCCGTGAGGCTGAGGGTTACCTGCACCTGCCCGGCGGCGCGAGCGGA
>JBILMF010000035.1:0-22378 GCA_044375655.1 Steroidobacteraceae bacterium | reverse complement strand
TAGTCGGCATGTCCCGTGCCGAGCTGGGGCGGAGTGTATGCCACGCTTGCCAAGCGACAGGCCGCGTTGCGCGGCACGGCGGCGATATCGCGGCCGCCCGCGAGCCAGGCGTCCACGGCAGCGACTGCCTGCCGTTCCGCGTCGGTGCGTGGCGACTTCTCGAAGCCGATGACGTTGATGGCCGGTGCGTCGAGCTCGACCGTCAACAGTTCGCCGTCGAGCGCGATGTTGAAGGTGACCTCGCCGTGCACGTGCTTGCCTTTTTCGAGCGAACCGTGGTCATGGTCGTGGCTGTGGTCGTGGTCGTGATCCTTGCCGGCGGCAGCCTGTGGCGCGGCGGCCATCCGCAGCGGCGTCGAAGCAATGGCCGGAACCACGGCAGTGGACAGCGCGAAGCTGCCGAGCAACAGCGCGGCGAGGCGGTTCGGCGGTTGCGAAAGCGTCATGGCTTCATCCTCCTTGGGGTGCAGGTTGGTGGGCGCCGCCGTCCAAGACGCGCTGCACGGACGCCGCCAGAGCCTCTGACCGGCGTCCGCGCAACGCGTTCAATGCCCGCGGTCGATCAAAAACCGACCTGCACACCGACGGTGAGGTGGCGGGCAGCGAGCGGGGCGACATCCTTGAGCGGCGAGGCATGCCGACGCATGACTTCGTCGAGCAGATTCACGCCGCGTACATACCAGAGCATATCCGCCCCGCCGGTACGCAGGCGATAGGTGACCTGCGCGTTGACGGCTGTGAACCCCGCCGTCGTCGTTTCGCCGACGGCGACGTCATCTTGGGCGTCGTTCCATACGGTCTCTACCCCGAGGCGCAGACCGTTACGCGTCCAGCCGGCATCGAGGCCCAGTCGGCGTGGCGGGATCTGCGGCAAGGGCGTGCCGGCCGCATCCCGGGCTCGCACGTAATCCCCGAACACCCGCAGTCCGAGGGTGCCCGCCGCGGCACGCGCGAGGGCCTCGTTACCCCAGTTGAACTCGACGCCCGTGAAGCGCGCGTCGATGGCGGCAAAGCGCACCACCCGTAGCCCGTCCTCCATTTCGTCCGTGGGCAACGCAGCGATGAACCGGTCGTAGTCGGCGACGAACACGCCGACGCTGCCCGACCAGCCAGCGGCATTGCGGTGACGCAGCGCGAGGTCGGCGGTCAAACCGCGCTCCAGCTGCAGCCGCTCGTCGCCGATCTCGAAGCGCTGTGCGGCGATATGCGGGCCGTAGGCGAACAGTTCGGTCGCCGTGGGGTGGCGCTCTGTGGAGGTCAGCTGCAGCGAGAGGTCCCAGGGCGTCGCGATCGGCCAGAGCACGCCGAGCGAGGCGCTCTGCGCCTGTTCGTCGTACCGCCGCAGCGGTTTGGCCGGCGCGAGCGGCGCCGCCTGCGCGACGTTGATGTCCTGCTGCTCGAGCCGCAGTCCGGCCTCGATGGTGAGGTTGCCGAGGACGAACTCGCCGAAGGCGAAGGCGCCGAGGTTGCGCGTACGCGAGGTTGGCAGGAACGCTTCGTCGCCTGCGGCGTCGAATTCGACCTCGCGCCACTGCGTGCCGATCGTCCAGCGGCCGTCGCGGTCGAGACTCAGACGGGCCTCACGGCCGAGCTGACCGTAAGTGGTGCCGATCTCGTCGCCCTCGAGTTCGCTGTGCCCGTAATCATTGCGGGCGGCGCGTAGCCGCAGCGCATCGGCGAAACCATCGAGCCGCCACTCGCCGGCGATGTCGACGCGCTGCTGGTCGAGCGCGAGCGTCACGTCGCCGTGTGCTTCCTCGTCATGCTCATGTTCGTGGTCATGATCATGATCATGGTCGTGCTCGTCGTCATCGTGGTCGTGATGGGCGTGGCCGCCGGCCAGTCCGTAGTTGCTGCGCAGATTGCTTACGGATACGGCAAATGCGCCGCGCTCGCCCACCCAGCCGATGCCGACATTCCCGCCGCGGGTCTCGCCCGCCGAGTTCTCGAGTCGGCCATCCGGGATGCGCAAGTTGCCCGCGCTGAAGTGGTGCATGTCGCCGGTGAACTGCAGGCTTCCGCCGGCGTTGCCGGCAATGCGCGCCGCGATGCCACGCTCATTGGCAGCGGTATCGCCGCGGGCATGCAACTCGCCGGCCAGCGGTACCGCGGAACGGACGAGCGGCAGCCGGCCGGTCACCACGTTCACCGCGCCCGCGGCGGCGGCCGAGCCGAACAGTAGGGCGGCGGGGCCGCGCACGATCTCGATGCGCTCCGCCAGCAGAGGCTCGACGGTGACGGCGTGGTCGTCCGACAGCGCGGCGACATCAAGCGTGTCGGCGCCGTCCACGTAGGTCTGCACCCGCAGACCGCCCTGACCGCGGATGATGGGTCGGCTGGCAATCGGACCGAAGGCGCTCGCCGAGACACCTGGTTGGTCGACGAGCGTCTCGCCGAGGCTGTTGCGGATCGCAGTGGCAAGCCGCTCGCCATCCAGCAGGGCGACCGGCTGTGCGGTGGCGAAGGCGGCGCGGCGCAACGGCGTGGCCGTGATGACCACCTCCTCGAGAACCTCCGCTTCGCGGCTGGGTGCACTTTGCGCGTGAACCGTACTGGCCTGCAGGCAGCCCGCCAGGCCGAGCGCGGCAGTGCCGGCGACCAGATGCCGGCGGCGGCGGGGAAGGGTGGATGGTTGGGGAATCGGGGGGCGCATGGGTGTCTCTCGATCGGGGTGGGGCGGCGGGACGACGTAATGAAATTACATGACCGATACTTTATAACAAAAGAGCCACTTAGCCATGACCCGCCGCGCAGCCACGTCCCGCGCAGCCACCTGCCCCGCCGTCCCGCGGCTCGCGGATAATCCACGGACGGCCGCAAGACAGCGGCGACGGCATGTCCTGATGAAGCTCGGTCTCGACAACCTCTCCGCCCACCTCCGGCAGGCGCTGCAGCGCGGCAGCGGTCTCGCCGCTGCCTATCTCGTTTCGGGAGACGAGGGGCTACTGGTGGGCGAGGCCTGCGACGCCATCCGCGCCGCAGCTCGCCAGCAGGGCTACACCGAGCGGGAGGTGCACTACCCGGAGCGCAGCGCCGACTGGGCGGACATCGTCGCCAGCGCCGCTTCGCGGTCGCTGTTTGGTGACCGACGGGTGATCGAGCTGCGCTTCTCCGGCAAGGCCGGCAAGGAGGGTGGCGCGGCCTTGCAGTCACTGCTCGAGGCTGCGGGCGATGACCTGCTGCTGCTCGTGGTGACGCCGCGTCTCGACCCGACGACGCAGAACACCGCGTGGGTGCGAGCGATCGAGGCACGCGGCGCCTGGCTGCCGATCTGGGAGGTCGGACCGCGGCAGCTCGAAGGCTGGCTCGCGCAGCGCCTGCGTACCGCCGGCTTCGAGCCAACCACCGATGCGCTGGCGCTGCTCGCTGTGCGCGTCGAGGGCAACCTGCTCGCCGCCACACAGGAGATCGAGAAACTGAAGCTGCTGGTGCCTGCCGGACGGCTGGATGCGGCGGCGGTGCTCGGCGCGGTGGCCTCCAGCGCACGCTACGACGTGTATGCCCTCGGCGAAGCCGTGGTGGGCGGCGATGCGCAGCGGGCGCTGCGCGTGCTGGCCGGACTGCGCGGCGAGGGCACGGAGCCCGTGCTGGTGCTGTGGGCCCTGACCCGCGAGTTGCGAAATCTTTGGTCGGTGCGCCGCGGCGAGGATCCCGCGCGCCGCCCCGGCCCGCGGCTGGCGGCGGCACAGGTGGCGGCGCTCGAGCGGGCGCGACCGCGGGCTGCCCGACTGCCGTTCGCGCGCCTGTCGTCACGCGCATTGCGCGCCGATCGCATGATCAAGGGACGTCTCGCCGGCGATCCCTGGGACGAGCTGACGCTGCTCTGCGCCGAAACCTGCGGGCTGCGGCCGCTGCGATGAACGGCGCCGCCGATACGCCGCCCGGCCCGTCCGCCGGTGCGCCGCTCGGCGAGCCGCTGGGCATCTTCGGCGGCACTTTCGATCCGGTACATGTGGGTCACCTGCGCACCGGCTACGAGCTGATGCGCGCGCTCGGCCTCCCTGAGTTGCGCTGGATCCCGGCCGGCGATCCCGCGCACCGCGGATCGCCGCGGGCGCCGGCAGCGCTGCGGTTGGAGATGCTGCGTGCGGCGACGGCCGGCCAGCCAGGCTTCGTGGTCGATGACCGGGAAATCCGCCGCGCCGGCGCCAGCTACACCATCGACACGCTGGTGGAGCTGCGTGTCGCGTACCCCGCGCGGCCGCTCTGTCTGCTGCTCGGCATGGATGCGTTTGCCGGTCTGCCGACTTGGCGTCGCTGGACCGAAATCCCCGACTTGGCGCACCTCGTGGTCGCCTATCGACCTGGTGCAGCACGGTCGCTGCCGCCGGAGCTTGCCGAACTGCTTGCCGAGCGCGCCGTCGACGGGACCGCGGCGCTGCGGCATTCCCTCGCCGGTCGCATCTACCTGCACCGGGTGACGCCGCTGGAGGTTTCCTCCAGTGCCCTGCGCGATCTGCTGCGCGAGGGGGGCGATCCGCGATATCTGGTCACCGACGGGGTACGCAGCATCATCATGCAGACGGGATGCTATGCTCGCTCCGAGAGCCGCAAACCGGCCGTTGCCACGGAGTAGCCAAGCCGCCGCATGAACGAACGCAAGCCCGTCCGCCGGCCCGCCCCGGGGCCGGCCCGCAAGCCGGTCGGCAGACCGGCGCCCAAGGCCTCGGCCAACGGGTCATCCAAGGCGCCATCGAAGACGCCCTCCAAGACAGCGCGCAAGCCGCCACGCAAGGCGAGCAGTCCTCGCACCAAGGCTCCCGCCAAATCCGCCGTCCGTCCACGCAGCGTGCCGCCGGCCCTCAAGGTCGTGGAGGCCGCTCTGGCCGACATGAAGGCCGTGGACGTGCGTGTGCTCGACGTGCGCGGTATCAGCGACGTCGCCGATTTCATGGTGATCGCGAGCGGTACCTCGGATCGTCACCTGCGTGCCATCGCGGATCGCGTCGTGCAGATGACAAAGGCGGCGGGACAGCGGCCGCTGGGTGTCGAGGGCGAGCAGCAGGGCGAGTGGGTGCTCGTCGACCTGCCGGACGTCATGGTCCACGTGATGCTGCCGCGTACCCGCGAGTTCTATCAGCTCGAACATTTGTGGGAAGCACCGCGCGAGGCCGAGCGGGGCAGCGCGGTCGGCGACAGTCGACGCAGCGCCGGCAGCCCCCCGCCCGGCGAGCGCGCCTGAGGGCGCCCGCCATCCGACGCCGGTGAGGCGGTGCGGCTGCGGATCATCACCGTCGGTTCGAAGCAGCCCTCCTGGGTGGCGGAGGCGGCGGCCGATTACCTGCGGCGTTTCCGTACGCCATGGCGCTGCGAGCTGCTGGAGCTCGAAGCGGCGCCGCGCAGCGCCGCTGCCGGTGCCGCGGCGGCGACCGCCCGCGAAGGCGCGCGGGTACTCGCCGCGCTGCGCGATCGCGAGCGGGTAATCCTGCTCGACGAAGGCGGCAAATCCTTGAGCAGCCGCGAACTGGCGCAGCGGCTCGGACAACTCGCCGCGCAGACGCCCGACCTCGCACTGCTCATCGGCGGGCCCGACGGCCACGCGGCGGCGGTCCGCGCTCGGGCCGCCGAGAGCTGGTCGTTGTCCCGGCTCACGCTGCCGCATGGCCTTGCGCGCGTGTTGCTGATCGAACAGCTCTACCGGGCGCACACGCTGGCTAGCGGACACCCGTACCACCGCGACTGAGGAGGCATAGTGAGCGAACCCGGCCCGCGCGATCCCGTCACGGCGCCGACGCCGGCCGTGCCCCCGCTGCTGGCCGGCTTGCCCGCAGTGCTATGTCTCGCCTCGGGCTCGCCGCGACGCCGAGAACTGCTGTGGCAGATCGGTGTCCCCCATCTCGTGCAGCCCGCTGACCTCGACGAGGCGATGGTGCCGGGTGAACTGCCGACGGCTTACGTGCGGCGGCTGGCGCTCGCCAAGGCGCGGCACGTGTGGCAGTTGCGCGCCGCGGGCGGTTGTCCCCCGTTGCCGGTGCTTGGTGCCGATACGACCGTCACCATAGACGGGATGGTGCTCGGCAAGCCCGCGGACGAGGCCGCCCTGCAGGCCTGCTTCGCGCGGCTGTCGGGACGCGAGCACGAGGTGCTGTCGGCGGTCGCACTAGCCACCTCCGGCGGGATCGATGCGCGCCTGTCACGTACGCGGGTACGCCTGCGTGCGGTGGATGCGGCCGAGGTGCGGCGCTATTGGGCAAGCGGTGAGCCACGGGACAAGGCGGGCGGCTATGCGATACAGGGGCTGGCGGCGGTGTTCGTCGAACGCATCGAGGGCAGCTATTCCGGCGTGATGGGGCTGCCGCTTGCCGAGACCGCCGCGCTGCTCGTCGCCGCCGGCTTGGACGTGTGGCACTCTGGGGCATGAGCGTCGAGGTCCTGATCAACGTTGCGCCCCGTGAGACGCGCGCCGCGCTGCTCGAGGGGGGCGTGCTGCAGGAGGTGTTCGTCGAGCGCGCGAGCCGGCGCGGTCTTGTGGGCAACGTCTACAAAGGGCGGATCACCCGCGTGCTTCCTGGCATGCAGGCGGCTTTTGTCGAGGTGGGACTCGCGCGTACCGCCTTCCTGCACGTCAACGACATCGTCAGTGGCGATGCGCGTTTCGATGCACAGCGCGTCGCCGCGGCGGCGACGGGAGGCGGCCCGGCCGGGCTGCCCCCGGCGGTCCGGGAGGAGGCGCCGGACATCCGACGGCTGATTTCCCAGGGCGACGATATCGTCGTCCAGGTGGTCAAGGATCCGATGGGCGCGAAGGGCGCCCGGCTCACGACCTTTGTCTCGCTGCCGTCGCGCTATCTCGTATTCATGCCGCGCGGCAGTGGCATCGGGATCTCGGCGCGCATCGAGGACGAAGGCGAGCGGCAGCGCCTGCGCGCGGCTATGCAGTCGATAGTGGGTGACGTACACCCCGGCGGCTATATCGTGCGCACCGCGGCTGAAGGGGTCGACCCCGGGCGACTCGCCTCCGACCTCGAGTACCTCGAGCGGCTGTGGAACCACGTGCGCGAGCGCTGCCTGCGGGCCGCGCCGGGCGAGCTCGTGCACGAGGATCTGCCGCTGGCGTTGCGCGTGCTGCGCGACGAGCTCGGTCGCGGCATCGAGCGGGTGCTGGTCGACGACGAACACGAGCTCCTGCGCCTGCAGCAATTCGTGGCCGACTTCTCGCCGGTGCGCGCGCCGCGGCTCGAGCTGCATGCCGGTGCGCGCCCGGTGTTCGACCTGCACGGCGTCGAGGAGGAGATCAACCGCGCGCTCGAGCGCAAGGTCTCGCTGAAGTCCGGCGGCTATCTGGTCATCGACCAGACGGAGTCGATGACGACGATCGACGTCAACACTGGCGGCTTCGTCGGCCACCGTAACCTTGAGGACACCATCTTCCGCACCAATCTCGAGGCGGCGGTGGCCATCGCGCGTCAGCTCCGGCTGCGCAACCTCGGCGGAATCATCATCATCGACTTCATCGACATGCGGGACGAGATGCACCGTGAGCAGGTGCTCGGCGCGCTGCGGCAGGCGCTGGCCGGCGACCACGCGCAGACCCTGGTGGCGCCGATCTCGCCGCTCGGCCTCGTGGAGATGACGCGCAAGCGGACCCGCGAGAGCCTGGAACATCTGCTGTGCGAAACCTGTCCCGCCTGCGAGGGACGCGGCTCGATCCGTTCGGTCGACACCGTATGCCAGGACATCTTCCGCGAGATCCTGCGCCAGGCACGGCAGTTCGATAGCCGCGAGCTGCTGGTGCTCGCGCATCAGGACGTGGTCGAGCGGCTGCTGGGCGACGAATCGCCCGTGCTCGCCGAGCTTGAGGCGCAAAGCGGACGGCCGATCAGGCTGCAGGCGGAGTCACTCTACGAAGTGGATCGCTACGATGTCGTCCTCGTCTGAGGTTATCGACCGTCCGCGCGTGGCCGCGCTGCAGATGACCTCGGGTCCCGAGGTGGCGGGCAATCTCGACACGGCGGAGCGTCTGCTGCGCGGGGCCGCGGATGCCGGCGCCTGTGTCGCCGTGCTGCCGGAAAACTTTTCCTTCATGGGGCTGCGCGACGCCGACAAGCTGGCGATCGCCGAGACGCCCGGATCCGGGCCGGCGCAGGAGCGCATCGCGGCGCTCGCCGCGCGCCTCGGCATATGGGTGGTCGCCGGAACGTTGCCGCTGCGGGTCGAGGGTGAGCGGCGCGTCGGCGCCGCTTGCCTCGTCTACGACGCCGCCGGACGTTGCGTCGCCCGCTACGACAAGATCCACCTGTTCGACGTCGACGTCCCCGGCCGCGGCGAGTCGCACCGCGAGTCGGCCAATATCCGCCCCGGCAGCGACGTGGTGGTGCTCGACACGCCGGCTGGCCGCCTCGGCCTCTCGGTCTGCTACGACCTGCGCTTCCCCGAACTCTATCGGCGCATGGCTGCCGCGGGTGCGGAGTGGTTCGTCGTTCCGGCCGCGTTCACGGCGCCGACCGGCCGCGCCCACTGGGAGGTGCTGCTGCGCGCGCGTGCCGTCGAGAACCTCGCTGCCGTCGTCGCCCCGGGGCAGAGCGGTTTCCACCCGAACGGACGCGAGACCCATGGCGACTCGCTGATCGTCGATCACTGGGGCACCGTGCTGGCGCGGCTGCCGCGAGGCGAGGGCGTGGTCAGCGCCGTTTTCGACCGCGTGGCGCAGCGCGGCGTACGCGAAGCCTTCCCGGCACTCGCACATCGCACGCTGTTCTGATTTCATTGCCGGCGGGCAGCCGGCCCCTGCCGCCGACGTGTCCCCAACCCCAACCCCAACCCCAACCCCATCCACACCCCGCCTGCAACCGCCGCCAGCCGCAAACCCATGAACGCACACGACACCTCTACAGATGCCTTCGCGATCGCCCGCCGGCTCATCCTCGAGCCTGCCGGTCTCGACGACGCACACATCGAGCGTGCGCTCGGCACGCTCGGCGCCTCGGCCATCGACGCCGGCGACGTCTACTTCCAGTTCTCGCGCGACGAGTCATGGTCGCTGGAGGACGGCATCGTCAAGGAAGGCAGCGCAAGCATTGAGCAGGGCGTAGGCGTGCGCGCGCTCGCCGGCGAGAAGACGGGGTTCGCCTACTCCGACGAAATCCTGCCTGCTGCGCTCGAGGAGGCGGCTGTAGCCGCGCGGGCCATAGCGCTCGCGGGTGCGAGTGCGCGCGTGCCGGTGTTGCGCCGCAGCGCGGGGCATGCGCTCTACGCGCCGCTGGACCCCGTAGGCTCGCTGTCGGACGACGACAAGGTCCGCTGGCTGGAGCGCGTCGATCGCGAGACGCGGCGCATCGATCCGCGGATCGTGCAGGTGATGGCCTCAGTGTCCTCATCCTACGACGTCGTGCTGCTCGCGGACGTGGACGGCTCCCTGGCTGCGGACGTGCGTCCTCTGGTGCGCTTCAACGTGTCGGTCATCGCCGAGCGGGACGGCCGGCGCGAGACCGGTTTCGCCGGCATGGGCGGACGCTATTCCCTCGCCGAACTGGTGACCGGCGACCGGCCGCTGGCTCTTGGGCGCGAGGCGGCGCGCCAGGCGCTGGTCAACCTCGACGCGATCCCGGCACCGGCGGGAGCGATGACGGTGGTGCTCGGCGCGGGTTGGCCCGGCATTCTGCTGCACGAGGCCATAGGCCACGGTCTCGAGGGCGACTTCAACCGCAAGGGAACCTCGGCCTTCAGCAACCGCATCGGCGAGCGCGTCGCGGCGGCGCAGTGCACCGTGGTCGACGACGGTACGCTGTCGGCGCGCCGCGGCTCGCTCAACATCGACGATGAAGGCACGCCGACGCAGTGCACGACGCTCATCGAGAACGGCGTGCTGCAGTGCTATCTGCAGGACAAGATGAACGCGCGCCTCATGGGCACGCGCTCGACCGGCAACGGCCGTCGGGAGTCCTTCGCACACATGACGCTGCCGCGCATGACCAACACCTACATGCGCCCGGGGCCGCATGATCCCGCCGAGATCATCGCCTCGGTCGAGCGCGGCGTGTACGCCGTCAACTTCGGCGGCGGTCAGGTCGACATCACCTCGGGAAAGTTCGTGTTCTCGGCGAGCGAGGCTTATCTCATCGAGAAGGGTCGCATCGGGCCGCCGATCAAGGGCGCGACGTTGATCGGCAACGGACCCGACGTGCTCACGCGGGTGTCGATGGTCGGCAACGACCTGAAGCTCGACGACGGCATCGGCACCTGCGGCAAGGAAGGCCAGAGCGTGCCTGTCGGCGTGGGTCAGCCGACGCTGCGCGTCGACGGACTTACGGTCGGCGGGACAGGCTGAGCGGGTCGATCCGCCGCAGCAGGCGGCGCGCCTGGCGGTCGCGTGCCGGCGCGCTGCGCGCGAGCACGGTCAGATGGCCGAGCTTGCGCCCCGGGCGCGGGGCCTTGCCGTAGTCGTGCCAGTGCAGCTCGGCTTCGCCGATGAATTCGTCGCGGGGCGGCATTTCGCCGATCAGGTTGAGCATAGCTGCGTGGCTGCGGGCGGTGGTGGCGCCGAGCGGCAGCCCGAGGATCCCGCGCAGGTGGTTCTCGAACTGGCTGGTGGCAGCACCCTCTATGGTCCAGTGCCCGGAGTTGTGCACACGCGGCGCCGTTTCGTTGGCCAGCAGCCTGCCGTTGCGCACAAAGAATTCGATGTTGAGTACGCCTTCGTAGCGGTAGTGTTCGAGCACCCGGCGCAGGTATGCGGCGGCACGCCGCTGCAGCAGTTTGTCGTCATGCGGCGCACAGGTCAGCCGCAGGATGCCGTCGCGATGCAGGTTGCGGTTGAGCGGGTAGACGACGATCTCGCCCTGGCGGTTGCGCGCGCCGATGATCGACACCTCGAAGTCGAAGGGCACGAACTCCTCGTAGATCAGCGGCACACCGCGCAGCGCCTCCAGGGCGCCCGCAGCCTCGTCCGCCGAGCGGATCACCGCCTGTCCCTTGCCGTCGTAGCCGAGGCGGCGCGTCTTCAGCACGCCCGGCAGGCCCACCCTGCGCAGGGCGCGCTCGAGGTCGGCCATACTCGCCACCGCCGCGTAACGGGTGGTCGGGATGCCCAGCCGCCCAAACATGGCCTTCTCGGCGATCCGGTCCTGCGACATGGCGAGCGCGGCGAGCGGCGGGGCGATCCGTGCTGCCCGACCCAGAGCCCGCAGGCTGTCGATCGACACGTTCTCCCAGTCGAAGGTGAGCACCTCGCTGCGCCGCGCGAGTTCGCGCAGCAGCCGGCGATCGGTGAAGTCGCCGATGAGCGCTGGCGCCACGCGCGCTGCGGGCGCATCTGCTGCGCTGTCGAGGAACAGGAAGTCGAGGCCGAGCGGGTATCCGGCGAGCGCCAGCATGCGCCCGAGCTGTCCGCCGCCGACGATGCCGATGGTCATCGGATGTCGCTTCAGGGAATGCGCGGATCCGGCTGCTCGAGCACCGTCGCCGTCTGCGCCGCACGGAAGGCCTTGAGAGCGCGGTCGATCGCCGGGTCGGCGAGGGCGAGTATCGCGGCGGCGCTGAGCGCTGCGTTGGTGGCTCCCGCCACGCCGATGGCGAAGGTCGGCACCGGGATGCCAGCCGGCATTTGCACGATGGACAGCAGCGAGTCGAGGCCGTTGAGGGCTTTTGACTGCACCGGGACGCCGAGCACCGGCAGCGAGGTCTTCGCCGCCAGCATGCCGGGCAGATGGGCGGCACCGCCGGCGCCGGCGATGATCACCTGGATACCGCGCGCCGCCGCGCCGGTCGCGTACTCGAAGAGCAGGTCGGGGGTGCGATGCGCCGAAACGACGCGCACCTCGTGTTCGACGCCGATCTTCTCGAGCGTCTCGGAGGCCGGGCGCAGGGTCTCCCAGTCGGAACGCGACCCCATGACGATGCCGACAACGGGCTTCATCGGTGAAGGATAGCGAAAAAGCCCTGCGAAATCAGCGCAGCGCGTCGAGCGCCGCGGCGATCGGCACGGGGTCGAGGTCGCGCATCAGCTTGCCGATGTATTGCTTCTGGCGGGCGAGGCCACCGCGCGCCCGGATGCGGCGCGCGGCGCGCACCGCTTCGAGCAGGTCCTCGGGCAACTGCAGGCGGACGAGATCGGCATCCTTCAGCGCAATCAGCCGCTCGCCGAGAGCCTGCGCCGCGTGCGCCGCCCGCTTGCGGGCGCTTTTGCTCGGCCGCTCGTCGGCGGCCGGCTCGAGGTCCGCGGACTGCGCGGATCCGTGGTCGCGCGGCGCCCGGCCATCGGTTGTGTATCTGCGGTCTGCAGGCATGGATACAATTCTGCCTCATGTCGCAGCAAGTTGATCCGTCGCGCATTCCCGAACTTGAGGCCGTGGTCACGCTCGCCCTCGAGACGGCGAAGCAATCCGGGGCTACGCAGGCCGAGGCCGACGCCAGCCTGTCCAAGGGGCTCGGCGTGACGGTGCGCCTCGGCGAAGTCGAGACCGTCGAGTACCAGCGCGACCGCGCGCTCGGCGTCACCGTCTACTTCGGCACCCGCAAGGGTTCGGCGAGCACCGCCGACCTCGCACCGCAGGCGGTGCGCGAAACGGTCGCCAAGGCCTGTGCCATCGCCCGCCACACGGCGCTCGACGACTGCGCCGGCCTCGCCGATCCGCAGTTGCTCGCCACCGAGTTCCCCGACCTGCAGCTCGATTTCCCCTGGGATATCGCGCCGGACGCCGCGATCGAGATTGCCCGGGCCTGCGAGGGCGCCGGCCTTGCCGTCGATCCACGACTCACGAATTCCGAGGGCGCAAGCGTCGGCAGCACGCGCGGCGTGCGTGTCTACGGCAACAGCCACGGGTTCCTCGCCGGTGACTGCGCCACAAGCCATAGCCTCAGCTGCGTGCTGCTCGCGCAGGCGGGCGAGGACATGCAGCGCGACTACTGGTACTCCTCCACCCGCGATCCGGCTGACCTCGAGGATCCGGGGGCGATCGGTCGGCGTGCCGCGCAGCGTGCGCTCGCGCGGCTCGGTGCCCGCAGGCTGCCTACCTGCAAGGTGCCGGTGTTGTTCGCGCCCGAGCTCGCCCGGGGCTTCATCGGTCATTTCACCGGCGCGATCCGCGGCGGTGCGCAGTACCGCAAGGCGAGTTTCCTGCTGGGTGCCGCGGGCGAGCAGGTATTCCCGGCCTGGGTGCAGATGCATGAGCGGCCGCGTCTGCCGAAGGCGTTCGCGAGCGCCAGCTGGGACGGCGAGGGCGTACGCACGCGCGACCGTGAACTGGTCCGCGACGGTGTGCTCGACGGTTACCTGCTCGGCAGCTACAGCGCGCGCAAGCTCGGCCTGCAGAGCACGGGCAATGCCGGCGGCCTGCACAACCTGCTCGTCGACCCCTCCCCCGACGCGCCGGACGCAGCGGCCCTGCTGCGGCGGATGGGCCGTGGCCTGCTGGTCACCGAACTCATGGGGCAGGGCGTGAACGGAGTCACCGGCGACTATTCGCGCGGTGCCAGCGGATTCTGGGTCGAGGGCGGCGCCATCGCCTATCCGGTCCACGAGATCACCATCGCCGGCAACCTGCGCGAGCTCTATCGCAACATCGCGGCGATCGGCACCGACATCGATGTGCGCGGCGGCATCCGCTGCGGTTCGGTGCTGGTCGACGGCTTCACCGTCGCCGGCGAATAGCCCGTCGCGCGCCTGCCTGTAGTCCGTCTGCGCTCAGGGCGTGGTCAGGCGGGCAAGCGCCTCGAGGTACTTCGCGCTGGTCTGCGCGATGATTTCGGGCGGCAACCGCGGCGCCGGCGGCTGCTTGTCCCAAGCGAGCGTCTCGAGGTAGTCGCGCACGAACTGCTTGTCGAACGACGGCGGACTGATGCCTACCCGGTAGGTGTCTGCCGGCCAGAAACGCGAGGAGTCCGGCGTCAGCACCTCGTCGATCAGCACCAGTTCGCCCGCAGCATCGAGGCCGAACTCGAACTTGGTGTCGGCGATGATGATGCCGCGAGCCCGCGCATGTGCCGCGGCGAATTCATAGATCGCGATGGCGGTGTCGCGCACCTTGGCGGCTAATGATTCCCCGAGCAGGGCAACAACGGCGGCATACTCGATGTTCTCGTCGTGCTGGCCGGCCGGAGCCTTGCTGGCAGGGGTGAAGATCGGCTGCGGCAGGCGCTCGGCGAGTTGCAGCCCGGCGGGCAGCGGCACCCCGCAAACGCTGCCGCTGCGCTGGTAGTCCTTCCAACCCGAGCCGATGAGATAGCCACGCACCACGGCCTCGACCGGTAGCGCCCGCAGCCGCTGTACCACCATCGCGCGGCCTTCGAGCATCCGCCGCTCGTCGTCGTCGAGGGGCAGCGGGTCAAGGGTGCGCCCAGACAACTGATTCGGCACGAGTCCGCGCGTCAGCTGGAACCAGAACGCCGAGATCTCGGTGAGGACGCGGCCCTTGTGCGGGATCGGGTCGGGCAGCACTACGTCGAACGCCGACAGCCGGTCCGTGGTGACGATGAGCATGTGCTCGGCATCCACTTCGTAGATATCGCGAACCTTTCCGGTGTGCAGACGGCGCAGGTGACGCAACGCGGTGGTATGTACGGTCGCGGTGGTGGGCACCGCAGGGATGACGTTCAACGTGGATTCCCGCTGTTTCCGGCCGACTGCCCGGGGTTGCTAGTATTGCAGCATGGATTGGGGCGGGAAACTCGTGGGGGGCGTCGCAGGGCTCCTGGTCGGCGGTCCGGTCGGGGCGGCGCTTGGCCTGCTCGCCGGACACCTCTTCGATGACAAACTTGCCGAACAGCGCCGCGCGGGTCGGCGCAGTGGCGGCGCCGGACGCAGCGACGGCAGCGAGGGCGGCACACGCGGTGAACCGAAAGCGGGCGCCCGGCCGCAGGCAGCGAAGGGCGAGCGGCCCCACACCATCTACCACGTCGAGGACACCGATCCGCTGGTCGGCAGCCGCGGCGAGGCCGCGGCCGACGACGAGCGTGAGGAGGCTCCGGCGACCCACAATCCGGCGGCGGTGTCGAAGCAATTCTTCCGCACCACCTTCGAGGTGATGGGTCACGTTGCCAAGAGCGACGGCCGAGTGTCCGAGGACGATATCCGCGCAGCCCGCTCGATCATGGCGGATTTCGCGCTCGACACGACGCAGGTGGCCTACGCCATCGAGAATTTCAACCTCGGCAAGGGCGAGGGGTATGACATGGAGCGCGAGGTGCTCGCGCTGCGTCGCTGCTGCGCGGGTCGTCCCGACCTGCTGCGCAACTTCCTCGAGATCCAGATGCGCGCCGCGATCGGCGGCTCGGACCTGCGCGGTCCCGCGCGGCCGCTGCTCACGCGGATTGCGGCGATGCTGGGCGTCGGCGGGCTCGAGTTCGCGCGGCTCGAAACCGTGCTGCGGATCCGCTACCGCGCCCGCGGCAATCGCGGCGACGCGGCGGACTGGAACCGTCCGGCCGATGCGGCGCAGCGGCCCGGGCATGGCGCCGCCGGCGGCGCCGCGGGCGGGGGCACCGCGGGCGGCGCGTCATCCACTGCCGGCGCGTCGTCTGCTGCCGGCGCTGGCGTCGGTGGCGGCGCGAAAGCCGGTGCCGAGCGCGCCGGCGGGGAGCAACGTCGCGGCAGCCGCGCGCGGCATTCGCGCCGCGAGCGGCCGCGTCCCGACGGTGGCGCCGCGGGGGCGAGCGACAGTCGCGGACCGTCGACCTCGGGGACGCGCATGACGCTGTCCGAGGCGTTCGAGGTGCTCGGCGTGCTGCCGGGCGCCCGCATGCCCGATATCACCAAGGCCTATCGTCGACAGCTCTCGAGGCACCATCCCGACAAGCTCAAGGCAAACGGCCTGCCTGAGTCGATGCTGGCGCACGCGCAGCAGCAGACCCAGCTCATCATCGAGGCTTTCAACATCATCCGCGAATCGCGGGGAGATTGAACTTGACCAGCTGCCCCCCCGAGCCGTGGATAGCGCCTTCGATCCTCTCCGCCGATTTCGCGCGGCTGGGTGCCGAGGTTGAGGCGGTGCTCGCCGCTGGCGCCGACCTGATCCATTTCGACGTCATGGATAACCATTACGTGCCCAACCTCACGGTCGGGCCGCTGGTCTGCGAGGCGTTGCGCCGCTACGGCATCGTCGCACCGATAGACGTGCACCTGATGGTGCGCCCCGTGGATCGACTGGTTGTCGATTTCGCGCGCGCGGGTGCGACCTGGATCACCTTCCATCCCGAGGCGAGCGACCACGTCGACCGTACCATCGCGCTGATCCGCGAGCACGGTTGCCGCCCCGGCCTCGTGCTCAATCCGGCCACGCCGCTCGACTGCCTCGACTACACCCTGGAGCAGATCGACATGGTGCTGCTCATGTCGGTGAATCCGGGGTTTGCCGGGCAGAGGTTCATTCCCGGGACGCTTGCCAAGCTGCGCGCGGTCCGCGAACGCGTCGAGCGCTGCGGCCGCCCGGTGCGCGTCGAGGTCGACGGCGGCATCAAGGTGGACAACATCGGCGCCGCAGCGGCCGCCGGCGCCGATACATTCGTCGCCGGCTCGGCCATTTTCGGCAGCGCCGACTATGCGGCGACCGTGCGCTCGATGCGGGCGGCTGCGTCGACCGCGAGGTGAAACCCGCCCTGCAGTTTCGCGAGCCGCGCCGGACGTACGCCGATCACCACGACCGTCTTGCCGCGGGCGCGCAGCTTGCCCTGTTCCTCGAGCGTGCGCAGCACCCGCCCCGCCATTTCCCGCGAACAACCCACGAGGCGCGCGAGGTCCTGGCGTGACACGCGGATCTGCATGCCCTCCGGATGCGTCAGTGCATCCGGCTGTTCGCACAGCTCGGCCAGCGTCTGCATGATGCGGCCGCTGACGTCGGTGAACGCGAGGTCGCGCAGCTTGCGGGTCGCCCGTTCCAGACGGGCAGCAAGCTGAGCCGCAAGCTCGAGTGCGAGCACCGGATCGGTGACTGCCACCTTGCGGAACCTCGAGTAGGCCATCTCCGCGATTTCGGTACGGCCGCGGGCGCGAACGTAGGCGCCGCGCCCCGGGGTGGCTTCAAGCAGGCCCATTTCACCAAAGAATTCACCGCGCCCGAGGTAGGCGAGTACCAGCTCCTTGCCGTGTTCGTCCTCGATGAGCACCTCCACGGAGCCCGCAAGCACGTAGTAGAGCGCCTCCGGCGCCTCGCCCGAACGGATGAGCACTGTGCGCGAGGGAACGACCCGCCGCGGGCACTGCTCGATGAAGCGCTGCATGGGCGTTGCCGGTACGCGCGGCTTCGGGCTGAGGGAGTTCATTGCTGGAACCTCGCTGGATATCAGAGCCAGTAACTCGTCGTCGTCATGACGCGCGCGGTGGCACGCATCGCTGTTTGCACGGGGGCCGGCAGTTCGACGCCGCCCGCGGCGCGGGCTGCGGCGCCGTGCGCCGCCTCGTCGCTGCGCATCTGCTCGAGCACGGCGCGGCTGCGTGCGTCCTGCGCCGGCAACCGCTCGAGGTGCGAGTCGATGTGACCTTCCACCTGGCGCTCGGTCTCGCTGACGAAGCCGAGGCTGACGGCATCGCCGGCAACCGCCGCCGCGGCGCCGATCGCGAACGATCCGGCGTACCAGAGGGGGCCGAGCAGGCTGGGACGCGAGTCGAGCTCGCGCAGGCGCTGGTCGCACCAGGCGAGGTGGTCGGCCTCTTCGCGCGCGGCCTGCAACAGCATGTCGCGGACTTCCGGACGCCTCGCGAACGTGGCCTGACCGTGGTACAGGGCTTGCGCCGCCACTTCGCCGGCGTGATTGACGCGCATGAGGTTCGCCGCGGTTCGCCTGTCGGCGGCGCTCAGGGAGCGGTCGCTCGCACCATCCGCTTCGGTCGGCCGCGGAATGGGCCGCGCCGGGGTGGGTGCCGCGAACACGGACCGCAGAGCGCGGTCCACGCTGACGAGCAGATCATCGATGGGGGTTGCTTGTCTCATGCCCTCATTATTACGGCGCCGCGCGGCACAACTTTAATTTCGTTAGGGGTGGTAGCTCGGGGGAGGGGGACACCCCTCGGTCCAACCGGGTTATCGGCTGTCGGGCGGGTGTCGTTAGCTCCCCGCCGGCGGCCCCCGTCGGGGGGGTTTTGCAAAGGCGGCGCTCCTTAAGTACACTCTCGCGCCCTTTTCGGGACTCGCGCTGCCCACCCTCCGGGGGTAGTCCGCGGTCGGAGACCTTTAGATGAGCACTGTGTTCGCAAAGCCCGCGACCGTTCGCGGCGACTGGTTCGTAGTCGATGCCAAGGGCAAGACGCTCGGTCGTCTAGCCTCCGAGATCGCGTTGCGCCTCAAGGGCAAGCACAAGGCGGACTACAGCCCGCACGTCGATATGGGCGACCACATCGTGGTGGTGAACGCCGAGCAGGTCCGCGTCACCGGCGCGAAACTGACCGACAAGATCTACTACCACCACACCGGCGCCATCGGCGGCATCAAGTCGATCGCCCTCGGCAAGCTCCTCAAGGAACACCCCGAGCGCGTGATCCAGATTGCCGTCAAGGGCATGCTGCCGAAGACGGTTCTGGGCCGGCGGATGTACCGCAAGCTGCACGTGTTCGCGGGCGACAAGCATCCGCACTCCGCGCAGCAGCCCAAGCCGCTCGAAATCTGACCGCCCAATCTCCCGCCCGACTCCGCAGGAACCAGACCAAGATGCCCTCCACCAATTACGGCACCGGCCGGCGCAAGACCTCCACGGCACGGGTTTTCCTCAAGCCCGGAACCGGCAAGATCACCATCAATGAGCGGACGATCGAGAACTTCTTCGGTCGCGAGACGGGACGCATGATCGTCCGTCAGCCCCTCGAGGTCACCGAGACGGTCGGCCGGTTCGACGTCGATGTGACGGTCGCCGGCGGCGGCATCACCGGTCAGGCCGGTGCCATTCGCCAGGGCATCACCCGCGCCCTCATCGAGTACGACGAGACGCTGCGCCGTCCGTTGCGTGCCGCCGGTTTCGTGACCCGCGACGCCCGCGAGGTTGAGCGCAAGAAGGTGGGTCGCCGCAAGGCCCGCCGCGGTCCGCAGTACTCCAAGCGCTGATATAGTCGGCAAAACGGACTGCCGTCGCGGCCACCGGTCATTGGGGGATCGTCTAGCGGTAGGACAACGGACTCTGACTCCGTTTACCTAGGTTCGAATCCTAGTCCCCCAGCCAAAACGAAGGCCCGCAGCAATGCGGGCCTTCTGCTTTCAGCACGCTGCGCGTCCGTTCATCTGCTCAGTCGAGAGTGACCGCGCCTACGTCATCACCCACCAGCACCACGTCCGCGGGGCGGCGCGCGAACAGCCCCGCGGCGACCACCCCGGCGAGCCCCTCGATCGCCGCCTCGAGTGCGGGGGGATCGAGGATGCGCAGGCCGTGCACGTCGAGGATCTGATTGCCGTTGTCGGTGGTGAAGTTCTCGCGCCACACGGGTTGGCCGCCGAGCTTGACGAGTTGCCGCGCCACGTAGGATCGCGCCATCGGTATCACCTCGACCGGTAGCGGAAAGCTGCCGAGCACGTCGACGACTTTCGATCGATCGACGATGCATACGAAGCGCCGAGATGCGGCAGCGACGATCTTCTCGCGCGTCAGCGCGCCACCACCGCCCTTGATCAGTCGTCGGTGACGGTCTGTCTCGTCCGCGCCATCGACATAGAGTTCGAGATCGCCGGTGCGGTTCAGGTCGAGCACCTCGATGCCGGCGGCGCGCAGCCGCGCGCTGGTGACTTCCGAGCTCGACACCGCACCGCGCAGGCGTCCCTTCCAGCCGGCGAGTTCGTCAATGAAGTGGTTGACCGTCGAGCCGGTGCCGACACCGATGATCGAGTCGTCCTCGAGAAAGCGCAGTGCCGCGCGCGCTGCGGTCCGCTTGCCGTCTGTCGTTCCGTTCATCAGCTTGTTCTCCGGGAAAGCGCAGCGATTGGTGCGCCCAAAACGAAGATGCCCGCTTTCGCGGGCATCTTCTTGCTTTCGAGAAGACGGCGGGTGGGATTTACGTCCTGCCCGCCGAAGATTCACGAGGAATCTTACTTCTTCTTGGCGGCTTTCTTCTTCGCCTTCTTCTTGGCCTTAGCCATGGTATGTCTCCAGTTACGGGTTAGTCCGGGGACGAGTATATACACGCGATAACAAAAAACAAGCAATAGGGTCTTCCGAAATTTTGCGAGTTGTGCATTCCGCTTTTTCCGATGACTGCGGATGCGCGCAGCGCGTCATGCGCTTGATGGCGTCGCGACGCATACTGCAGCGCGCGGTGGGCGCGCAGCATCACGCGGCGAGCGACATGATGAAACGCCACTCCTGCGCACTTACCGGCGTGATCGACAGGCGATTGCCGCGCTTGAGTATCAGCAGCTCGCGCAACTCGGCCGCTGCGTGCCGCCTGAGCTCTTCGAGCGAAATCACTCGGGAAAAACGCTGCTTTAGACGCACGTCGACCATGTACCAGCGCGGCTCCGCGGCGCTTGCGCCGGGGTCGTGGTTGGCATGCGATGGATCGAGCGCGGTGGGGTCGGGATAGCCAGCGCGGACCACCTCCATCACGCCGACGATGCCCGGGACCTCGCAGCTCGAGTGATACATGAAGGCAAGATCGCCGACGCGGAACTCGTCGCGCAGCATGTTGCGCACCTGGTAGTTGCGCACGCCATCCCAGCAGGTGGTGCGCTTCGGTGCCTTGGCAAAATCGTCGATACCGAACGTCGAGGGCTCCGTTTTCATCAGCCAGTACTTCATGGGAATGCTCCGCGAAAAACTCTGATGCCGCGCTCGGTGACGATGGCGTCAAGCGGGATGTCGGTGGGCAGTCGCTCGAGCAGCGGCACTTCCTGGCAGGAGTGGGCGATGCCGACGAGCCAGGGCCCGCGCCAGTGTCCGCGACGGCGACGGAAGGCGAGCGCGCGATCATAGAAGCCTGCCCCCATGCCGAGGCGCGTGCCGTGCGCATCGAAGCCCACCAGCGGCAGAAAAACGCGCTGCAGAGTCCACGGCGCCGCGCGCGTGCCGCCGGGAAACTCGATGATGCCGTAGCGATTGCGGCGCAAACGCCGGCCAGGGGCGACGAATGCCATGCGCCTGCGCCGATAGTCGAGCACCTGCGGCAGGAATACCGCGCAGCGGCGACGCAGCGCCAGTTCGAGCAGCGGCGCGGTGTCGATCTCTTCGGGTAGGGCGAGGTACAGGGCGATGCGCCGTCCGCCGGCGAGCCAGACGGTGCGCGCGATCGTCGCCGCGATCCGCTGCGACGCTTGCCGACGGCCGAGGACCCCGAGCGCAGCCCGGGCTGCGCGGAGGGACTTGCGCTGTGCGCGGCGGTCGAGTTGCAGCGAAGCCTCCGACGCAGTGCAGAAAAAGGGCGTCACCCGCCTGTGCCGGCGTGAACCGTTGCTCTCGACACAGAGCAACAAGTGGGGCGGACTACGTCAGGTAAGGCTTTCCGCTCGGTGACGGACATGCACAGTGCTGACAGCAAGCCCTGATGCCCCTGGGCGTTCCAACTTAGGGTCGAGAGGTAACCCGATCCACTATCGAACACCGCAGGCGACGCCTCGCCACTCTACACCAGCGAACGGTGCGACGTCACAGATCGAGTTGCTGGCTGCGATTGACGACCGAGTCGATACGTTCGCGCAGCGCGCGCAGGCGGCTGCCGTTTTCGAGTTCGGCGCGTCGCTCCTTTTCCTGCAAGCGCAGCAGGTCGTGCGCGAGATTCAGGGCAGCCATCACCGCAACCCTGTCGAGCCCCACGACCTTGCCGCTGTCGCGGATCTCGCGCATCTTGCCGTTGAGGAATTCGGCAGCATCGAGCAGCGCCGAGCGCTCCTCGTGCGGGCAGGCGATCAGGTATTCCTTCTCGAGGATGCGGATGCTGACCCGCGCGGTGTCGCGATCATCGGCGCTCACGTGCCGTGCTCCAGAGTCTTCAGGCGGCCGATCATCGCCTCGACGCGGGTACGCACCTGCTCGTTGCGCTGCATCAGCGTGGCCCGCTCGTTGGCAAGACCGTCCTGCCTCTGGCGCAGGGCGCGGTTTTCCTCGCGCAAGGCGCCGAGCACCCCCAGCAGTTCGTCAATCTGTTTCTCGAGGCGGCGGATTTCCGCATCGAGTCCCGTTCGCTCTGCCGCTTTGTCGCTCATCGCGAAATTATAGGGTGGGAGCGCTGGTGTTCAATGCGGTCGCTGCTGCTTTTTCCGTAACCGACACCACGGGTCCATCGCCTGCTTTGGCATAATCCCGGGGTGTCCACCCCCGAGTTCCACCTGATCCAGCGTCAACTTGCCGGTTCGCGGGCGCTTACCGACCTGCCGGAGGCCCATGGCACGCTCGCGGGCGCCCTGTGCTCGGCCGACGACCTTTCGCTGCAGGACTGGTTGCGGGAGATCTTCCCCGACGGTAGCGCTGGCGAGGCCGAGGGGGCGACGCACAGTGTTTTCGAGTGGACGCGCCACGTGCTGCGCTCGGGGCAGCT
>JBILMF010000166.1:0-6121 GCA_044375655.1 Steroidobacteraceae bacterium | reverse complement strand
CGCCACCACCTGCGAGCCCTCACTCGCGGCAAGGCCGCGCACGGCATCGAGCATCGGGTTGTTCTCGAAGCCGCCCTCCTGCACGTTGGCCACATAGAGCACCGGCTTGTAAGTAAGCAGCTGCATCTCGCGCACCACAGGCCGCTCGGTCTCATCGAAGCTCAGCGCGCGCGCAGGTTGCCCGGCGTTGAGCGCGTCGCGCACGCGGCGGATGATGTCGCGAGCCTTGATCGCCTCCTTGTCCATGGCTTTCGCGGCCTTCTCGGCCCGCTGCAGCGCCTTCTCCGCGGTGTCGAGATCGGCCAGCGCGAGCTCGGTGTTGATGGTCTCGATATCGGCGAGCGGATCGATGCGCCCCGAGACGTGCACGATGTCATCGTTGACGAAACAGCGCACCACATGCGCGATGGCATCGACCTCGCGGATATTGGCGAGAAACTTGTTGCCGAGCCCTTCGCCGGTCGACGCCCCTTTCACGATGCCCGCGATGTCGACGAACTCGACCGTGGTCGGCACGATGCGCTCCGGGTTGACGATGGCCGCGAGTGCATCGAGCCGCGGGTCGGGCACGGGCACGATACCGACGTTCGGATCGATGGTGCAGAACGGGTAGTTCTCCGCCGCGATGGCCGAGCGCGTGAGCGCGTTGAAGAGGGTCGACTTGCCGACGTTGGGCAGACCGACGATGCCACACTTTATTCCCATGTCTGTTCAGTCCTGATTCATTGAGCCTGGCTATGCAGGCGGTTCATTGCTTTCTCTGCGCCCTGCTCGAGCAGCAGCGGCAGGATATCGGCTGCGCGGGCCGCCGCCTCGGCAATGGCACGCTCGTCGGCCGCCGAACCGCGCTGCAGCACGTAGTCGAGCACGAGATCCTTGTGCCCCGGATGACCGATACCGAGTCGCAGCCGCCAGAAGTCGGCACCGATGGCGGCGATGGCGTCGCGCAGCCCGTTGTGGCCGCCGTGCCCGCCCCCCTGCTTGAGGCGCACGGTGCCCACTGGCAGATCTAGCTCATCATGCGCCACCAGTATCTCGGCGAGCGTCACCTTGTAAAAATTGGCGAGCGAGGCGATCGCCCCCCCGGAGCGGTTCATGTAGGTCGTCGGCTTCAGCAGCCACACTTCACCAGCGCCGGCCGGGAGTGGCAGCCGGATGCGCGCCACCTCGCCCTGATGCTTCGATTCGGCGCGGAAAACGCCGCCGTGACGACGCGCGAGTTCGTCGACGAACCAGAAGCCCGCATTGTGGCGCGTCCGGGCGTACTTCTCGCCCGGATTGCCGAGTCCGACGATGAGCCTGATTGCCGTGCCTGCCACCCGACCTCCGCAAAAACGGAGGCCGCCCGAAAGGCGGCCTCCATTCGCGTCGCTGCGCAGCCGCCCGGGGCGCTGCGGGGAGCCCGTGAAAGAACCGCGCGGTTATTTCTTTGCGCCTTCCTTCTTGGGCTCTTCTTTCTTGGCCTCGGCCGCCGGCGCTGCCGTGGCCGCAGCCGCAGCCGCCTCGGCCGCCGGGGTCTCCGGCTCCTCGGCACGCGGACTGTGGATCGAGACCACCACCTGGTCCTTGCCCTGCGTCACGGCCGTAGCCACGACGCCGGGCGGCAGCGGGATGTCCGAGATGTACTTGGACTCGTTGAGCTTCATCTGCGACAGGTCGAGGGTGATTTCCTCGGGCAGATCCTTGGGCAGGCAGGTGACTTCGATGTCGGCGATGCGATGCGAGACGATGCCGCCCTGGGTCTTCACGCCCGGCGAGACGGTCTCGCCGCGGAAGTGGATCGGCAGGCGCAGGCGGATCTTCTCGTCCTCGAGCACCCGCTGCAGATCGACATGCAACACCTGCGGCTTTGCCGGGTGCATCTGCACATCCTTGACGATGGCGGCCTGAGCCTCCTCGCCGACCTTCAGGTTGATGATGGTCGAGTAGAACTTTTCGTTGTCGACCAGCGTTATCAGCTTCTCGTGGTTGAGCGACAGCATGCGCGGATCGCGCTTGCCGCCGTAGAGGATGGCCGGGACCTTGCCCGCGTGACGGAGGCGGCGGCTCGCACCTTTGCCCTCGTCGCTGCGGAAGTCCGCGGCCAGTTCGAACGTGATTTTCATTGAGTTGCTCCTGGTTGGTGTTTGTCCGTTCCGCGACCAGAACGGACCATTAATCGACGTACAGCGAGCTCACGGACTCCTCGTCCCTGATCCGCCGTATCGTCTCGCCGAGCAGACCCGCCACCGAAAGCTGGCGGATCCGCGCGCACTTGCCGGCCGCAGCGCCGAGCGGGATGGTGTCGGTCACCACCAGCTGGTCGAGTGCGGAGTTGTCGATCTTCTCGACGGCCTTGCCGGAGAGGATGGGATGGGTGATGTAGGCAACGACGCGGACCGCGCCCTCGTCCTTCAGGGCCTGAGCCGCGAGGCAGAGGGTACCGGCAGTATCGACCATGTCGTCGATCAGCACGCAGGTCTTGCCGCGGACCTCGCCGATGATGTTCATCACCTTCGATTCGTTGGGACGCGGTCGCCGCTTGTCGATGATGGCCAGCTCGACGTCATCGAGCCGCTTGGCGAGCGCCCGCGCCCGCACGACGCCGCCGACATCGGGCGAGACGACGATCATGTTCTGATAGCCCTGCCGCCAGGCGTCGCCGAGCAGCACCGGGGAGGCGTAGACGTTATCGACGGGGATGTCGAAGAAACCCTGTATCTGCTCCGCGTGCAGATCGACCGTCAG
Organism: Steroidobacteraceae bacterium; assembly: GCA_044375655.1. Taxonomy (GTDB): domain Bacteria; phylum Pseudomonadota; class Gammaproteobacteria; order Steroidobacterales; family Steroidobacteraceae; genus UBA964. The sequence goes on along the minus strand of JBILMF010000166.1, from coordinate 3,394 downwards.
CACGCGGTCGATGCCCGCCTCGGTCATCATGTTGGCGACGAGCTTCGCCGAGATGGCGGAGCGGGTCGCGCGGGGACGCCGGTCCTGGCGCGAGTAGCCCATGTAGGGCACCACCGCCGTGACGCTCTTCGAGGACGCCCGCCGGCAGGCATCGGCCATCACCAGCAATTCCATGAGGTGGTCGTTGACCGGCGGACAGGTGGGCTGCACGAGGAAAACGTCGCGACCGCGCACGTTCTCCATGAGTTCGACGTTGACCTCGCCGTCGCTGAAGCGGCCGACGATGGCGCGGCCCAGCGGCACCATCAGGTGGCGGGCGATCTCCTGTGCCAGCGCGGGATTCGCGTTGCCGGTGAAGAGTGCGAGCGTCTGGCTGTCCAAGAGGGCCTCTCGAGCGCGAAACCGCCCACCGCGGCGGATGTTTCACCGAGTGGCTGGGGTGGAAGGATTCGAACCTCCGAATGGCGGGATCAAAACCCGCTGCCTTACCACTTGGCGACACCCCAGCAGATGCGGCGTCTCACGCTTCAACTTTTTCGATCAAATGACTGCGGTCTTGTCGTCAGGGCGCGGCCCGCTCCGGCAAACGTTCGAGCAGGGGAGATTGCGCAAGTCCGCGTACCACCCATGCACGCCAGCGATCCGGCACCCGCGCGGCGACCCGTTCGGCCGCAGCCGCCGAGTCGAAGCTTGCGTAGAGGCAGGACCCTGTACCCGTCAGCCGCGCCGGGGCGGACCTCGCCAACCAGTCGAGCGCGTCTGCGACCTCCGGATAGCGCTGTCGCACCACCGGCTCGCAGTCGTTCCGACCCCCCGACGCCAAAAGGGCGGGTATTGTGAGGACGGGTGAATTTCGTGTCAATTCAGGCGCCTGGAACACCGCGGCGGTAGGCACGGCGACCCCGGGGTGGATCAGCAAAAACCACTTCTCGGGCAGGGGCAGCGGCGTCAGGCGCTCGCCCACCCCCTCGCCCAGGGCATTGTGCCCGTGCACGAACACCGGTACGTCGGCCCCGAGAGTGGCGCCGAGCCCGGCGATCTCGGCGAGCGGCAGCCCGAGTCCCCAGAGCCGGTCGAGCACGCGCAGCGTGGTGGCCGCGTCCGAGCTACCGCCGCCCAAACCGCCACCCATGGGAATGCGCTTGCGGACGCGGATTCGCACGCCCGGTACCGTGCGACCCAGGCGGTCCCGGGCGAGCCGCGCGAGCGCATGCGCCGCGCGCACGCAAAGATCCTGATCCGAGGGCACGGTCGCCAGCGCTCCGGGCTTCGCCGCGGCGTCGTCGCACCGCTCGATGCACCCGGCAGCGGCCGGCTCGAAGGCGATCTCGTCACACAGATCGATGATCTGGAACAGGGTCTGCAGGTTGTGGTACCCGTCGGCGCGCCGGCCCGTCACATGCAGGCAGAGGTTCAGTTTGGCGGGGGCCGGCCACCACTGCAGAGACTCGCTGCTCATGGCCGAGCCGATCCCCAGCCATCGACCAGCAACCGTACTCGCACGCTCGCGCGCGTGACCTCGATGCGTTGCGGCAGTTCGTAGTCCGCATCGGGCACCGGCGCATAGGCCGCGAAGCGTATGCTCCAGCCCGCCTGTCGCAGGCCATCCAGGCGCAACGCGTCGGCCGCCAGAACTTCTTCGGCCGCACTCGCGGGATCCGGCACCCCGAGCAGCCAGTAGCGCAGCGAGGCCACTGGCAGCGTGAAGCCCAAGCGCCGCTCGAGTTCCGCTCGGGCTGACTCGTCGGCGAAGCGGCCGTCGGTCAGTTCGAGACGCAGGCCACCGACGCCGAGCGGGCCGTCGATCTCGAGCCTTGCAACCCCGGAGCGCTGCGCCCAGCGCAATGCGGCCGTGAAGCCATCGGTGCCGCTCGCCACGGCAACCCGGCCGCGCAAGTCGAAACGCGGCCACTCCTGCAGGGCACTGCGTCGCGCCGGCCAATCGGCGGGCAGCATGCCAGGCAGCGCCGTCGGCCCGCGCAGCACCGCACAGCCGCCAAGGGGCAACACCGCAAGCAGCAGCACGACGAGCGGCAGCACGGCGCGCGGCGGCGTGGAGCGGAAGTACTCGGCCATGTGCCGGACATGCCGTCGCGACATCCCGCCTGCCTCAGCGGTCCTTGCCAGCAAGCCGCTCGATCGTGGCCCGCAGCGGACTCGAGTCGGGAGAGATCAACAGAGCGCGGGCCCATACCGCCCGGGCCGCGCCGCGATCCCCCATCGACCACAGCACCTCCCCCCAGTGCGCGGCAATCTCCGGCTCGCGAGACAGCCGCCACGCACGCTCGAGCAGCGGCAGGGCGCCCGCCTTGTCGCCGCGCCGGAACCGGACCCAGCCCAGGCTGTCGATGAAGGCCGCGTTGTCCGGCCGCTGCGCGAGCGCCTCGCGGATCAGCCTTTCAGCCCGCGGCAGCTGCCGCTTGCGGTCGGCCAGTGTGTAGCCGAGCGCGTTCTGCAGATTGGCATCACCTGGCCGGCTCGCGAGCAACTGCTCGAACTCGGCGATCCCTTCGCGGGAACGGCCGCCGAGATCGAGCAGCACGGCGCGCTGATAGCGCAGCTCGGGGTGCTCGGGGTAGCGCACCAGAGCGGCGTCGATGCTGGCGATCGCCTCGGCGGGTGAACCGGCGTCGTGCAGCGCGCGCGAGCGCGCGATCTCGACCTCGATGGCATCCGACCGCCCGCCCTGCAGCAGGTCGTCGAAGAGCTTCATCGCCGCCTCGCGCTCGCCGCGCTCGAGCAGCAGCCGCGCCGCGCGCGCGCGCGGCGGCATCCCGACTCCGGCGGCCGCCAACTGGCGGTAGCCCTGCAGCGCGGCGTCCTTGCGGCCGCGACGCTCGGCGATCACCGCCAGATAGAAGAGCGCCTCGCCGGCACCGCGGTCGCGGGAGAGACGCGCACCGAACCGGCGTTCCGCCTCGGACTCGTCCCCGGTGGACAGCGCCAGCAACGCCAGCCGCCGATCGGCCTCGGCCACCACAGCCTCGGTGCCCGCGCGCTGCTCGCTCTCGATAGCCAGCAGCGCCTCCCGCGCCTCGTCGACCCGGTCGAGGGCAAGCAGGGTTTCGATGCGCGCGAAGCGGTGGTTGTCGGGATCGCCCGCAGCAACCAGCTCGGCTTCGGCAAGCGCCCGGCGCTCATCGCCCAGCGCAGCGGCGGCGGCGGCGGCGAGACGGATGGTCCGCGCATCGTTGCCGCCGTCCTTGGCGCGCGCTGCGTCGATCAGTTCGAGGCAGGCGCCGAGGTTGTCGGCGTTGCAGGCGATACGCGCGAGAGTCGATAGGTTGCGTGCCGACAGGGTGCTGCGGTCGAGGATCTGCGCGAACACGCGCCACGCGGCCGCCGTGGCGTCGCCCTCGTCGAGTTCGGGCAGCAGATCGGCGAGGGCGCGATC
>JBILMF010000165.1:0-6124 GCA_044375655.1 Steroidobacteraceae bacterium | reverse complement strand
TCCGTCGCGACCGGGACGGCCGCGATGACGAAGGCGTCGGTCAGGTGGTCGAGAAGCGCGTGGACGGTATCCTTGGCTATGTTGTAGCCCTGCGATCGGAGATCGGTGTGCAGTCGGTGGGCGCTGAAACTCCCGCAAGGGTTGCGCAGCGCATATCGGATGATCCATCGCAGCGCTGCCACTTGTGACACGGCGTGGCGCTCGATGACATCTCTGAACAGCACCGTATCCACATAGCCCTGCAAAAGCGAAAGTCGGGTTGCACGGTCCATCGGCCGCTTGCCGACCCCCTGCGCTTCCGGGAAGCCTCCTGCGACAAGGTATTCGCGCAGCCGCTTCTCGACGGCGCTTCGGGTCGCGGGTGGGAGTCTGTCGACCCGCTCTGTGGGTTCCTCTCCGCGATGTCGCAATGCCTCCCGGAAGCTGAACGGCGTGATGACGGTCGGCAGGGCTCGCCCCCGCAGCGAACTATGGATCTCGCGGGAGAGCATGCGTGCCGAGGAGCCCGACACGACGATGTCGAGGGCTTCGGTGTCGAGCACACGGCGGACGAACCGGTCCCAGCCGTCGACGAGTTGGATCTCGTCGAGGAACCATGCCACGCGACCCCTGTGCCGGAACTCTGGATGGCGGAGGAAGTACTCCTCCAGCAGGGCATCGAGTTGCGAGGCATCGCTGCCAGCGAGACGGTCGTCGTCGAAACTGAGATAGATCGCGCGTTCCGGTGCGCCGGACCCCCTTATTGCCGCCAGCAGTTGCTTGAGCAGGCAGGTCTTACCCGACCGCCGCATGCCGATCACCGCGTGCGCCTTGCCGGCCACAGCCGGCAACAGAGCGTCACGCCGGGTCAGGTCAGACGACGACAGCGGCAGCAGCGCGGCGTTGAGCTTCTCACGGAGAGCGTCGAGCAAGGGCACGAGAGCAAGGCTAACCCGTAACTGTCCGTTTTAAAAGTACAGAACGCTCAATATATGGCTGCTTAGTAAAGACAGTTAAAGACAAATAGCCTCTGCACGACGTCCCCCCGCTTTCAGTAGCGGGTTGATCTAGAGTCGTCCGGGCATTGACGTTGGTGCACGAGCCGCGCACGCGGCGTGCCGGAACATGTCGCCTGCGTTTGGCTCAAGGCGGTGCAGAGGTCATGCAAGAAGAACGGTACTGGAATCCACTCGTACCAGAGCTGACGGTCGCGGACATCGAGCGCTCGTCGCGCTTCTATGCCGCAGCTGGTTTCAGTGTGCGCTTTCTTTGCACTGATCCGGCGTTTGCCTACCTTGAACTCGGCCACGCGCAACTCATTCTCGAGCAGGAGCACGCTGAAGGCTGGATTGTCGCTCCGCTCGAGCGCCCGCTGGGTCGAGGCATCAATTTTCAGATCGAGGTGCCGGACGCAGAAGCCGTGCTGGCAGCGCTGCAAGCATTGGGTGTTCAACCATTTCGCGGTATCAGTGACACTTGGTATCCGGTGTCCGTGTCGCAGCAAGAGGGGCAACGAGAGTTCCTCGTTCAGGATCCGGACGGTTACCCGCCGCGTTTTGCCCAGTATTTGGGCGGGCGTAATGCATCCTGATCCGTCCTCTCGCGGACCAGCAACGGCAGTCGCTGATCAAGTCGCGCCACCGCGCCACCGCGCCGCTCACCGCTCAGCATGCGCCGCGCTACCGACCTCTGATGCTTTGCGCCTAGCGAGCCGCGGCCGACGCGTTCACATCGACCGTCGAGGGGCGGGAGAAAGAGCCCGAGGCGTGGTGGGTCAGTCGCCTTGTGGGTCCAGCGGGGCTGGGGAGTGGGCAAGGCGTTGGTTGAGACAGCTCTCGGTGCCGCGCGGCAAAGACCCGGCACTTTGCTTGTCACCCTCACGGTTACCGAGGGCAACGACCCGGCCATCCGGTTGTACGAGTCCTGCGGTTTTCAGGTCTTCGGTATTGGGCCATTGCCCGTTGACGCGCATCCGTTATGGATCCATATTGGTTCCATGACTGTTACCCTCACCATTAAGAGAGTACCCGTCGCGCTGGCGCGCGAGTTACGTCGCCGCGCTGCCGCCCATCACCGTTCCTTGCAGGGCGAACTGCTCCGTCTGCTTGAGGACGCTGCGGCAGAGCCAATCTCGGCGGTGCGCGAGCCGGCGGCTACCCTCAAGTTGGCGGCGCCGGCGGCTGTCACGAGCGAGTTCCCCATGCCCGAGCGGCGGCTGACGCTGGCCGAGGCGTGGGAGCGTTCGCGGCGCATCATGGCCTCGGCGGAATCGCGGGCGCCGTCCGGGGAGTCCGCCGACATCGTGCGGCGGGACCGCGACGCGCGTGAGACGAGCCGACAGGATTGAGGCCATGCCGACGGTGATCGATGCATCGGCGCTCGCGGCGGTGCTCTATGACGAGCCCGAGGCGCCAGCGGTGTTGACCGGATGCCAACAGGAGTTGATCGCTCCTACGCTGCTTCCCTACGAGATGGCGAACGTCTGTCGCACCAAAATGCTGCGCCGACCCGACGAGGCGCGTCGCCTCCTCGACTGCCACCGCTCGATGTCACGGATCGAGATCCGGCTGCTGGAGCCGGACTGGGAAACCTTGCCGCAGTTGGCGCATCGTTGGGGTCTCAGCGTCTACGACGCCGCTTACCTGCAACTCGCGCGGTGCGAGGACGCGGCGTTGATCACGCTGGATGCACGGCTGGCCGCAGCCGCCGACGGACTCCCGAGCCAGCGTTCCCCCCGTCCAGCGGATTGACAGTCCGGCGGGGCCTCCCTAGAATCCGCCCCCTTTCTCGGGTAGCCCGTGGTCGGGTTTCCCGAAAAACAGCGGCTTTTCAGACACCGGGCCGCCCCCGCAAGGGGGTGGCCCGGGTTGTCTCGGCAAGTCGCCCGCCGCAGCCGGTCGTGGGGCTGTCGGTCGTAGGCCCGGGTTCTCCGGCGCACCTCGCCCTTGGGTGGGGTGGCGCGGGATGTTTTGGCGGGCCGACGAGCGACCTCTCCTGTCCGGCGATTTTGTCCGAACAACTCGCTGCAAGACTGGAGATCGCATGGCCACGACAGGTCAGCTGATTCGCGCCCCGCGCCGCACGCCGTCCGAGAAGACCAAGGTGCCGGCCCTGGGTGCTGCCCCGCAGAAGCGCGGCGTGTGCACCCGCGTGTACACCACCACCCCCAAGAAGCCGAACTCGGCGCTGCGCAAGGTGTGCCGCGTCCGACTGGTCAACGGCTACGAGGTCACCTCGTACATCGGTGGTGAAGGCCACAACCTGCAGGAGCACTCCGTGGTGCTCATCCGCGGCGGCCGCGTCAAGGACCTGCCGGGCGTGCGCTACCACACGGTTCGCGGCACCCTTGACTGTGCGGGCGTCAACGACCGCAAGCAGGGCCGTTCCAAGTACGGCGCCAAGCGCGCCAAGAAGTAATCGAAGGGAGAGCGAACGATGTCACGTCGCGCACAAGCTCCGGTCCGCCACATCCTGCCGGACCCGAAGTTCAACAACGAGATGCTCGCCAAGTTCATGAACGTGGTGATGAAGAGCGGCAAGAAGTCGGCCGCGGAACGCATCATCTACGGGGCGATCCACCGCATCACCGAGAAGACCGGCAAGCAGGGCGGCGAGGCCATGGATCTGCTGTCGCTGGCGCTCGACAACGTCAAGCCGGTGGTCGAGGTGAAGTCCCGCCGGGTCGGCGGCGCCACGTACCAGGTGCCGGTCGAGGTGCGCGCGGCCCGTCGCCAGACGCTGGCGATGCGCTGGGTCATCGAAGCGGCGCGGGCGCGCAGCGAGAAGTCGATGGCGTTCCGTCTCGCACACGAGCTCATGGAGGCTGCCGAGAACCGCGGCGCCGCCGTACGCAAGCGCGAAGACACGCATCGCATGGCCGAGGCCAACAAGGCCTTCGCCCACTACCGCTGGTAAGCGGCGCGCAGCACGCAGCACAAGGCATCGTCGGTCATGGCCCGCATCACACCCATCGAGCGCTACCGGAACATCGGTATCTCCGCGCACATCGATGCGGGCAAGACCACCACGACCGAGCGCATCCTTTTCTACACCGGCGTCTCGCACAAGATCGGCGAGGTCCATGACGGCGCGGCCATCATGGATTACATGGAACAGGAGCAGGAGCGCGGGATCACGATCACCTCCGCGGCCACCACCTGCTTCTGGAAGGGGATGGACAAGCAGTTCCCCGAATATCGCATCAACATCATCGACACCCCGGGGCACGTCGACTTCACCATCGAGGTCGAGCGTTCGCTGCGGGTGCTCGATTCTGCGGTGGCGCTGTTTTGCGCGGTGTCGGGCGTGCAGCCGCAGTCGGAGACGGTGTGGCGGCAGATGAACCGCTATGGCGTACCGCGCATCGCCTTCGTCAACAAGATGGACCGCTCGGGCGCCAACTTCGCGCGCTGCGTCGAGCAGATCAGGAGTCGCCTGCGCGGCAACCCCGTGCCGATCCAGCTGCCGATCGGCGCCGAGGACGAGTTCGAGGGGGTCATCGACCTGCTCAAGATGAAGGCGATCTACTGGGACGCCGACACTCAGGGCATGAATTTCGAATACCGCGATATCCCGGCCGGGCTGCTCGACGAGGCGGCTGCGGCGCGGACTCTGGTGGTTGAGGCGGCGGCCGAAGCCAACGAAACCCTGATGAACAAGTACCTCGAAGGCGGGGAGCTGTCGCAGGACGAGATCAAGGCCGGGCTGCGCGAGCGTGCCTGGCGCAACGAGATCGTGCTCTGCATGTGCGGCACGGCCTTCAAAAACAAGGGCGTGCAGGCGCTGCTCGACGCCGTCGTCGAATACATGCCCTCGCCCGCGCAGGTGCCTGCGGTGCGTGGCACGGACGAGCGCGGCGAGCCGGCAACGCGCGCGGCCAACGACGACGCGCCGTTCGCGGCGCTCGCCTTCAAGATCCTCAACGATCCCTTCGTCGGCAACCTCACCTTCTTCCGCGTCTACTCGGGCGTCCTCAACTCCGGTGATTCGGTGTACGTGCCGACCAAGAGCCGCAGCGAGCGTATCGGCCGTCTGCTGCAGATGCACGCGTCCGAGCGCAGCGAAATCAAGGAAGTTCGCGCCGGCGACATCGCTGCCGCCGTCGGTCTCAAGGACGTGATCACCGGCGACACGCTGTGCGCCGAAAACAAGGTCATCACGCTCGAGAAGATGGTGTTCCCGAACCCCGTCATCTCGGTCGCAGTCGAGCCGCGGACCAAGGCCGACCAGGAGAAGATGGGCATCGCGTTGCAGCGCCTCGCCAAGGAGGACCCCTCCTTCCGTGTGCACACCGACCAGGAGTCGGGGCAGACCATCATCTCCGGCATGGGCGAGTTGCACCTCGAGATCATCGTCGACCGCATGAAGCGCGAGTTCAAGGTCGAGGCCAACGTCGGCAAGCCGCAGGTCGCCTACCGCGAAACCATCCGTGGCAAGGTCGACTCCGAAGGCAAGTTCGTGCGCCAGTCGGGCGGTCGCGGCCAGTACGGCCACGTCTGGCTGCGGCTCGAGCCCAACGAGCCGGGCAAGGGCTACGAGTTCGTCAACGGCATCGTGGGCGGCGCCGTGCCGCGCGAGTTCATTCCGGCCATCGACAAGGGCGTCAAGGAGGCCGTCGAGACCGGCGTGCTCGCGGGCTACCCCGTCGTCGACGTCAAGGTGACGGCCTTCGACGGCTCCTACCATGACGTCGATTCGAACGAGATGGCCTTCAAGATCGCCGCGTCCATCGGTTTCAAGGATGGTTTCCGCAACGCGAAGCCGGTCATCCTCGAGCCCATCATGAAGGTCGAGGTGGTGACGCCGGAGGATTACTCGGGCGACGTCATCGGCGATCTCAACCGCCGGCGCGGCCAGATCACCGGCATGGAGGACAACCCCTCCGGCAAGGCGATCCTCGCGCAGGTTCCGCTCTCGGAGATGTTCGGCTACGCCACTTCGGTGCGCTCCATGAGTCAGGGTCGCGCGACCTTCACCATGGAGTTCGAGAAGTACACCGAAGTACCGCCGAACATCGCCGATTCGATCATCAACCGTTAACCGCTTCCCTTTCTCGAGGAGATAGAGTCGTGTCCAAGGAAAAATTCGAACGCAACAAGCCGCACGTGAACGTTGGGACGATTGGTCACGTGGACCATGGGAAGAC